>NZ_JAPPTN010000010.1:0-239737 GCF_027587095.1 Vibrio sp. NFR
AAAAACTTTTTAACAACAAAAAGATAGCATCATCACCCTTTCTTAAACCACTTTGCTCGCACCAAAAAACAATGAACTAAAAATCAGCGATTTAAAATCAACAATGTAGATAAATTATCCACCCATTGATTGGAATTATAAATTAAACCAAATAATAATGATTTAAAATAAATACACTTGGTAAAATAGGAAATAATAGTAAGCAAAGACAATGGAACTTTATGGAATAAATATCACATATTTATATCGCGTAAAATGAGTTATGCTCCTATAAAAATAGAGTATAAATTCTATTTTTACTGTCATTTAAATGAAATAATTAACCGACTCATCCCATAGGATTATTCTTCTGATATGCTTTATTTTTCATCTATTTTAAGAACCTAATACCTAGTTCGCTAAAAACAAAAAAGGCAAGCGAAAATGCTTGCCTTGATGCTGCTATACCCACTAAGAGGGTTGTTTGTTCTGCATTGTTTGCGCACTACTGGCACTTTGCTCACGAGCAACCAAATCATCAAATTCAGAGACTCTTGCTAAAAAGGCTGGCTTGTCTTTAGTAGAAATGGAACTCGCTAATGGTAAATCCGCTTTCATAGCATCCACTGCACGATTACGTACCAACACTTCGAAATGAAGGTGTGGCCCAGTTAATCGTCCTGTCGCTCCCGACAATGCAATCTTCTGCCCACGCTTAACATGGTCGCCCTTTTTGACGAGAAAACGGCTTAGATGCAAATAACGCGTTTTATAGACACTATTGTGCTCTATCACTAAGTATTTACCCGCATAAGGATGGTTACGAACCGCTATCACCTTGCCATCGCCAGTTGAGTAAACCGGGGAACCAACTGGTGTTGCGAAGTCCGTACCGTTATGCGGAGAGATTCGTCCCGTAACAGGGTGTTTTCGGTAAGGGTTGAATGGAGAGGTAATACGACGGAACTGTTTGTCGATCGGATAACGGTTAAATGCTTGTTCAAGGCTGTTACCTGCTCTGTCATAAAAACGACCGTCCTCCGCTAAGAATGCTTCAACGTCTTTAGCTCGCATTTTGATCGCGATGCCCTGCACTTCTGCATTACCAGTAAAGTGATCATCAAGATATTGTCGATTCACCAATACATGAAAGCTATCACCAGCACGAAGCTCACGAGCAAAATTTACTTTGTCACGTAATACGCGAGTGATGTTAGCAATCTGCGTTGTGGTCAATCCTTGCTTATGCGCAGAAGAAGAAAAACTGCCATTGATCGTGCCTGAGTACATTTCTTCACGCCACTCTCCCGGCTCCTCAATAAAGTCATAAGCAAACGTGCCATCGTCGTTTTGCGTATAGACCGCGCGTTCGACAAGGCTTTCATGGAAAATCACTTGTTTTAGGGTCTTAGTATCTCTATCTACCACGAGCTCAAGGTGGTCGCCTGGTTTGATGGTATCGAGCTTCAGTGACGTTAAGTCAGCTTCAAGAAGCTTTTGAGTGGTGTCGTATGATACCCCCCATGAGGAAAAGATCGTGCTGAGCGTGTCACCAACTTTAACGAAGTAGTGAATACGCGCGATGTTGTCATGCTTTTTGACTTCACGTTCGGGATTTTGAGGTGTTTCATTTGTTTGAGTCTCGTTTTTTTGAGCGCTCTTTAGTTCTGAATAAGGCGTGACCTTAATGGTGATTTCTTCTGGTTTCGTTTCTGCTTGATAGGTGAGATAAGCTGCAAGAGAGAATGCGGTAGCAGCGACAGCAATTAAGGAATAACGAACAAACTTCATAGTACTAGGGTTAACTGAGAATAGCAATTGTTATGTTATAACATCATACAGGCGCAATTTAAACGTTACGTATTTGAGAACTTTGTTTCTAAGCTTTGCTATTCTCACTAAACGTCTATTTTGCTTAGATAAACCTTACAACAAAAAAGGGAAAATTATCTTACCCTTCCCTATGATTACCAAATCGTTTTGAAGTTCCATCCTCTTTGATGAATTGAAAAGTAAACAAACTAAACGCACATACCTGATTTCAGCACCGATAAACATAGAGCAACGGATACTCAGAAATGAGCTGACGTTAAGGTGCAAAGTACGCTTTTAGCTCTTCGATAAAGACTTTGACCTTTCTCGGTGTGTTAGAGCGTGCTCGATAAAGCGCGTAGACCGTTCTTGTTGGTAATTGGTAGTCTTTCAGTACTTCTATCAATTCGCCCTTACACAACTCATCTTCCGCCAATGCTCTTGGAAGCATCGCAACTCCATAGTTTTGTTTTAGCGCCGTTTTCACTGCCTGTACGCTGTTAACGGAAAGAGATGGTGACACCTGCACATCCAGCTCTTTTCCCGCTTTGTTAAATCGCCACACCTTATAATTCTTTAAATTTGGGTCTTCGATAATTCGATGAGAATGCAGATCTCTCGGTTGCAAAAGTGAAGAAGAGGCTTCTAAGTATTGCGGCGAGGCACATATGATATTCCTGTTTTCAGTGATCTTTGTTGCGATCAAATCTGAATCTTGCCTAACCAAACGACCAGATCGAATTGCTACGTCATACCCTTGTGAGGAGATATCATCTAAACCATCATCAAGCAGCAAATTCACTCTTAGCTCCGGATATTTATCACTGAAACCGCAAATAAACTGCATGAGCAAGATTTCTGTCAAACCATTTGGCGCGAGAACATTCAAGGTGCCAGAGATTTCATTACTATCAAACCTCATCGTGTCATTCAGCGCTTCAAGTTGCAAAATCAGAACATGTGCTTCTTGATAATACTGATGACCAGCGTCTGTAAGAGACAGCGCCTTGGTTGAGCGATTCATTAATCGCGTTCCAAGATACGTTTCTAGATCTCTAACATTGCGACTCACGAGAGATTTAGACACTTCTAGTTTCTTAGATGCGCCCGTAAAACTGCCTTCCTCTACGGTGCAAATAAACGATTTAATTAGCGTGATTAAGTTCATCAAAACATTCATTGTTTACTATTTGTTGACAGATTATCGACCTTATCTGATCTATTCAAGCTTCATTTTTTGATTAAAAATCCCAGCAATTCAACAAACAAAGAGAAGATAAATAAATGGAAAGTAAACAAGTCCAAACCATAAGAAATTACTTTAAGATTTGTGTTGACGGTAAGGCAACAGAACGTGTGGGGGAATTTTTCGCTGAAGATGCTCTTATTCACCGCCCTGATTGTGGAAAAACCTTAAAAGGGTTAGTCGAATTTGAAGCCAAGTTGAAATCTTGCGTAACTGAACGTTATGAGAGCCTTGAGACAAGCTTTCAACGCATTGTAGAAGCAGAAGATCAAGTGGTTGTCGCCCTGACTCACAAAGCCAAAAATGCAAATACGTGGATGGAGTTCGATGTATCAGGTAAAGACGTTACATGGACAAGCCTCACCTACTTTCGCTTTAACCAAGAAGGTAAAGTGATTGAAGAAATCGTAGAGCGCAACGAGTTAAGCATGGCAACTCAACTTGGGTTAACGATCACACAATAACCAATGCTGTTACGTAAATGTGAGGGCTCACAAATGGAGTCCTCTTTTTACATTCGATCTATAAGATTATTCAGGCTACCACTTCACGATACCCAGCGTGACTTTAACACCGCCGACTAACGTCGAACCACCATAGTCTTTTGCTAGACGCAGCAAAGTGTCATGAAAACCTAAGTTTGGAAAGGCCGCCTCAACTTCTGCGATGGTTTCTTTACTCAACCCTTTACGAACACGGCCTTTGGTCGCATCAATCCAGTCAGCTTTGCGGCATGCTTCAATGACTTTTTGGTGCGGACCTTTGTACGGAGAAATCTTATGGTGCCAATGAATCGCTCCACGCAAAGCATCAGGATCTAAACCCCATTCAAAGTGTTCATTGTCAGCTAACGCTGCAGCCTCTGATGGCTCCAAATAAGCCAGCTCATGATCGGTCCACAGTCCGATATCGTGGTACACAAAAGCCGTTTCAACGAGCGGTTCATACCGTTCATCGTTACCTAGAAAATGCATCGCATAGGTGATTGTCCGATATACATGATTTCGATAACCGGGAAAATCGTCACCGATCTGCTCTTTGTATTTAGCAAACAACAATTCGACGCGTGGTCGATCTCGTTTGATTTCTATTTGCGACATGTTTGGTTTCCACGGATAAAGTCTTTAAAGGATTATAGACTTTGTCTTTTCGTCGGGAGTTATCACCACCGTAAAGCAATTGCGCTCCCCTTGATGTGATACAGAAAACGCGTTTGTCATTTGGGCTATGAGCATCAAACCTCGCCCTGAAGGCATCCAACTCTCTTCATCGAATAGATTTGGCGTCTCAATTTGCTTTGAGATGTAACTTTGGAAGGTTTCATCAGAAATGCGATTGCCATAATCAAATACACGCACTTCTATGTTGTGCTGCTCACCTTGTGTTAGTTCGCATTCTAACTCAACCGTTTTTCCGGTTTGTTCTTGATAGGCATGGATGAAAGCATTGTTCATCAACTCAACCACACACAGCTCAAGGGTTTGCGCGACATGAGAAGAAACCGAATGTTGTTGAAGGAATTCAACCAATTCAAGACTCGCTTGGCGTGAAACTTCTAAAGACGCTTGATAGGATTTCTGGAATACCACACTCGTCGAATTTACGGCTTGTAATTGTGCACAACCCAACCATTGCACTTTCAACACGCTCACATCATCGTCGATTTCTGGTTTTCCTTGCCAGTTTTGCACTTGCTCCAAAACGGCATTGGTTTGTGCCTTTTCTGGCATCACTTTACTCTCCTCGATGTTGGATAGCAGTCGGTCAATGCCGTAAAGCTCCTCGCCTTGCTTGGCTTCCAATAAGCCATCGGAGAAAAACCAAAGCGCATCATTAGGCTTGAGTTGGATACTGCCACCTTGGTACATCATCGGCTCCAATGCCCCGACGATGAAGTTGTTGTCACCAACAAGTTCCAAGCAGTTGTGTTCCGTCTGTTGCCAAACAAATTTAGGGTGCCCTGCAGTGCAATAATTCAGTTCACCGGTTTCGGTGTTCAACACGGCATATTCGATAGTGAAGTAAAGCTTGCTGTTCTGCGTTTGCTGGTAGCGTCGATTAAGCCTTTCAATCACAGCAACAGGCTCACTGATGCGGTATTCGTTGTCGCTCCAGTCTAACGTTATCGACTCCGATTTGTTACGTTGTGACAAAGTTTGTTGAATCGAGAATGCCATTAACGCCGAAGAAATACCGTGCCCGGAAACATCGAAGACATAAAACGCAACGTGGGACTCATCGAGCTCGACATAGCCCAACATATCCCCACCGATCTTGGTACAAGGAACATAAGTGAAGCTAAATTGTGCCGTGTGAATCTGTTCTTCCACGGGCAACAGTTGTTCCATTAACTCTCCGGCAGAATCCAAATCCTGCTGAATGGTTTGATACGCTAAATCGAGCTCTTGGTTTTTTGTCGTGAGCGTGTTGTGCAGTTCTAAGGTACGAAAGCCCGCACGGATACGCGCTTGTAGTTCCTCTACAGACGTCTTCTTGTCGACAAAGTCATCGGCGCCTGCATCCATACCTTTGATGATGGATTCTTGATCGTTACGGGAAGAGAGAAGCACAAAGAAGATATAACGAGAAAACGCCGACGATTTAAGCTCACGGCAAAGCTCAATGCCACTGATACCCGGCATCATCAAATCACTGAGGACAAACTGAATGTCAGTTCGGTGAGTCAGCACTTCTAACGCAGACTCACCATCTTCAACGGCAATGACCTCGTACCCTTGCTTTTGCAATGCACTGGTCATGTAGAGCAAGACCGTTTTGCTGTCGTCGACCAACAATATGGACTTCATACCTCTCCTTGCCTGTTTGCTTTATTGCAGCACGCTACTCATGGACTGTGCATCTCTGAAACGGCTGTAATCTTCCGCTAAAAGTTGATGTTGATAACGAGTGTAAGACAACGCCTCATTCGAGATGACGATTTGGTTTTCTTTTTCCATCAATTGCCCACGCAGCAACTCGATTTGTTGATGCTGCTGACTGTGGTTTTGATACATGGCAACGAGTCCGCACACAGACGCTACGAGCAGCGTACACAACACGCCATTGATGGTTTTACTTCGAACACGCATAACCTCTCCTTGTCGCTTGGTGTCCTTCATTACTTGGTGAAGTCCAATAATGATTGGGACGTCTACAAACTAAGAACTCAAGGTTCCAAAACGCCGTGAGAGCCAATTGATGTTGTTGCATTAACAGAGTTAATTATAGGAGAAAGGCAGAAAAAGAAGAGAAAACCTGAACAAATTGAAGATCTTTGCGCTTAAAACGACAAAAAGCAGCAAGTCTACAAAAGCCTTGCTGCTTAGAAAAATCACGCTATGAGTTAGCTTTGAAACGCTTCACGCACCGATACTTGTTCAAACCAACGCGCAATATTTGGGTAGGTTTCGAACACTTCAATACTCAAGCCATTTACGGTAAAACCAACAAAAATGTAGCCGGTAATGTCTACGATGGTGAAGTTGTCCGTGGCGATGTGCTCGCTTTCTGATAGGCGCTTGTCAAGAATTGGTAGGAATTCTAATACGCGGGATTTCGACTCGTCACCCCACGCAGCCACACAGTTTTCACGGTCTTGGTAAATTGCTGTGATATTGCGAAACGCCTGAAAAGCCGTGTACAAACCTTGGAATTCGACAACGCGATGCCACATTTCCACTTGAGCACGTTCGAGCTGGTTAGCACCAAACAGCGCCAGATCATTTTCAAACGCTTCATCTAGGTAGCGACAAATTGCCACGCTTTCACAGATCGTCGTGCCATCATCCAGTTCCAGCAGAGGCACTTTACCGTTCACGCTTTTCGATTTAAACGGTTCAGATAGGTTATCGCCCTCACGAACGTTCAGCGCAATTCGCTCAACCTCGCCACCGATTTCCTTTAGAAAAATGCTAACTCGCTTACAACTTGGAGTCATTGCGGTTTCATAGAGCTTCATTTCACATCCTTTTATCTTTTTCTAACCGATTGGTTAGGATATACTGTAGCCAGTTTATAAACGATCAGTCAAGAACTTCACTATCAAAAATTTTCAAACAGTTGTGGGTCTGTTTGCTGAGCGAGATTTTTGATGCCGTTTGTGAGTTCACATGAATTTGGAGGCTGATACCCAAGAATAGATGGGTATTCATCATATTGGTTCAGTTCGAGCGCTAAAGGTTCTCTGTACCATCCCTCCAAAGCAATTTAATTACCCGATAAGCAGACCCAGGCAGGTAATTTATGGCAAGAAAAGCCAACTTCGACCGAGATGAAAAGCTTCTCGTGGCTATGGATGTGTTTTGGCGCAAAGGCTTTGCGAACACGTCTATCTCGGATCTCACCGACGAGTTAAACATCAACCGCTTCAGTCTTTACAACACCTATGGTGACAAGCAACAGCTCTACTACGAAGCGCTCGATACTTACTTAAAAAAGGTCTCGCTACCGTCACTGAATGATTTGGAAAAAGACGATGCGTCTTTACCTGAGTTGGAATCGTTCCTTAAATCTTTTGCTGAGCTGCAACGCAAACGCAACTGTGGGTGTTTTATCCAAAATGCGTTGATTGAGCACGCTGGTGAAGACGATGATGTACTGCGTAAAGGGCATTTTTTGTTTGACCATCTTATCGACATCATTGCGGATGCGCTGACCAATGCTCAAAAAGAAACCTTAGTGCCGAAAACGCTGAAACCAGAAGAACTCGCTCGTTTCGTTCTCAACAACATGCAAGGCATGCGCGTACTTGGCAAAGCCAAACGTTATGCCGACTTGGATACTGCGCTTTCCTGCTTGCTGGTTTTGATTAGGAAGTAATATGTCGATTGAAGTGATAGCAGTACGTCTTACCAAAGGCATGGACTTAAAGTTGAGCCTAGCAAAATTGGTCGAGCAGCATGGTATCAAAGCAGGCTCGATTGCCTCATGCGTTGGCTGTGTCTCTGACCTCAACCTTCGTTTGGCAGGTGCAGAGAGTACGTTAACCAAAAAAGAACCATTTGAAATCGTCTCTGTGATGGGAACCCTGACGCCTGAACATCAACACGTTCATATCTCGGTGTCTGATCGTGAGGGACGAGTCTGGGGTGGACATTTAATGGAAGGCACGGTTATAGATACCACCGCAGAGTTGATCATCCATTCTTACTCAGAACTTGAGTTTACCAGAGCGATGGACAACTCGACTGGCTATACCGAACTACAAGTGAATCCTTCCAAATAGTAAAAAGCTCCAGAGCCATACTGTGGTGTCTCTGGAGCTTTATTCGCTTGTCTCTTACGCTAAGAATTCACTCATATCGAGCAAGCTAACTTCGGAGATCATTCTTCGACTAAATAACAAACCTGATTATCGTCGATCGTTACTTGCCACGTTTTTAGACAGTGCGCTTCGTCTTCTAAACACTGCCCGCTCTTTAAGCTGAAATGCTGTTTGTACAGTGGTGATGCAACACACATCTCACCATCAATATCACCGACAATCCCTCGACTCATCACATAAGCCTTACCAATTGGGTCCCAATCCTGAACAGCGTAAACACCGTTATCAGGAATGTAGAATAACGCGACATGCTCGCCTTCAATCAATACAGTGGCACCGATGAACGGCATTAGGTCATCAAGCTGACACAATTTCACTGTGGTTAAAGCTGCCATTTACACCTCCTGTTTCACTGGAATACGCTGACCGCGCACACGTTGGTACGGCAAGACTTTGCTACCCGACGTGCTGTTCAAGAAAGGACGGAAGCGTTGCAATTTTTGAGGATTATCCAACGTGCTCTTCCACTCACACTGATAGGTATCTACGACGCGCGCCATCTGCTCATCCAATGAATCACATAGGTTGAGAGAGTCATCCAAAATCACTTGTTTAAGGTAATCTAAGCCCCCTTCCATGTTCACCATCCACACCGACGTACGCTGCAAGCGATCTGCGGTGCTGACGTAGAACATCAATACTCGGTCGATCATGGTGATCAACTCTGATTTGGATAAGTCGGATGCAAACAAATCAGCGTGTCGTGGTCTCATGCCGCCATTACCACAAACGTATAGATTCCAGCCGTTTTCAGTGGCGATCACCCCAATGTCTTTACTTTGCGCTTCTGCACACTCGCGAGTACAGCCCGATACGGCAAACTTAAGCTTATGGGGCGCTCGCAATCCTTTGTAGCGGTTCTCTAACTCGATGGCTAATCCAACTGAATCATCAACACCATAGCGACACCAAGTAGAACCGACGCAAGATTTCACGGTGCGGACCGACTTGCCGTAGGCGTGCCCTGTTTCAAAACCGGCATCAATTAAGGTTTGCCAGATTTCAGGAAGCTGTTCTAACTGCGCACCAAATAAATCCACACGCTGACCGCCAGTGATCTTGGTGTACAGATCGTATTGCTGAGCGACTTCACCAAGTACGATAAGTTTGTCTGGTGTGATTTCGCCGCCCGGAACACGAGGTACAATCGAGTAAGAACCATCTTTTTGCAGATTTGCCATAAAGGCATCATTAGAATCTTGCAGAGATTGATGTTGAGGCTCCATGATGTGTTCATTCCACAAAGAAGCAAACACCGATGCCGCTGTAGGCTTACAAATATCACACCCATGCCCCTTGCCATGCAGTGCAATTAAGGTGTCGAAGTCTTTGATTTGTTCCACTTGGCAAATATGGAACATCTCTTGGCGACTGAGCTCAAAGTGCTCACAAAGGTGGTTGTTAACCTCTACCCCCATGGCTGCCAATTGAGTATCCAATACCGACTTCACCATATTGCTACAGCCACCACAGCCAGTACCGGCTTTGGTGTTGGCTTTAAGGTCTGTCAGGTTGGTAGTGCCGGCTTGAATCTCGGCAACTAAGTCACCTTTTGTGACGTTGTGACAAGAGCAGATGATAGCGCTATCTGGCATCTCTCCGTCCAGCATTCCAGTATCAAACAGCAGGTTCGCTGCGTGGTCTGGCAAGACAGTTTTGTTCAAATAACACTGTAAGAGCGCATCGTAGTCACTGTTGTCACCAACGAGTATCGCACCAAGCAATTGAGTGCCACTCGCATCAACCACCAGCTTTTTGTAGATGCCTGCAACCGCATCTTGCAATACCATTTCTTGTGCGCCTTCGGTTTGCATTTGTGCATCGCCGATAGACGCCACATCTACCCCAAGCAGCTTAAGTTTAGTGCTCATGTCTGCACCTTTAAAACCTTCGCTCGGCATACCAGTCAAGACATCGGCAGTGGTTCTCGCCATGGTGTAACCGGGTGCGACTAAACCAAAGATCTTCTGCTCCCAAAGAGCACATTCGCCAATCGCATAAATATTCTCATCGCTGGTTTGGCATTGATTGTTAATCACAATCCCGCCACGTTCACCGACTTCTAGCTCAGCCAACCTTGCCAACTCATCTTGAGGGCGAATGCCTGCGGAAAAGACAATCACATCCACTTCGAGAGGATCTTTGTCTTTAAACACCATGCGATGCTTAGCCGTTTCACCATCGCAGATTCGTTCCGTACCCGTTGAGGTGTGAACGGTTAGCCCTAGCGCTTCAATCTTCTCTTTTAACACTAAGCCAGCACCATCGTCTAACTGCACGGGCATCAGGCGGGGAGCAAATTCAATAACGTGAGTTTCTAACCCCAATAGTTTGAGTGCGTTTGCCGCTTCTAAACCCAATAAGCCACCACCAATTACTGCGCCCGCTCTTGCACCTTCACATGCCTTCTTGATTTTTGAAAGGTCATCAAGCGTGCGGTAGACAAACACGTTGTCGCGGTCTTTACCTTCAATTGGAGGCACAAACGGGTAAGAACCGGTCGCGAGCACAAGTTGGTCGTAACCCAGCACATCTTCATCATCAAGCAGAATGCGCTTTTGCTCTCTGTCGATGCCTGTTACTTGGCTGCCAAGTACGAGTTGGATGCCATGCATGTCGTACCATTCTTGGTTACTCAGCATCAAATCATCATGAGACTTACCCGCAAATAAAGAGGACAACTGTACACGGTCATACGCGATAAAACGCTCTGCACCAATCACGGTAATTCGGTGCTCCAAATGCGCGTTTTTCTGCACTAATTGCTCGACGAGGTGTTGCCCGACCATACCGTTACCTACCACAACGATGTGGCTCAATGCGTTCTTTACTGGAATCGTTAAAGGACTATTCATCGCTGCCTCCTTATGCCGTTTGCGCTGCGGTTTTGGGTTGGTCTTCTTTCGAAGCAGGAATCTCGACTTTGGATTGCTTCTCGTAAAGAAACTTCAACACGGCTTGTCGACACTTCTGATACTGCGCATCATCAGCCAGTGCGACACGCTCACGAGGGCGAGGCAGATTCACTTCTAACACTTCACCAATAGTTGCCGCCGGTCCGTTAGTCATCATCACGATTTTGTCGGAGAGCAGCACCGCTTCATCCACGTCGTGGGTAATCATGATGACAGTGTTGTTTAGCTCGGCTTGAATCTTCATCAGTGCATCCTGCAAATGTGCACGTGTTAACGCATCCAACGCGCCAAATGGCTCATCCATCAGCAGAACCTTTGGTTGAAGTGCCAGTGCTCTGGCGATGCCGACTCGCTGCTTCATACCGCCCGAGATTTCATCCGGCTTTTTGTGCGCAGCATGCTGCATTTGAATCAACTCTAAATAGTGGTTCACTTGTTCCTGAATCCACGCTTTGCCCTTTTTGCCGGCAATTTGCTTTACTGCGAGCTCAACGTTTTGATACACAGTGAGCCAAGGCAATAGTGAATGGTTTTGGAACACAACCGCGCGGTCGGGTCCCGGTCCTGCCACCTCTCGTCCATCAACGATCACACCACCATCTGTTGGCATGTGTAGCCCTGCGACTAAGTTCAATACCGTTGATTTACCACAACCAGAGTGACCAATCAGCGATACAAACTCACCTTTATTGATTTGTAAATCGACGTTCTTAAGCGCGATGAACTCACCATCTGGCGTTGGGAATCGCATCCCTAAACGCGTTAGATCTAATAATGCTTTTTCCATGATCTTTTCCCTTATCTCAACGCTTGTTGTTTATTCCAAGACAGCCACTTTTGAAGTTGCAGCATGCCTCTATCGAGCATCAAACCGATAAAACCAATAGTGATGACTGCCACCATGATGCGACCCAATGATGCCGAGCTGCCGTTCTGGAACTCATCCCAAACGAACTTGCCCAACCCTGGGTTCTGAGCGAGCATTTCTGCCGCAATCAATACCATCCAAGCGATACCTAAAGAGAGACGTAAACCTGTGAAGATCATTGGAATGGCAGAAGGTAAAACGATGGTACGAATGTGCTGCCACCACGAAAGTTGAAGCACTTTGCTCACGTTGATTAAGTCTTTATCAACGCTCGTTACACCCACAGCGGTATTAATCAGCGTCGGCCATAAGCTACACAGCGCTACAGTGATCAGAGAGTTGATGAACGACTTAGCAAACATCGGGTCATCACTCACATAAGTGGCACTCACCACCATAGTGACGATAGGCAGCCAAGCTAAAGGTGATACGGGCTTGAGCAGTTGAATGATTGGGTTGAACGCTTGATACAGCCCTTGATTAAGACCAAGCACGATGCCAAGCGGAATCGCGATAACCGTCGCCAGCAAAAAGCCCGCAGTTACGGTCACTAAGCTTGTTATGATTTGGTCGAAGAACGTCGGTTTACCTGTGTAGGGACGAATCTTCACTTCCGCGTCCGGATTCTTGGCTAACTTCGCAGCATTACGTTTTTCCTGACGCTCGATAAACGCTTGTTCCTTTTCTCGCTCTTGCCAATGGTCATCGACAAGGTTGCTGAACTGCTGAAAAGTTTGCACAGGTCCCGGTAGCGTACCTAATGAAGTTTGCACTTCTCTCGCTGCTAAGTGCCACATTGCCAAAAAGATCAGCAAGCCAATGACGGGCAAAAGCACCAACCGACTTCGGTTCACTACCTGCTTAGCAGGAAAAAGGGAAATGACATTACTAGACATACTCACTCCTAAGAAATTTACATCCTTGTTGCCACAAGCGAATCCCCTCGCCTGTGGCGTTTATCGTTATGGTTAAACCTTGTCTTTTCCTTTAAGCCCGATAGAGAACTTCTCTAGATATTTATTTGGCTCGCGACCGTCATAAACGATGTTGTCGATAAAGTGTGTTTGTGGCGCACGAAAGCCATCTTCAGCATTGAAATCTGGGAAGTCTTTTTTGCTCAACACACCATCTTCAATTAGCGCTTGAGCCGCTTGTTGGTAGATATCAGGACGGTAAACCTCTTTTGCCACATCCATGTACCAATCATCGGATTTCTCGCTTGAGATTTGTCCCCAGCGACGCATTTGAGTCAGATACCAAATCGCATCGCTGTAATACGGATAAGTGGCGTTATGACGGAAGAACACATTGAAGTCTGGCACGTCTCGTTTGTCGCCTTTCTCGTATTCAAATGTGCCCGTCATTGAGTTGGCGATAACTTCGGCATCCGCTCCAACGTATTCGCTTTTTGATAGCATCTTCACTGCTTCTTGGCGGTTGGCATTGTCGTTTTCATCCAACCAATGTGCCGCTCGAATCAAGGCTTTCACTACGCGAATGTGCGTGTTTGGATACTTCTCAGCCCAAGCTTTGGAAACACCAAACACTTTCTCTGGGTTGTTCTTCCAGATCTCGTAATCGGTCACGACTGGCGTACCAATACCTTTAAATACGGCTTGCTGGTTCCATGGTTCGCCTACGCAGTACCCTTTGATCGTGCCCGCTTCCATTGTGGCTGGCATTTGTGGTGGCGGTGTAACACTCAATAGAACGTCAGCATCCAACTGGCCACTGTTATCGCCTGAATCTGGTGCGTAAAAACCTGGATGAATCCCGCCTGCCGCTAACCAGTAACGCAACTCATAGTTGTGCGTCGATACAGGAAACACCATGCCCATGTTGAACGGTTTACCCTTATCCAGATAGCTGTCGACCACAGGTTTTAAGGCATCCGCTTTGATTGGGTGAACTGGTTTACCATCTGGTTGTTTTGGAATGTATTGCTTCATCTGTTCCCAAGTATCATTGGAAACCGTGATTGCGTTGCCGTTCAAATCCATACTGAACGCGGTAATCACTTCTGCTTTTGTGCCGACACCAATCGTCGCGCCCAATGGCTGACCAGCAAGCATGTGCGCGCCAGCAAGCTCACCGTCGATGACTCGGTCTAATAGCACCTTCCAGTTTGCTTGCGCTTCTAAAGTGACGTACAAGCCTTCGTCTTCAAAAAAGCCTTTCTCATAAGCAACCGCCAGCGGTGCCATATCGGTTAACTTAATAAAACCAAACTTCAGGTCTTCAATTTCTGGCTCACCCAACTCTGCCTTTACGCTGACCGTGGTGAATACCGATAACGAAATTGCTGACACTTTCAGCATCGAACTCCATTTCATTGGTTTGCTCCCATAAAAAAAGCGCCACTACTCCGAAGAGCAGTAGCGCCGTTGCTAAGTCTACAATTACCGCCGTTGATAATTGAGATAAGCGATTCAACAATAAACCCAACTCTACTAATCCAATTACTGTGCCAACTTATTTTTTACTTTAAATACAACCAATTAGTTTATTCTACCGTTTGTTATTCCCTGTTATTGCTTGCTGATAGTGCAACACGCACCACGTTAGAAAATGCGCCCTAACCCCAAAGTGGTAGAAAAACTAATCCAACACTTCCAAAGTAGTTATCAAATTCTTGGCAACTTGTGCGAGCGTTTGGCTCGATTGCATGGCTGAATTTCTTAGCGCTTTATAAGCCTGATCTTCATCAACGCTGTGCATCTTCATCAGCAGACCTTTGGCTTTTTCCACCAACTTGCGCTCTTCAATCTTATTGGTCAGTAATTCAATTTCCGATTGCATACTTTCGAATTTCGCTCTCACTAATGTCGCATGTTCAATCCAAGGCTGAAGCGCAAACTCACTATCGTGCGGCATGAGCACATAGTCCATTTTTTCTGATAAACGATTGATATCATTGGATGATAATTGCTTTAAGACAATAAGAAGTGGTGCCGATTTTCTGCGGCAGAAATCGACAATTAAACGCAGTTCTGCGGTTGGTTGCTGCCATCCAACCACAACGCTTGCTGACGGCTCTCGCTGCATAAGCGTTTCTAGCTGTGCCAATTGGCAACCGATGATGTCGTCGTAATCTTTGCTCAATAAGCTCGATAATCGAGCCTGCTCTTGGAGGCTATCACAGCATACTATGATGGGTGTTTTTGACGTTGATTGAGTCATGCACATTCCTTGTTTATATCTCACTCACTAAGAGAGACATAACAAGGAATGTGCCAACTAAACTTGAAGCGTTATTAACTGGAAGCGAGATGTTGTTGGAAGAATCCTAGTGTGCGTTCCCAAGCGAGCGCCGCTTCTTCTGGCGCATAGCGGGCTGTTGAGTCGTTATGAAAACCGTGATTGACGTTCTCATACATTAGCGCTTGATACTGTGCGTCGGTTGCAATCAATTGCTGTTCATAAGCAGGCCATGTGTCGTTAACACGCTTATCGAGCCCTGCAAAGTGAATCATCAACGGTCCTTTGACTTGCTTTTGGATCTCTTGCGCCGCAGGTGTTCCATAGAAAGGCACACCTGCATCAAGCTCTTCTGGCATTACCGCTGCAAGCATATTGACGATGTATCCACCGAAGCAGAACCCGACCGCGCCCAATTTACCGTTGCCACCCTCGTATTGTTTGAGGAAGTTAGCGGCTGCAATAAAGTCTTGTTCAATCTTGGCTCTGTCCATCTCTTTCTGCATAGCGCGACCCTCATCATCATTCCCCGGGTAGCCACCAAGTGGGTACAGCGCATCTGGAGCAAAAGCAATAAAACCGTCTTTGGCGAGTCGCCTAGCCACGTCTTTGATATAAGGGTTCAATCCGCGATTTTCATGAATCACCAACACGGTCGGCGATTTCAAGGTCTTCTTCTGTGGCATAACCAAATAACCGCGCCCTTCTCCATGCCCGTTTGGAGATGGAAAGGTTTCGTAAGTTGCTTTGATGTCAGGATCGTTAAACGAAACTTGTTCTGCGAGTGCGTAATTCGGGGTTAGCGCATCGACCAGTGCCGTCATGCTAAAACCCAGCACTGCGAGCCCACCGAGTCGATTGAGGAACTCGCGGCGTGAGATCTTTCCGTGTGCGTATTCATCGTACCAATCGAAGGCTTCTTGCGGGATAGGATGAGAAGCCTTTTTAGTGGGAGTGGTATGCTTTAGAACCATTATCCATGTCCTCTGTGTCTTACCATATGGGAATTTCAAATTCTCAAAAGCGAAGCAAAGAATGAGCGCAATTGAGGTCAAAACTGCAGTTTCACCTCTCTGATACGGAACAAGGTGGTGAAACACATCACTGGTGAGCTAGGATCTTTAACCTTCTTCAAACAATAGATAATGGATTCAGATTCAACAACTTTGCGTTGTTTGTTTTGAGTGGATTTGTCTAAAACCAATACTTTGGTTTAGCCAGTCAACTCAAAATTACTCGTAATGACAGTACGTCTGCCAATAACTAAAGGCACGTTCAAAGGCTTTTTCTCGATCATGCATTTGTGCAAACAAGACCACTGTCATGGTAGCGAGAACCGTATTCGCCATTTGGTTCATGTCATCTTCTGACGTCCCAAACGGGCAGTTCGCAGGCATTGGCACCTCAGACAGCATTTGCTCCGTCCAGTAATGCGATGTCACGCCACTTGTTTGGCTTAACCATACGGTTTGACTTACTTTCGGGTTGTATTCTGACTCACCCGATTGTCCTTTGAATGACACAACGGCATGAGCGGTTTGACCAATCTCGTATTCGACTTCAGCATGAAGTTGTTGGAATCCAGGATGGAAGCTACCACGAATACCAACCGTCGCCTGCCCCGGATTCAATGCTCGAACCACGGTATTAATCGGCGTTCTAAGCCCATAACGATTCTTCCAACCGATCATGGTTTCTGCTTGGGGTACAAACGCACTTAGCGGCAGATACACAATGTTTTGTGTTTCTAATACACGCTTTGCTTCTTCTGTTGATTCCGCTTTGGTAATAGCAAACTTATCGAGGTAATCTTCGGCGTGTAAACGACCAGATTGACGGTCATGATAGCCGTGCATCAGCACTTTATGGCCATTATCGGCAAGGATCTTCGCTGCCAACAGATGCCAAGGCTGACCTGCCGCTTCACGTTTGCCCGCATAACATGGCCAATCAATATCTGCACCAATAGTCGGCATGCGGGATTGGAATGCTTTCACAAAGCCAGCGATTTCTTGTTGAGTCTCGTTCTGTACGCGGATCAGCATCAATAACATCGCCATCTGATCATCATCGCACTCACCGTTTAGGTATTCATCCATAACTCGAAACGCTTGGTCAAAGTTCAGTGGTTTTCTACCACGTTCGCCACGACCGACTGTTCTAATACATTCCAAAATGCTGCTCATATTCCCTCGTATTCCGTCACTGACTGTACGGTTTCTATTAGTTGTTCGCGCAGTTTGACAACTTCTCCCATCACAATCAATGCTGGGCTCACGCCTTTAAGTGTAATCGATAAATCATTGAGCTGATTGAGTTGTGTAACGTGCACTTGTTGTTGAGGGCTGCAACCATGAGTGATTATCGCGACTGGGAAATCTGCTCTCAAACCAGAGCCTATTAAACCCGTTTGTATTTGCGATGACTTTTCTAACCCCATATAGAAGACTAACGTTTGTCCGCTTTGCATCAGTTGGCTCCACGCCTCAAATGCGCCTGTTACCACTTGCCCTGTCACAAAGGTAACGCTGCGAGCAACGCCACGATGAGTCAGCGGAATCAAGCTGTTTGCTGAACATCCAATCGCAGCAGTAATACCGGGGATGACTTCGTAAGCGATTGAGTGTTTGACGAGTGCTAACGCCTCTTCGCCTCCACGGCCAAATACGAAAGGATCTCCCCCTTTTAAGCGTACAACTCGCTTTCCTTGCTGAGCGAGCGATACCATCAAATCACAGATTTCTTCCTGACCAATACTTGGTTGTCCGCATCGTTTGCCCACGTAAATCCAATCGGCTTGTGGCGAAGCCAACTCCAAAATATCTTTGTTAACCAAACGGTCGTACAGCAGAACCTCTGCCGACATAATCGCTTTCACAGCCTTCACGGTTAACAAGTCAGGATCGTGCGGCCCTGCTCCAACAATCGACACAAAACCTTTTTGGTTCGCATCTAGAGTTGCGTTGTTATTTTCTAAAAGTTGGTTCAGTTTGCTTGCTTGGTCATGCTTAGAAAAGCGAGACGAACGTTCTTGTTTCTGACTCGCTTGTCCTTTCTTAAACCAAGACTTTTGATAAGGCGCTTCCATGTGCTTATCCTCTTTGTGACTTACTTTATTTGAATAGCCAGACTTTGCTGGTTCGCTTGCTGCTTGCCCTTTTGATGCTGATGGCTGTCGACCATTTGTTTGATTTGAGAGACGCACGAGCCACAGTTAGTACCGCATTTGAGTTTGTTTTGAAGTTGGGTCACTGACGTGCAGTCTTGTTTCTCCATCGCGTCATGTATTTGTTTATCGGTGACGCGGAAACAACTACAGACCAGTTTGGCACTGCTCTGCGATTGAGTGATGGTAAGCAGTTGCGATAGCTCCATAGGTTTGCCAATCAAGCCGGTAAAGTTGGTGTAGTCGGTTTGAATTGGTTCACTAGACACCACTAAAACAGAGCGAATGATACGAACGTCTCCAACAAGGTCGTAATCCACCGCTAGCCAACCCTGGGCAATATCTATCGTAATCCTGCGGCTCTTTTCCGTTCGACAAAAACTCTGCTTCTTTGGTCTTTTATCGTGTGCAAAGCGCCAGATGCCCAAATTACTTTCTGCTTGAAATGCGCTGTAGAGAAACTTGCCAGAATCAAACTGTGTACCGATGAACATACCGTAGGTTTTTACTGCTGTGTCTTGCACTTCAACATAAGACGACTTAAACGCAGGCTGCCCAGAAATAGGGTCTTTCGCGCTGTTTACTATTGCGTTAACACCGCTTTCACCGCCATATCGACCCGCCCAGTGCATTGACATAAACAGCTCTTGAAAACCTAAACCTTCATCAATGGCAACTTTGGCATAAATACTGGTGTTTGAAGTGGGCTGGAACAGCTTGGTGAGTTGTCCTGCTTTTAAGCGACTTTGAGTAGCAGAGAGTGTGTTCATGTACACGGTTGGTTCTAGCTCAGAGGCAGCAAGGTGTGCGATATGCCCTGTGCGCGTCATGGTATGCCATTGATCGCGTTGCCTACCCGTGTTGAGCCACCAACCTTTTGTTCTCTCTAAGCGTTGGGGCAATTCGCTGGTCACGACAAAACGCGCTTTTCCATCTGGATGTGAATAGACGCCATCAGAAAAAGGACGCTCTCCTCCCCATTGTATCGGCACCCACTCTTCGTATTCTTGCTCGGTTAAGTTCGCGTGTTGAGAAAGATCTAGCTTCAATGGCGAATCTGCATTCATGCCTGTCATCGCCGCATACTCCCTGAATACCTCGTGTTCTGAGGTAAATGCAAAACCACTCTTGGTCTTCTCTAGTTCACACAAAGCTTGCCCAACTTGGTTTATCGCCCACCAATCCGATTTTGCTTCACCGGGAGGTGTTTGAAACTGGCGCTGCCTTGAAAGTCGACGCTCAGAGTTGGTCACCATGCCTTGCTTTTCCCCCCACCCAGCGGCGGGCAGCAGCAGGTTCGCGTAATGCGCTACATCCGAATCCGCTGTGATATCTGAAACAATCACAAATGGACAAATCTCTAGCGCACGTTTTACCAATTGGTTATCTGGTAAAGAGACAACGGGATTGGTTGCCATGATCCAAAGAACTTTAATCTCACCACGTTCTACCGCCTCAAACAGCTCGACGGCTTTTAATCCGGGCTTAGTGGCAATTTCTGGTGAATCCCAAAACGCTTGTACCTCCTTGATAGACTCTGCGTCAAAAGCGCGATGAACCGCTAACTGGTTTGCCAATCCACCGACTTCTCGCCCACCCATCGCATTCGGCTGACCTGTAATAGAAAACGGTCCGCAACCAGCTTTCCCAATCTTACCTGTCGCCAAATGTGCATTAATAATGGCATTGCCTTTATCGACACCATTTTCAGCTTGGTTAACCCCTTGGCAAAACAGCGTGATTGCGGTTGGGCTTTGTGCGAACCATTGGAAGAATGTCGTGAGTTTTTCTTCTGATATACCAATGGAAGACGAGAGATTAGTGACATCGTAACGCAAATCAGAAACTTCTTCTGCAAGCGCCTCAAACCCGTCGGTATAGGAGTTTATGTATTGAGAATCAATGTATTGCTGCTCAATAAGAAACTTAAGTAGCCCATTGAAGAGTGACACATCACCATCGTTTTTAATCGGTAGATGCAAATCCGCTTGCTGCGCGGTGACCGTTTCACGAGGGTCAATCACCACCAATTTTAAATTTTGATTCTTCTCTCTCGCTTGTTGGATTCGGCGGAACAACACAGGATGTGTCCATGCGGTATTGGCACCGCATATGATCAATAGTTCGGTATTATTAATGTCATCGTAATTGACGGGAACGACATCTTCACCAAATGCTCGTACATGAGCCGCAACCGCCGAAGACATACACAAACGCGAGTTAGTATCAATATTCGCGCTGCCGACGTAACCTTTCATCAATTTGTTGGCGATATAGTAGTCCTCTGTCAGCAACTGACCAGAAACGTACATTGCGACCGAATCAGGTCCAAACTCCGCCTTTGCTTGGTGGATCTTTTCTGCAATCAGATCTGTCGCCTGCTGCCACTGTACTTCCTTACCCTGAGGTCGCTCCTGACTTACAAATTTCGGATACAACAACCGTGACGGCATATTTAAACTTTCTGCCAATGCCACACCCTTTACGCACAATGAACCCGCATTCGCCGGATGACACGCATCCCCAACAATTCCTTTAGCATTAACCTCAACACCACATCCAACACCACAATAGGGACAAGTGGTTTTCTTGCATCCTTGCGACATTAAGCCCCCTGATTTTTGCTTCCAATGGCGAGCTACAAGCGAAAAAAAACCTCTCCCGAAACGAGAGAGGCTGCATTGCCTATAAAAGCTCAAAAAAGTAATACCCTATCCGCTTAACCGCCTGCTAAGGGAAAGCGGCGCATCGAGTTAACGATGAACACAATCTAATCTGCAATCCCAATGCCAACTATGAATACCATTCATTTTCAATAACTTATAAAGATCCGTTTTCTCTTTATATTTGGTTATGCACTGATTAGGTGCGGATTTGTTTCACAGAAGTGCAGCACTAGCAAGCGAGTTGCATCACCAAGCGCGATTCTTGATCGCCAAAATAGTTATCCTCTTCCGCGACCACAACAAATCCAAGCGATGAGTACAGTTTGAAGGCTGGTATATTGTCAGGATCAACGGTTAGCTTCACTACTGAGCCTGTTTCAACTTTACTTAGCACCTTATCCACTAGCAAACGCGCAACCCCCTTGCCTCTGTGTGTCGCATCTACCGCTAATGACAGAATCCATTGCGTGTTTTGTTCATCACTTGTCGCCATCAGCACATAACCAGCTATTTGCCCTTCTTCTTTGGCTACTAACAAACCTTGAGACCAACAATCAAATGCTTGTCGAAAGAAAAATTGAGGGTAAGCGTGATGACCAAATAACTTGTGCTCCAGTGTATATAGAGCTGCTAAATCATTTTTATCTGCTGAGGTGATCTGCATTGGCAATGTTTCCTTATAAAACTCTCCGAGTGAATATAGTTGCAAAGCGCGATAAAACCTAACGATTTCATGCAGTTCACATTGATATACCCAAATGACTTCAAGATGCAGGGTTTAGAGCGTTGTCATCAAGTTGGGTGACGCAGAAATCAACTCAATGACATGCTCCCGAAGGGCGAGTCTCCTTGGGTATACTTCTTTTTGCTTTGGTCAGACCAATTCTTGATGATGAGAGCCAGTTTTAACTAATGGAACGTCATACCAGTTTTTATTTGATTGTTGGTCGTTTTTTGTTGAATAATCGCCGCTCTTATATACAAAAATAATAATAACGAGACGAAAGCAGTCGTCCTTATTGAGCAATCAGGCTCATTAGCAAGCGATTCATTACGAAAATGTACCGCTAGCGTTTACGTCAGCGCTTCAATTAAGTTGTCATAATTAGAGTTGAATAATGTCGATGTCTGGATTCGAGCAAATCAACCCTTTGCTCGATTATAAAAATAAAAAGTGGTGGCAGTTTTTAGGCATTCAAACCCTAATTTTTTGCGCGATACAAGTCAGTTATAGCCTGTCTAATTTCTATGTTATCTCGCAAGATCGTGTCCATGTACTCTCTTTCACAGCCGCTTTTGTCGTTGCTGTGACCTTAAGATACAGTTGGCGAGTATTGCCGACCATTGTCGCGAGCCTGCTATTTTACTATACCGTCTTCTCCCAGCGTCCTTGGGGGATGGCGCTATTATTTGCCTTCTTTTTGCCCACCCTGCCATTACTATTTTGCCAACTTTATCGCGCTGCATTGAAGCGTGTACTGGCTTACAACTTCACACTAAAGTTAGGTTACTTCGCCATTTTAATCGGCATTCTTTACCCAATAGCGAACACTGCACTTTTGCTTATGATCAATGCTCTTCTTGGAGGAACGCCAGATTTTTCTTTTGAGTTTATCGCCTATTCGGTTTTGAGTGCGATTTTAACGCAAATGGTACTGACCCCTTTATTAAGCCTAGGACTGAGCTACGTGCTCGATGGTGATAATGCGCCCTATTTAAAGCTCGACCGCGCCATGATGGACGCCCATTCCAGCCCTTTGCATTTCAGACTATGGCTGATGATTTGTGCGCTTTTCCTTGTGGCGGCTATATCAACGACTAACCCACTAACACTCAACACCTTGAGTTTAATTTTGCTTTGTCTGGTAGGCATGGCGTTAGGCAAGTTTGGCTTGGTACGACCAATGTTGGTAGGCGCCGCCACTTTATTGATTTGTATCGAAAGCATCATAAAACGCTTCAACGCGGATATTCTCTCTAGAGAGCAAGTTTACGCCATGCTTTTGGTGTTGTTTGTTCTCACCATGCTTACGTTTATGCTTGGCGCTCACACGATTAAAAACTACGTCACCACACGCAATGCCATTCGTAAAGAGCGTATCGACAGCTTCACGGGGTTGTACAATCTCGCGCAACTTAAAGACGATGTCGCAAAGCACACGAATGCTACTTTGATTTACATAGACCTTGAGCCTACGTTGTCGAAGCTAAGTGGTCTAGGTCATCATGGTAGAGCGCAATTAATGAAACAGCTCAGTCAATATCTCGCATCAAATACTGAGCACTTGCAGCGCGCCTACCTGCCTCCTTTTGCGAGTGGTTTACTCTGCATCGCGCCCCGCTTACCAAACATGGAAAAAGAGCTCGATACTCTGATTAGCCTACTAGATAGCTTCTATTTTTACTTCGACGACAAAGCTATTAGTCTCGTAAAACGAACGATTCAGTGCGCTTCAATCTTTGGTAATAGTAACCTTGATCCACTTATCTCTAAACTGTGTGAGCAACAAGCTCATCAGCAAAGCTGTGTGAGTTGGGTAACTCACAACCACCAGCAATCTAACACACTCAATCAACTCAGCTTTATCCAACAGTGCTTTCGTGAGAATCAGTTTGAGCTCTATTGTCAGCCGTATCGCGCCCTGACGCTAACACCTCAAGCCGCGCATTTCGAAATCCTTCTGAGGTTAAAGCCAAACCCAGGTGAGCTCATGTCACCTGCTGAGTTCTTCCCGTTGATCAATGAGTTTGGACTCGAATTAGAATTAGATCAGTGGGTTATTGAACACACGTTCAGCGCACTAAAGGCGCAAGTGGAAGATTGGAACCTTGTTGGACGCTGTGCCATCAACTTGACCGCTAAGGCGCTCAATTATGAAGGGATGGCGGAAGACATACAGGCAGAAGCTAGGTTGCATCATATACCAATGGATAAACTGTGCTTTGAGATAACCGAGTCGGATGCGCTGCGCAATGAACCCATCGCTATTCACAATCTCGATCTTCTTCGCGCATCGGGGTCGACCATCGCATTGGACGACTTTGGTACCGGATACGCCAGTTTTGACTATTTACGTCGCCTCCCACTGGATGTGCTCAAAGTTGATGGCTCTTTTGTAAAAAATATCGTTGAAAGTGAAAACGACCGAATTATCGTTCAAGCCATCAGCCAAGTTGCCACCAGCATGAAATTAGTAACCGTTGCCGAATTTGTGGAGTCACAAGCACATATTGACACCCTAGAGTCGCTAAATATTCAGTTTGCTCAAGGGTTTGGTGTTGCTAAGCCACTTCCCTTACATGACTACCTTACAAAGTTATCGAACAAAGCTTAACCACAACATCTAAAACCAAAAAGTCGTTAAATTTCACGATATAGTTTCAGTTTTAATATGTAAAATTGAAACTATATATCGCTTTTTGCAAATTTTCATGGTTCGATAATTTACACCACTGGCTTTTCACCAGCATGATTCACCACTCCACCAATGTGATAACTATCACTAAAACATATAACATCCGCGCGATTATTATTTTTATAAAGGCGAGTTTTAAGTGAAAGAATCTCGAGAAACGTTAAATTTTAGTGAATTAAACACAACAAATAATTGGACAAAACATGATACTCACTGGGTATTAAGCTTGTTTGGTACTGCCGTGGGTGCAGGCATTCTATTTCTTCCTATTAACCTAGGCATCGGTGGTTTCTGGCCCTTAGTTGTTATGGCGATCCTCGCTTATCCAATGACTTACTTAGCGCACCGAGGTCTTGCTCGCTTTGTGCTGTCATCCAAAATCAAAAATGCAGACTTTACAGATGTTGTAGAAGAGCACTTCGGAGCGAAAGCTGGTCGTTCGATTTCGCTGCTGTATTTTCTTTCTATCTTCCCGATTCTACTTATCTATGGCGTAGGTATTACCAACACCGTTGACAGCTTTATGGTCAACCAAGCGGGTATGGAGCCACTGCCACGTGCCCTACTATCTGGCGTATTAGTATTCAGTTTGATTGCTATCATGATGGCGGGTGAAAAAGTGATGCTACGTGCGTTCGCTATCATGGTTTACCCGTTGGTTGCGATTCTGGCGTTTCTTTCATTTTATCTAATGCCAAACTGGAGCATGCCAGTGATGGATGCACCAGAAATGTCATCTTTCGCAAGCACAATGTGGCTGGCGATTCCAGTCGTCATCTTCTCATTTAGCCACGCTGCGGCGATCTCAAGTTTTGCGAATGTACAACGCCGACACTATGAAGAAGGTGCCGATGTAAAATCAGAGCTGATCTTGCGCCGCACAAGCATTATGCTGATCGCATTTGTGCTGCTTTTTGTCTTCTCATGCGTGCTTGCTCTTTCCCCGGAGCAATTGGCAGAAGCAAAAGCACAAAACGTATCGGTATTGTCTTACTTAGCTAACGCAACAGAAAACCCATTCATTGCAACTTTGGGACCACTTGTCGCCTTCGTTGCCATTACTTCTTCATTCCTTGGTCACTTCCTTGGCGCGCGCGAAAGCCTGAATGGTTTGATCACTAAGCATTCTGATATGCCAAAACGACGTGTTGATCACATCAGTGTAGTCGTACTGTTTGTGTCTATTTGGATTGCAGCAATCATGAACCCAAGCATACTAGGCATGATGGAAGCTCTATCAGGTCCAGTCATTGCCATGATCTTATTTATTATGCCGATGTTAGCGGTATATAAAGTGAAAGGGCTGCAGAAGTATCGTGGGAAAGCATCTACATACTTTGTACTAATGACAGGTATTGTTGCAGTAAGTGCGTTGGTTTTTAGCTTGTTGAGTTAAGAAAAGAGATTTAGGCGAGATTTTCAGGGGAATACCTTATTTTTTATTAAGGTAATTCCCTGAATTTTGCTATGGTTTTCTTATCAGTGATGATTCGTTACTGTCTCATTGAATGAGAGTGAAAACACCTGCGATCATCAGTACTGAAGCAATACAAGTACGACCGATAATACCGAAGCGAGAAGGTTGAATCATTTCGTTGTGCATAGGCAATCTCCTTTTTGATGGGAACAGCCAGTTTTTCATGGCTTAATAACACTATGTCTAAAAACGCCTTTTTCCACAAGACATAGCAATATTAAATATTTATGACAACGAGATGAAATTTTAGAGATCAAACGTTTTTTTAAGGAAGATCCCTCTCTTTGTTTTCTAACTCACTCTCCTCTTTTAAGCTTCTAACAACTTCAGTTCGTTTGTATCTGGTTAGGGTTCATCAGCCGACTCTCTCCTTTCTCCAAAGTCCTTCGTTTTTTTAATTCCCGTAATTTCAACCCCCTACAAACATTGATCTGATAAAGGTTTTACAAGCATAGATAGACTGCCTAAATCTATGGGTAATCACTCAGAATAAGTGATAGACTTCACATGTGTTTCAATTATAAGAGTCAGCTCTTATCACCAAACTAATGCTTTTCCCGCTTAAAACGTTACGAACTATTTTTCCGATTGTCCTAAGTACACTTTGTCTGTCTTCTAGCTTTGCCTCTGAACAACCAAACAAAGAGAGTTACCTAAGGCACCATATCGCTAAAGACGATTATCCGATGCTTGAGTTCTACTTTGACTCCATCGGCAAACCGCGATCAATTAAATCCAGTGAACTTTCACTACCTAAAGACGCCTCACCAGAATCCCAAGCTCTGTATTATTTTGCTCGTATTTATCTTGAGCGTTATGAAGGTGTTCCTCTACCTAAAATCCCAAACCTAGTCGAATTCGGTACCATTCATAATTTGCAGTGGGTTATTGCCGAGGCAAAACTGAATCAAGCAGTAGAATTGGTGGAGGCCGATGAAGTCTGGCAAGGTGAACTTCTTCTTCATGACGTTATTAATATCTCTCGAAAAATTGGCTATAACTCCCTTCAGGGACGCGCCTACCGTTGGTTGGGAAATGCCGAAGTTCAACGCTCTCAGGTCCAAACAAGTCTAAAGCACTATCTAACTGCTTATGACTTGTTGGAAAATTCAGAGTTCGAAATTCAAATCGCGATGACGCTCAACAACATTGCTTCTCTGTATATGGAATTATCAGATTGGGATCGTGCAAAGACTTATCTAGACCAAGCATTAAAAGGCTATTTAAACAGCCAAGAGAAGTACGACAATAGCCTTTTCTTAGCCATTATGTACGCAAACTTGAGTGTCATTAACTTTGGGATGGAAAAGTACGAGGAATCTGAGCGTTACTTCGAAGAAGCAGCCAAACTATCAATGGCGACAGGGTCAGTTAGAATTAAGCATAACTCGGTATCTAACCTATCCCAGCTACTCAGCACGCTTGGGAAAATGGAAGAATCCTATCAGTTGGCGCAAGCTTGTTTAGATTTACCCAATCCACAAAACCTAAAAGGCATGAAAGCATCATGCTATGAAGCATTTTCAGAAGCTTATCTTCAAGATGGTAAGTTCGAGCAAGCGATAAAGAGTGCAAATCTCGCCCTAGAAGGGTTAAGTGAAACAGCAAGTGCAGAGACCAAACAAAAAATGGATCTGTATTTAGTTCTTATCCGAGCAAACCAACAGCTTAAGCATTTCGAAGAAGCATTCAACGCATTAGAGCTTCTCCGCAATCTAGAAAAGAGCTTTGAAAATCATATTCATGGCGACGAGATGATTAATATCAAACTCGATTTGGAAGCGAAACTGGCACAAAAAGAACTGACTCTTTTAGAGGCTAAGAATGCTTTGCAAGCTTCTGAACTGGAGTCGCAGCGTTATCGCGAAATCTTCTACTTTTTTGTTGTCGCCGTCATTGGTTTTTGGTTGTTCCGTTATATCAGGCAGATGAACCGAATCAATGAAGTACTTGCACAAGAGAACACAACGGACCCATTAACTAAGGTACACAATCGCCGCTTCTTACCGAACTGGCTCGATAATATGGCGCGCAGAAGCCCAAGTCGTCGATTTGCTCTCGCGATCATCGATATTGATTACTTTAAAGTGTTCAACGACCAATATGGTCATGATTTGGGCGACAAAATGTTGATGCATGTGGCACGAATTCTCGATGAAGCGACACGTTCTGGCGACTTGCTGGTTCGCTGGGGCGGTGAAGAGTTTGTGCTTCTCTTCGAAATTAGCCATGCCGACGACTGTGCAAAAACATTGGACCGTTTGAGACTTGCGGTTGAAAACAACAACCTAGAGGTTGACTCCGACTCCATGGGCGCGACAATCTCTCTTGGCGCGGTTAATGAATTAAGCGCGCAAACTATCAAACAAGAGTGGGATAAGTGGTTTTTCGCTGCTGACCAAGCTCTGTATGATGCAAAGCAAGCTGGTCGTAACCAGTACAAGATTCACTCGACGTCATAGAATAGAACAATGAAGAAAACATGGATTTTTGCTGCGATTGCACCTTTGTTTTTAGCAGCATGCAGCAATCAACAAGCTGCACAACTTGGGATGAGAAGCAGCAGCGTCAACGTATACGCTCAACAGATGAGTAACATGCAGTTGTGTGAGACCTTGTATTACAATCGCGCTTCAAACCAAACACGTGTTGCGATTGGTGCTGAGTTCAACCGTCGAGGTTTGAACAAGCGTTGGTGTGACCAACAATATAAGCAACTCTACATTGAGAAAGTGGTTGACGGTCTGTTGTCTCGTAAAGAGAAAGCCCCTACAGAACCTGAGGCAACCATACAACCTGCCATATAAATCACCCCATTCCATAAAAAGCAGGAAATTACACTAATATTCCTGCTTTTCAAACACGCTATATTTTCACCAAATATCTAGAATCTTACGTACCTTCAAGTGGTTAACACTAAGATACTGTCGTGCGTCGAAAAACAAAAGTAAATAAGATGTAAACAGTTTTCGTCTCCATTTTTAACCGCTAGCTTTGTTTAGACCTGTTTAAAGGAGTACCGAACAGGAAGAAAAATTCCAAACAAAGACATGAGGTCACAAATGGAAACACGCATTAATCGCCTATTCGCTGCGATGCTAGCAGTAGGCATTTCACCTGCCGTCTCGGCATACGATCCGCTCTATTCTGAGCAATGGCACCTAAACAACACCGGACAAACTGCGTTTGCAGCGAACCCTGCTGTTGCCGGTAACGACCTAAACACAACACTCACTCAAGCAATGGGCATTGCTGGTGTTGGCGTTAAGGTTGCGGTCATTGATTCAGGCGTACAGATCGATCACCCAGATCTTGCAGGTAACGTAGTCACAGGTAGCCGAAACTTCATCGAAGACTCTCCTTTCCCATCTGATTATCCGGTAGACGCAAATGGTCACGGTACCGCGGTTGCCGGTCTGATCAGTGCCGTTGGTAACAATGGCGAAGGGGTTCGCGGTGTCGCTTCTCGCTCTTCTCTAATGGGCTTTAACTGGCTCGCAAACCAAACTCTTGAAGGTTGGTTGATTTCTCACGGTGCAGATGCGTCAACAAGCGATGTTCGTGTATTCAACCAAAGCTACGGCTTTAGTCCTCTTTCCCCAATTGCTTTCGATGAAAACGATCCACAGTTCAAATTGGAAGTGGATGTGATGAAAGACGTCAGCGAGAATAACGCTTGGGGTCGCGGAGCCGTGTTCGTAAAATCAGCAGGTAACGGCTATCGTTACTTCAATACGGGTCGATTCTTTGTATTACCAGGTGACTTCTTTACTGGCGGTGGCAACAAAGGGCTACCTATGCACAACGCAGTGCAGTCTTATGACAACTCAAATTACTACAACTTAGTAACCAGCGCTTTGCGTGCTGATGGTACCCGCGCAAGTTACTCTTCAGTGGGTTCAAACGTTTGGGTTGCAGCGCCTGCTGGTGAATACGGTCAAGATTTCCCAGCAATGGTCACCACCGACTTGATGGGTTGTGAACAAGGTCAAAACACCAGTGCTGATCTTGGTATTAACGGTCTCCATGGTGGTACAGAGCAAGATCCAAACTGTAACTACACCAGCACAATGAATGGCACCTCATCTGCAGCGCCAAACACTTCAGGTGCCATTGCTGCCATCATGTCAACTAACCACGCACTGACTGCTCGTGACGTTCGTGCGTTACTTGCAGAAACAGCAAGTGTAACAGACGAAGATCACCCAGGAGTGCCACTTGAGTTCGTTAATAGTCAAGGCGAAGTTGTTAGCTATGAAGCGATTTCTCCATGGCAGACGAACGCAGCTGGCGTTAATTTCCATACGTTCTATGGTTTTGGTGCTGTAAACCTAGACGAAGCAATGAAACGTGCACGCATGACAAACAATGTTCTGCCAGCACAAATCATTACGCCTTGGGCAAGCAACTCGACAGAAGTCAGTGTTCCAGACGCAAGTCTAGCGGGCGGCTCATCAGCCATCGCTGTTACTGATGACATTACGGTTGAATCGGTTCAAGTGAAGTTAACACTGGACCATTCACGTCTACCAGATTTGGCAATCGAGCTGATCTCTCCATCAGGCACTCGTTCTGTTCTACAAACGCCTCGCAACGGTCTGGTTGGACAATCACTGGATCCAAGCATTGCGGGTTACGAGAACCAACTGATGCTTTCGAACCACTTCTATGGTGAAAACGCGAAAGGTGAATGGACGCTACGCGCTATCGATACTAATGGTGATGAAGTGTTCTCATTCATTGCATATTTCAATTCTTCAGCTATCTATGATGTACCGATGGCGAACAATGCTAAGCCAGGCGTTATCAAGAACTGGTCTATGCGTATCTTTGGTCACTAAGGAGTCATTCACATGAAATTTATGACATTTTCGATTTTGGCTCTATCAACGTTGGCAACTGCCGTACAAGCAGAGCAACAATTAGCGGAGCAACCAACACCAGACTTGTTCATCGCGTCTGATGCAGTAGAAATTAACGGTCAAGATTACCGTAAACTGTCTGTCGACAACCTTTCAGAAGCCGCTGAATTGCATGCAGGTGACGAGGTGTTTAAGAATGCATTTAGCAATGTATCAAAAGCAACCGGCCTTATCTTTGTCACGGTAAAAAATCCAGCAGACGCTAACGCAGTAGCAAAAGAACTCAAACTTGAAGTTGTTTTCGCTCAGGGCGAGTCAGCGGTATTCAAAGCCTCTGAAGGACAAGACCTTTTGGGCATCAGTGACTATCTGAATGCTGACAGTCGCGTAAAAGCGTCTAAAATTGAATTAAACAGCGGTAAATACCGTGCACAATAATTCTCTAGCAAGAGAAGTTGGCTTTTAATCAAAAATACCTCAGCAATCGCTGAGGTATTTTTTTTTAAGAAATGAAGAAGCACGTAAAACTATCAACTTTACAACAACTTCGCTCCCAAGAAGCTATCAATCGACACCCATCCATTATTGAATAAAGTTGATTAGTTTCTTAGCGATATCCGTATTGTTTTGCGAACCAATAAATTGCTCAGAGCCTTTACCATAAGCGAAGACCTGAACATCGACTGCGGTATGTCCTTTCGTCGTCCAGCCGGTATAACTCTTCTTATTGATAATATCCTTCACTTCTTTGTAAAGCGCTTTAGCTGGCTCTTCACTCAACTTTGCGTATGCTAGTTGTCGGCTTTGATCTTTAGTTAATGCCCAATCTACGGACTCATTCCACGTCGCGGTCATATCGTGAGATTTGGCCAAAGACATCGCCAACGGCCACGCTGTAGTATGAACGCCCTTAATCGCTTCTGTATCCCATAAATACTGACCATTAGCGCCGAGGGTTAAACCACCCGTGGAGTGGTCCGCCGTAACGACTAAAAGCGTATCTGGGTGAGCATCAACATAAGCTTTTGCCAGTTCAATTGATTTTGCAAAGTCATCCATTTCTGCCATCGCACATGCAATGTCGTTCGCATGAGCACACCAGTCTATTTGACTGCCTTCAATCATGACGAAAAAGCCGTTATCTTGGCGTTGAAGTAAGGACAACGCCTTGTTGGTCATCACTTGCAATCGAGTTGGGTTTTCATCCAATGCGAACGGAAATGCTTTATCTGCAAACAAGCCAAGAGCAGGCAAGGTTTGCAACGCCGGAAGTTGTTTGAAGTCCGTAATATACTGATACCCTTGTTCTTTAAACTCTTCAACTAAGTTACGGTCATCTCGTTCGAAATAACGGACACCACCTCCGAGTAACAAGTCGACTGGCAGTTGATCATCCACTTTATTGTCGACGTAATCATTGGCGATTTCATCATAGTTTCGGCGTGATTCGTTATGTGCGGCAAAACTCGCTGGGGTAGCGTGATTGATCTGCGAGGTTGCGACAAGCCCCGTCGTCATACCCTGCTCTTTTGCCATCTCTAACATTGTCTTAATTGGCTTCTTCTCAGCATCAACCGCAATCGCACCATTGTAGCTTTTGAATCCTGTACTCAATGCCGTTGCACTCGCAGCGCTGTCAGTGACATAAGTAGCATCGTCTGGATAGGTTTTCGCCATACCGACTAAAATTGAGTCAAATACTGTTGGTTCTATTTCTTCTGTACTTGGATCATCGTGGTAGTAACGATATGCAGTCGTAAAAGCAGGTCCCATGCCATCACCAATCATGTAGATGATGTTTTTAGGGGCTTCATCCGCATAAGAAGTAGACGCTAATAAGCAGGCAGTAATTAGGGAATATTTAAGTTTCATATCTCATCCATGACATAATGCGATGGTGCTATTTATCCAAGTAACTGAGAGGTACTTGAGCATCGCACTCATCACCTTGGTTATCGTTCTAATTGATTAATCAATATTATCATGCAGTTGGATTGAAACATGGTGTTTCTTCATACTTTTACAACGCACATCATTTCTTGAAGACAATTACCTCGGTCAACAAATCTGCTTTCTCTGTCTCATTGGGGTTGTTCATATAGCGTTCGATCCCTAACGGCTTGGTTTTCACTTTAATGCCATTTTGTCGCGTTAGGTTCATCACCAATGACCACGCGTTACCTAAGAACCAGTATTCTCCCTTATGTTCAACGACATAAGTATCACTGGCGGGGATAGTTCCAGCAACAAACTCGCCACTCGCCACGACTCCTGCTTGTACTGGTAAGCACGTGATAAACTCAAAATAACCACGCTTCATGTCCATCGAAAGGTAGTAGCAAAACAACTCTCCAGTAACGGGGAGGTTTTCTCTTTCTGCCATTTCAAACAAGCGTTCGACATGCTGCTGCATAACAGGACCAATCTCTGAAATAGTTCCTGCCCCAGCCAAGCCAATGTAGCTGACTTCGTTTTGTTTCCGGGAGCCGAGGTCTTTGAGTTGAGATAAGACTTGCCCGGTTTCCAACTGGCTTTTTAGCATACGTAAACCGCGATCATAATCCATTTCAATCATGGATTTAAACATCCCCTTAAGGAAGAATAAAAACCAAGGTACACGGGATTGCATCATCCATTCTACTGCACACCCCTTCTGTGACGGCGTCACAATCAATGTCACTTTCGCCTGACTTTTAAATGGTCGAAAGAAGTGTAACTCCATATCAAGGCGATGCTCTTGTGTACTTTCCAGTACCACCGCCCCTGTACCTATACGTTTACCATTCCATTGATATCCTGAGCCAACTTTTCCTTGTTCTTCGCTGTACGTAAGTTCGCAATCCGGTTCCAAAATTATCCATGGTGACCATTCGGACCAATGGGTAAAATCTTTCAGATAATCGATGATTTCACTTTGCGTCTTTTCGATTTCGATACTTCGGCTGACCTGATAAGAGAGCATAACCATTCCTTGGGTTTCATTTTTACTCTTATGAGTCTAATTCAAATCGAGATTTTTTCTTGTTTCACTGGCAGTTAGGAACAAAAAAGCCAGAGTCGAGGCTCTGGCTTTGCAACTAACCGTTTATGAGTGTGTTACTGGAATCTAATGATCTGATGACTTTACGATCGAAAATCAACCGTAGCGGTAAACCTTACGCCATCATCATCCAGTTCAAATGGCCAACTCATGCGCTCACAAATACGTTCGACAATAACTAAGCCACAACCATAACCTGCATTGTAGGTTTCGTTACCATCGTGTCGATTAACAATAGTAAGTTGCGTGCCTATCAACACGATTTCAATATCGCCAATACTGTAGCTAAACGCGTTTTTGATCAGGTTATTAATTACAATCGTCACAAAACTCTCTGGGGCATGAACGAGCCCACTCTCATTTTCGCTCAGGTTGTATTCTGCTCCCTGTTTAGCAAATAGAGGTGCAAGCTCAGCTAACTGCTGTTTTAAGCATGTGGTTAACGCATGATCGGCATAGTGTTGCGGCTCTACCTTCTCTTTACCCAATAGTAAGAAGGCTTCCGTTAACACTCTCATTTCCTCACAAGCCGATTGCATACGTGTGATAGCTTTGTGAGCAATGGGCGGTTGATCCGGTACGCGAGCCAAAATGTCTGTTGAGCCTTTAATAACCATAATGGGCGTGCGCAGTTCGTGAGAAGCAAAGCGACTAAACTCTTGCTCACGACGAAAATACCCTGCGATTTCATTTTTACTATCTAACAGAGTCTGTTCAATATGACGAGTCTCGCTGAATTTGGTATCCACATCGAAACCCGGTTGGTCAGGTGGCATTCGCCCTATTTTGTCTTCAATCTTGGCAAGTGGACGCGACAAAATGCGCACCATATAGACACCGTAGCCAACCATGATCAAAGAAAACAATCCACCTAAAAAGAATGTGAATTGGTGCAGCGAGCTTTCGTATTCATCCAAGTAGTCATCCGAGTCATCTTGAAAGACAATGTACATCAAGCCTTTACCAGACGGGTGATCAAACACGACAAAATGCTTATCCTCCTCGCCTAAAAGGTATTCATAGAAACCGGGAAACTTGAAAGACAACAGCCACTCCGGCGTTGGTGCTTCACTCCAATAAGAATCAAATTCTAGAACGTTAGGAAGCGGCGCATCCCACCCCATGTTTTGGAAGTTCTCTTGGTACAGCTCTACCTCTGTATCCAACCAGTGGTGTAAGCTCAGTACTTCGAGTTTGTTCTCCGCTACATAAATTAACGACCAAAATAGGGTAAACATCGCAAAGGTCATTAAACCAAATCCCCAGCGGATCTTGCGATAAATACTTGGGTATTCTTTATGCTTTGAGTCGGTAACCTTGTCCATGAATCGTCTCTAGTCTGGAATCATCAAAACCCTTGTCGAGCGCCGTTCTTAAACCATAGATATGGCTTCTCAATGCATCGCTGCCTGGAGGCTCATCACCCCATACATTATCAATTACTTCGGTACGAGACACCGCTGCAGGCGCGCGCTTTAAAAGCAGCTTTAGAATTTTAGTTTGAATGCGGCTGAGTTTGATGTGTTTACCATTGCGAGTCACTTCATCGGTTCTCACATCTAAGCTTATGTCTGCAAACTTTAACGTGCCAATATCTTGTCTTGGACCTCGATTGGCTAATGCATGTACTCTCAAGCTAAGTTCTTGCATGGCAAATGGCTTCATCAAATAGTCATCACCACCAGCATTGAATGCCGCGACTTTATCATCGAGAGTATCTTTGGCGGTCAAGAACAAAATTGGGGTACCACAAAGTTGCTCACGACGGAGTTTCTCGACTGTACTGATGCCATCAAGTTTTGGCATCATGATGTCCATAATAATGACATCATAATGATTTTCTTGAATTAAATTTAGCGCAGCCTCTCCATGGTAAGCGCAATCTATCGTCATTCCTTCGAGCTCTAGATAATCCGCAATAGTTTCTGAAACATTGTGATTATCATCGACAATTAATATTTTCATAGGCTCACGTTTCTTCACGAACACTTCACGATAAGCGCCATAAGATACAACCAAATTCATAAATAAGCTTTCAAAATAGGTCGATATCATGAAAAAATTAGCGCTTGTAGCGGCAGTGGGTTTGGCATTATCAGGTTGTGGTGGGTCTGGAGGTAGCGATAACTCTTCTACACATCCTACGGAAGGAGAGTCAACTCAACCTGTAGCGAAACCAAGTGCAGCTATCGGTACCGTAGAGTCTGTAAGTAGTGAAAACAGTTCAATCACAGTAAATGGCTACACTTACCGAGTATCAGAAGTTATGTATGGTGGTAAACAAACCAACCTTGCTTCTGTGAAGCCTAACATGATGGTTCAAGTTGGTTCTGGTCAGGAAAAATCGTCTAGTGCACCCGTTGTTGTAACACTAGAACCAACCATGACTGGTCACATTAAGAGCATCGACAAAAACGCGGGCAAGTTCACCATCAATGGTTTTGAACTTGTCTATCCAGAACTCATTAACTCTGATATTGACAGTGGTGACTGGGTAATGGTGTCTTCTCTACCTGCGGCGAACAACCAATACAAAGTACTTTCAGTCGTAAAATTTGAAACCAGCTTGTCTGATCAAGATGAAGTTGAAGGTCGAATTTCAAGCATTGACCTTAATAAGAAAGAATTCAAACTTGGTGCAAATGTGACTGTCGCTTATGACCGCATTGCGGATCTACAAGTGGGTCAATGGGTGGAAGCAGAAGGCTCTTTCAATGGCAACGTTTTTCATGCCTCGTTAGTTGAAGTTGAAAGCTACAACCAACTACAAGGAGAAAATGATGTTGAAGGCATCGTCACTTGGGTAAACCAAGACCAGAGCGCCTTCGAGCTTAACTACCGCGGAACATTTATCATTGATGGCAAAACTTGCTTCCAAAATGATGATGACGCACCTTGTAACCCAGCGTTGATCGCCAATCTAGCCGTCGGCTCTGAAGTTGAAGTGACTTCTGTCATGGGAACATTGAACACCCCGGTTGCAACTCATGTCGAGTTTGAAAAGCCAGACTGGGCAGATGATAACGAAGAAGATTGGAACGTTAATGAGTTCGAATGTTCTGGCTGGGTAGCAAACCACAAAATTAACGGCGTGGACACCGCAACTTTCGACATCGATCATTGTTGGAATGATTTAAACCAAACTATCGATAACTCTAGCGTGGTCGTAAATAGCAAAACAATGTTTGAAGATGGTCTGTCATTTTCAAACATCGCTAATAAACATGTAGAAGTGGAAGGTACTATCATCAATAACACAAATTTTGCACTTGAGATTGAGCCTTGGGAATCTGACGACTAAGTCAATATAAATACAACAAACCCAACTAAGAAGCACCGACTCCGCTGTGGTGCTTCTTCCCTCTCTCGTATCGTCTTTTCTTTTCAATTTTCACCACAGATACGTATAACCAAATGAGGGATTAACAATGCGTAAAATGACACTACCTCTAATTATGCTTTTCGGTGCTTGTATTTCAGCAAGCAGTTTCGCGGCAACAAACAACGATAATACATCAGAGCGATTAGAGTCTTTTGAGTGCACAGGCTTAGTAAACAGTTACGACGCAAACTCCCGAACTTTCGTGCTTGCTTGCCAAAACGATCATGGACCAGAATTCCAAACCAAAACGGTTGTGATTGATACCAATACTCAGCTTAATGGCGTACAAGAAGCGAACTTAGACGGTGCGACTATTGAAGTTGATGGTGTAGTTGTAAACGATCAAAATATCGCAAGAGAAATCGAGGTCGCGAACGACTAAGGCTCCGAAATTACAACAGAAACTCACAAGTGTCGCGTCTGCGGCACTTTTCTTTTCCTGCAAACTCATATCACTCAGTTACACTTAATCCATGTTGACATGAAGACGGTAACTGTAATGAGCAAACGTAACCTTGCCCTACTTCTCCTCCTATTTGGCGCAACCTCTGCGGACGCTGGCGTATTGGACCCAGACTGTGACGCAGAAAAAGCAGCCAAAGCAACAGCGACTAAAGCGGTAGTGGGAGTCGGTGGTCGATGCACACCAAAAGAAGCCTTAAAAGACAGCACGGTAGAAGCCGGTAAAGACGCGCTACCCGAGGAAGGACTTGCAGGTAAGGCCGTCGACGCTGCAATGCCAGAGAAAGAGAAGAAACCTATTAAAAACACAACCAAGAAGATCATCACTGATTAATCGTCAGCCTGAAGTGAGTCGATTGGTGAAATATGGGTTTAGAGTAAATGAAAAGAGCGTCCATCTGGACGCTCCTTTGTTTTTTCGTTCACAATGCTTAAGCCACTTCGGTCTGACCAATCCAGTGGTAATGGTGGTTGGCTTTCTTACCGACTAAACCAAGTTTAGCTAGTTCTTCAAACACTTTGTCGACCTCTTCTGCCGAAAGTCTGAACTGCTTCGCCACCGCTTTTTTGGTGCAAGTAATTTGGTGACCTTTTAACGCGTCACTCACCTGCTCTAATAACGTTTTTGGCTCTTCTGGTTCAAGCTCTTGTTGCGCTTCAGGCTCGGCTTCCTCTTTGATATGAGGCAAGTATCCCGCTGGCTCTGGGTCAATATCTCGGATGTTTGCTAACGTTATCCCGTCGTTACGACGGAAGAAATGGCGGAAGCGATTCTCTTCACCAATCAAACCCACAAAGAAAGCAGCAAAGAAATCCAACAAGATAGATAAGAACACCACCAAGCCCAGCTGCGCCTGAGAAGATGTCGTTCCAAACGCTTTCGCTAAGCTGTCGATAAGACCAATCACCGAACCTTGCGCCACTGGCGGTAAGCTATCACGCTCTGTTGCTAAACGTTGCTGCTCTTCACGTAGCTTCTTGTTCTGCTCTTGAATGCGCGTTACGCCAGTTGCGATACGCTCCATCTCGATGTACTTTTGCGCCGCCATGTTGTTCAGTTCAATCTGCTTATCGATTGACGCAATCTGACGGTTGTAGGCTTCCACTTTCGCTTGTTCTACAGAGATATGACTTTGGGCGCTGTTGGTCGCACTGTTGATGCCACCGATACTGCCGCCGATAGAAATAGCGGCAAGCACCAAATAGAAAACTAACGCCGTTAGGGCTCCGGTGTAGTTTCTGTGTGCACGACGCTCACCGTATTCATACCAAGCGTAAAACTTGCCCGCTTCAAAGATGATTGCCAGACCGCCAAATAGCGCCTGCATCATTGGGTTTTCGTCAATCGACAAAAACAGTAAAAGAGAAAAAATAGTCGATGCTAAAATCGCAGCGCCAGTAAACGCGTACACGCTCACCATAGCAAATCGACCTTTAGGATATCGATATCCGATCTGTTGTTCGTATTTCATTGGAGAAATTTCTTAAGATTCCGCAGCCCTTATGTGATGGGCGCTTCAAGCAACTACAAAGGTGCGGAGAATACCGTATCCTTTATTAAATTACTGTCATAATTCCGTTAATGGAAAACAAGTGAGGAATAGATAATCAGTTTGAATTGAATCAGTGCGATTCTAGCACGTAAAATCACCAACAAAATTACTAAAATTCAGCCTACCAATGGATTTAGAAGGCTATTGGATAACGACATTTGCGATTTCGGTTCTCAGAACAAATAACCACAAAACAAATAAAACACACTCACATCACCGTTTTATAAACTTATAGTTACAAATTATTGTTCGTTTGTTAGTATCGCCGCGTTAAAAATCTCACTACCGAGTCGCATGGATATACTCAGAATACAGCAAGGAAAACAGACACTAAGCGCTATCACGATCATCATTGCTGTGCTGTTTCAGCTGTACCTAACGTCGACTGCGGCACTGAATCCTACGCAAATCCACAGCGAAAACTGGCTAAACCAAGTTCAAGATGAAAAGGTGTTGCTGTGTACCGCTGATGGCTTTAAATGGGTGGATATTAACGAACTGATTGAAGCCAACGCACTGCCCAATTCTGAATTTGTTCAAGACCTTAATCTGCATGATGGATTTCAATTTGAGTGTCCGTTATTGCAAGCAGCGCAATTCTTTATTTCTATCACGCTAGGACTTTACCTTGCTACGCTTTCTTGGCTAAGGCGCACTAAGAACACGCTCATACATTACCAATTCGCGATTTGTGGCAAACAAGTCTATAAACACGTCGCACCAAAACAATCACCGCCTTGTGCTTTCCTCGCCTAATGCTCTGCATGTGGCACACGAAAACAACTATTAAGCCGATCGAACTTTCGAATCGGAGAAGCCAAATTTCATAAGGAAAACACTAATGCTTAAAACAATCAAAACCACAGCTATCGCTCTTGTCGCTTTACTGGCAAGTCCACTCAGCCTTGCTCACGAATACGAAGCAGGCAAGATTCACATCGATCATCCTTGGAGCCGTGAAGCGCCACCAAATGCACCAGTAATTGGCGGTTTCTTCCAGCTAAGTAACCTAGGTGACGTCGACGACGCACTGATTGCGGCTTCGACACCGATTGCTGACCGTGTGGAAATTCATACTCACACGAAAGAAGACGGCATGATGAAGATGATTAAGATTGATGAAGTCGTGGTAGAGCCTCAGCAGAAAGTGGAATTCAAGCCAGGCAGCTTCCATCTCATGATCTTCAACCCAACCCAAACGCTAAAAGAAGGTGACCGTTTCCCTGTGACTTTGACGTTCAAAAAAGCAGGTAAAGTGGAAGTAGAAATGGCGGTTGAGAAGAAAGACCACATGGAAAAGCACACGCACCACCATTAATCACTTAAACGAAAAGAGCCCGCTACTTCAGCGGGCTCTTTTGCTTTTGGTACCTATGATTCTAGTCGTGTGCACCTTTGGTTGTACTGATGTGCACTTTAGAGATTCCCTACTCGCTCGTTCCTCGCTCTAGGGAATGACCCTATTTAGTCTTCTGTCAAAGTTTGAGTGGCTTAGTGCTCAACACATCAGCCAAGCTCCAGCCTCGTCATTCCGACGAGCCTAGGCGAGATCAGGAATCTAATAACAGCTAACTCAGTCTTACTTAAAGCAAACCTCTGCCCAGCGCGCTAGACCAGCAGTGACCGAACCAAAGTAGTTGCCACTCACCACTGGAATGTTTGGCAATACTGTCTGCACTGCATCACGCAAAATAGGTGAACGTGCCGAACCACCAGTCATAAAGATCGCATCCGGTTTCACGCCAGCTTGCTCTACGGCTTCAGTAACCAAAGCCGTCATCTTATTCTTCGGTGATTCAATCGCTTCAATCATCTCATCACGTTGAACATCGACTTCAATCAACTCAGACAACAAGTTAATGCCCGCACGGTAAGACGCTTGATCAGACAACGCGACTTTGGCTTCTTCTGCACGACGCACGATGTTGTAGCCTAGCGACTCATGGTAAACCTCTAACAAACGAGCCAGCTTCTCAGGCTCTTGCGCTTGCTTGTGCAGCAGTTTCAACGCCGATAAGTTTTCACGTGAGTAGAAATCGCTCTGCGCTTCCACATTGTTGATCGCAATTGGATTCCAGAACTGCGTGGTTGGCATCATGATGCCCGATTCCATCTTGCTCTCCATACCGAATGGGAACATCAGTTGTTTGAACGCCAACGCGATATCCAAATCGTTACCACCAATACGTTGACCACTGTGCGCCAACAGACTTGCGGTACGGTCAGCTTTACCTCGCCAAGATGGTCCCATCTGAATCAAAGAACAGTCTGTCGTACCACCACCGATATCAACCACCAGAATGGTTTTATCTTCGGTTAGCGTTGCTTCGTATTCCAGACCTGCGGCTACCGGTTCAAATTGGAATTCGATGTTCTGAAAACCAGCGCGTTTTGCTGCTCTTAGAAGAATGCCTTCCGCTTGAATGTTCGCCGTCTGACCGCCACGACCGTGGAAGTTGATCGGACGACCAATCACCGCATCAGTGATAATTTGCTGCGCACTGTTCTCTGCTTGCGCTTTGATGTTGTCCATCATGGCGCAAACCAGATCTTCAAAGAAACTTAGCTGAACATCACGCAGACCAGAAGCACCGAGGAAAGACTTTGGTGATTTCACGTAATAGATATCGCGAGGATCTTCCAAGTAGCGATTCAATGCCGCTTGACCAAACGCCATGTCTTCTGGCTCAAGTTCAATACTTTCTTCACGATTAAGGTTGATCGCGCGACGCAAAACCTGCTCACCAACCTGATCGAAAGGTTTGATGCTGCGATGGCGGAACAAGTGTTCAGACACCGACTCACGCGTTGGTGCAGCAAGGGTGGAAGGAATGTAAGGGCTATTCCCTTCAAGGTTTAAAAGTTGCGGTTCACCTTGTTCCATTTTCGCCACCGAACAGTTCGCGGTGCCGTAGTCAAAGCCGATATACATAAGTCCTCCCACTGACGAAAAAAAGGTCGGCAATCCTACCTCAACCTCAGTGGAATTACTACCGCAACTCAATGAAATAAGGGGCGCTTACTCTTTCTCGGCAGGTTCTTTCTTCATTGATGGCAACACAACCGCAAGCAATAAAGCCAACAGCAGAAATACCGGAGTGAGCGTAAGCCCATGCCAAATAGAGTATCCGTCGTGGAACAACCAGAAAATACCGACAGTCAGCAAGTAAGCAAAGTAACTGCAGAACACCAAGCTAATCGCAACGAAGCGCGTACGATTGATGATTAAGATTCGCACCAAATACTGGCTCATGATCCCCGCGCAGTGTACCGCCATTTGCCAATTAATGATGAAACACGCCAGTGCGACGAACCCAGAAATCACCAAGGCATCGTGCGTGTTGAGAATGAAATAGCTACCGAAGCGACTGATGATGACGGAATAATCGCCCTCGTACACGATCGACCAAGAAATGGCGTTTGCCGCAGCGACAAAATTGGCAAAATAAGCGATGGCATAGAAGGTAGTTTGAGAACTGAATGGCTGAAAGACTTCGGAGCAATAGCCCTGCCATTCTTTTTGATTTGACGTTGGTCCGACCCAATTACGTTTTTTGTTCGGCACTCGCTCTGCAAACGCAGGACCGTTACGAAACAACAACCAGAAAATATACAGCGCAAGTGCTACTAAGAGTATTGTAAGCATACCCTTTCCCCTCCAGAAATGTCCTTTTCCACTGCCAATGGCGTTGGGGTCGTAAACTGCACTTCCCTGTTTTTGTGCTTAATCTTATTTTAACGCATTGTTAAACATCATAAATATAATCAAAACGGCAGTGACGACTTTATCACTACCGTTATTAAGGTTTAGCACACGATGGACGGAATTGCTGAATCTGGATAGACCAAATAGGAGGGAAAGAAACGGTCTACCCAAACGAATTATGCTTCGAGCTTTTCTTCAAACACGCCAAGCTCACGACCTAACCAAATCGCACGCTCGGTATGATCACGCAGCTCGTTATCACTGACTGGATGAATCAGAACCGAAAAACCGCCACGAATGGTATCAAGCCATGCGATAAACTCATCACTTATCGATTCAACATGCAGCTCAAACATCGGCATCTTATGTGGACCAACCAACTTGCACACTAAAGGGAAAACGCGCAAAACATCTTGGCGTTCTTGACGAATGATCTCATTCAAGGCTTGAGCTTTATCCTGCTGCTGAAGCGGGAAGTAAACATGAATGTGGTACATAACTTCTCCATGTGTATCACTGACTTTCATTAGTCGCCACACTACCTGTATTCAACTATCGAGGGAAGCGACAAATTCAAATCTATCGTCAAAGCGTGACGGAGAGATTAACGTGTTACTGGATCTGCGCGAATATGGTTGATAAATCACTCAACCTGTCGAATTTTACAGCATAATTTTATTACAAATTTCCTGTCAAACTCAGTGATTCCCTTCAACTTCGAAAACGTACAATTCAAAAAAGCAGTGTTTTATCCTAGAAAAGTACGGTGTAAGCGAAACTTTACTGTGGGTTACAACTCAAATTAAAGCATAATTTAACAATTTGTTTACACTTACTGTATCTGGTTATACCAAGATTCATCACTGGATTAGGCGGTGTAAACAGCAGTAATAAATGACGCCTTGTGTTTTACCAGAACACACTTTTGTTAGAGAGACGAGCACCAAAAGCGTCGACAACTATCAAAACAACTGCAATCCTAGGTATGACCTTTTGCGCTGATATCAAAGCCTGAGTACCCATACAGGCTGAGATCGAAATAATGAGCAGCTGCAGTCCAAAAGACCCGCAGCGTCAAAAGGAGCTTGAGATGAACGTTCAGGCATTACCCATGCATCGGTTTATCGACCATGATGGGAACCTCGTCAGCCAACTACCCAACTGGGCTGATCTCGAAACATTGGTCGGGTTTTACCAAGACATGGTATTAACTCGCACCTACGATAACAAAGCCGTTGCCCTGCAACGCACTGGTAAATTGGGCACCTATCCATCACACCTTGGCTCGGAAGCCGTTGGGATAGCGGTAGGCAGAGCGCTAAAAACCAGTGATGTATTTGTTCCTTATTATCGCGATATGCCCGCCATGTGGTGTCGTGGTATAGGCATGGAGAAGAACCTGCAATACTGGGGAGGCGATGAACGCGGCAGCGACTTCGCTCCCGAAGGCAGCCCTTTTCCTAGCAAAGATCTCCCCTTCTGTGTCCCAATCGCAACCCAGTGTACCCATGCCGTTGGTGTTGCAGCAGCACTGAAAATCCAAGGCAATCACGATGCGGCTTTGGTGATGTGCGGCGATGGCGGTACTTCCAAAGGCGACTTCCTTGAATCCATTAACTGTGCGGGCGCATGGAACATCCCATTAGTTTTTGTGGTAAACAATAACCAATGGGCGATTTCCGTGCCGCGCAGTTTGCAATGTGCTGCGGAATTTCTCTCAGAAAAAGCCAAAGGCGCTGGTATCCCTGGTATTACGGTGGATGGCAACGACGTCGTCGCGGTATTTGATGCAACAATGACCGCCCTCGAACGAGCCAGAAAAGGCAAAGGCGCAACGTTAATTGAAGCAATAAGTTACCGCCTGAGCGATCACACCACCGCCGACGACGCGACCCGTTATCGTAACGAGGATGAGGTTCAAACAGCTTGGCAATATGAACCCGTTCGTCGACTTAAAGCCTTTCTCACCAAACAAGGCGTTTGGAGTAACGAGAAAGAGCAAGAGTGGCAAGCCCACTGTAAAGAACAAGTTGAACTCGCCGTTGAACGCTATCTCAACATGCCGAATCAAGCGCCTGAAACGGGCTTCGATTTCCTTTATGAATCCCTACCCCAAGAGCTTCATGCGCAAAGGGATGAGCTAATCAACAAAGCAATGCGAATGCAGGGAGGGAAACATGGCTGAACTCACGTTAGTTGAAGCAGTGAACCTCGCACTGCACCATGAAATGGAACACGATCCTAATGTCATCGTCCTTGGCGAAGACGTGGGTGATAACGGCGGTGTATTCCGCGCCACTGTCGGGCTTAAGCAAAAATACGGTCTTAAGCGCGTTATAGACACACCTCTTGCTGAAGCGCTTATTGGCGGTGTCACTGTCGGTATGGCAACGCAAGGTCTACGACCTGTGGCAGAGTTTCAATTCCAAGGCTTTGTCTTTCCTGCATTAGAACATTTAATGTGCCACGCGGCGCGAATGCGTAACCGTACTCGTGGTCGACTCACCTGCCCTGCAGTGTTCCGTGCGCCCTTTGGTGGCGGTATTCATGCACCAGAGCACCATTCTGAAAGTGTCGAAGCGTTGTTTGCTCACACCGCAGGTTTTAAGGTTGTGATTCCTTCATCACCGCAACGCGCTTATGGTTTGCTCCTAGCAGCTATTCGTAGCAACGATCCGGTGATGTTCTTTGAGCCAAAACGTATCTATCGCACAGTGAAATCTGAAGTGGTGGATAACGGCGAAGCGCTACCTCTCGACACATGCTTTACCCTACGCAAAGGTCGCGACATTACGTTAGTGACTTGGGGAGCGTGTGTTGTCGAAGCACTGCAAGCGGCTCAAACGCTGTCCAATCAAGGTATCGAAGTTGAGGTGATTGATTTAGCCAGCATCAAACCCATTGATACCGCGACCATCTTCCGTTCCCTTGAGAAAACTGGACGCCTCTTGGTGGTACATGAAGCCAGCAAAACCTGTGGTGTCGGCTCAGAACTGCTAGCCAGAACCGCAGAACATGCGATGTGCCTACTCAAAGCGCCACCAAAACGTGTCACAGGCATGGATACCATCATGCCGTACTACCGCAACGAAGATTATTACATGATTCAGGAAGAAGACATTGTGCTCGCCGCGCGCGAACTCGTGGAGGATTGGAAATGAAGACGTTTAACTTACCCGATCTCGGCGAAGGTCTCGCTGAGTCAGAAATTGTGAAATGGCATATTAGTGTTGGCGATATGGTCAAGCTCGATCAAGTGGTGCTTACTGTCGAAACCGCAAAGGCGACCGTGGACGTCCCTGCGCCTTATGGCGGTCGTATCGTGAGTCGTCATGGCGAAGAAGGCGATGTAATCAACATTGGTGCTCTACTTCTTGAAATCGATGAAACGGGCGCAGAACAAACCGTCTCCGAGAAAAAACAAACTGCCGATGCAGCAACCGTGGTCGGTAATGTATCCCAACATGCGCACAGCGTGAATGTGGATGATTTCTGGATTGGGGGTGAACACAATCCATCGCCTGATAACCTCATCACTGCCCTACCTTCTGCTCGCCTATTAGCGAAGAAACTGGGCGTAGATTTGGAGTTGGTCAAAGGCAGGGGTCCAGATGGGTTGATCGTCGATGCCGACATTTACGACGAAGCAGGCAAACAACGCCCAGGTACAGAAGTACTCAAAGGCGCACGCCGAACCATGGTATCAACCATGGCGGAATCCCATCACAATGTCGCAGCGGTCACCATTACAGAAGAAGCCGTCTTGGAAGGCTGGAAGCAAGGTGAAGACATCAGTATTCGTCTGGTCCAAGCCATTGTGCATGCGTGTCAGGAAGAGCCAGCCATGAATGCATGGTTTGATGCTGAGACCATGACGCGTTGTGTCCACAGTACGGTGAATATTGGTATCGCCGTAGACAGCCGACACGGTTTGTACGTGCCAGTTCTGCGACATGCCGACGAATATGAGCCTCAGGAAGTACGCCGTTGGTTAGATCAAACCGTACAAGGCATACGCGAACGCAAGATTGGTCGTGAGCAGTTGCAACACGCCACCATTACGCTTTCAAACTTTGGTGCAATTGCCGGTATTTACGCAACGCCTGTGGTCACACCGCCACAAGTCGCTATTGTCGGTGCAGGTCGAATCATTGAGAAGGTTGTAATTCGAGACGGGCAAGCTGTGGCAGTCAAAGCCATGCCGCTGTCGATTACGTTTGACCACCGAGCATGTACCGGCGGTGAAGCAGCAAGGTTCACAAAAGTACTGGCAGAGCACTTGAGAAAAGCGAGTGTTTAGAGAACGCTTGTCACGAATAATAAAGGGCTTCCGATTGGAAGCCCTTTGTTTTGAGATTGAATTTAAAGAGAGATTCCCTACTCGTTCATTCTTCACTCAAGGTAATGACGCTGTTTGGTATTCACTCTGCAAAGAGACTTAAAATTCTGATTATTAAGAATAAAATCTAGCGCGTCATTCCAGCAAGCCTAAGCGCGACCAGGAATCTAATGACAACGAAAGCTGAAGCACCTTTATAGCAATAAACTAACCGCGCACTTTGACAATAGATTCTGAATCACGCTCGTTCCTCGCTGTTCAGAATGACGACCTAAAGTAGCGAGCAACAAGGAGAGCCCCTGCCCGTTTATTCTTCATTCTAAGGAATGACGCAGTTTGGTTTTCACTCAGCAAAAGCGTTCTAATAATCTGATTCTTAAGAAGAAACTATAACGCGTCATTCCAGCAAGCCTAAGCGCGACTAGGAATCTAATGACAACGAAAGCTGAAGCACCTTTATAGCAATAAACTAACCGCGCACTTTGACAATAGATTCTGAATCACGCTCGTTCCTCGCTGTTCAGAATGACGACTTAAAGCAGTGAACAAGAAGAGATTCCCTACTCGTTCATTCTTCACTCTAGGGAATGACGCTGTTTGGTCTGTAATCAACAAAAAGCACCGTAACAACCTGATACTTCACAGAAATTCTAGCGCGTCATTCCAGCAAGCCTAGGCGCGACTAGGAATCTAAGAACAACGCACACCGAAGGTCTTTCGTAGCAAGAACCCACAGCGCACTTTGACGATAGATTCTGAATCACGCTCGTTCCTCGCTGTTCAGAATGACGGCTTAAAGTAGTGAGTAAGGAAGAGATTCCCTGATCGCTCATTCTTCGTTCTGGCGAATGACGCTGTGTGGTGTGTACTCAAAAAGAAGCACCGTAACAATCTGATACTTAGAAGGAAACTCTAGCGCGTCATTCCAGCAAACCTAAGCGCGACTCGGAATCTAAGAACAACGAACGCTGAAGATCTTTCATAGCAACAAACCAACCGAGCACTTTGATAGCAGATTTCGAATCATGCTCGTTCCTCGCTGTTCAAAATGACGACTTAAAGTAGTGAGTAAGGAAGAGATTCCCTGATCGGTCATTCTTCGTTCTGGCGAATGACGCTGTGTGGTGTGTACTCAAAAAGAAGCACCGTAACAATCTGATACTTAGAAGGAAACTCTAGCGCGTCATTCCAGCAAACCTAAGCGCGACTAGGAATCTAATGACAACGAAAGCTGAAGCACCTTTATAGCAATAAACTAACCGCGCACTTTGACAATAGATTCTGAATCACGCTCGTTCCTCGCTGTTCAGAATGACGACTTAAAGTAGTAAGCAAGAAAGAGATTTTCTGCCCGTTCATTCTCCATTCTAAGGAATTACGCTGTTTGGTTTGCACTCAACAAAAAGCACCGTAACAACCTGATTTCACAGAAACTCTAGCGTGTCATTCCAGCAAGCCCAAGCGCGACTAGGAATCTAATGGCAAAGTGCGCTGGAGGGCTTTCATGGCGATATTCCAACCGTGCACTTTGACAATAGATTCTGAATCACACTCGTTCCTCGCTGTTCAGAATGACGACTTAAAGTAGCGAGCAAGAAAAAGATTCCCTACTCGCTCATTCTTCACTCTAGGGAACGGCGCCCGAAAAATAGCGAAATTAAACCTTCTCCAATAATTCCGGCATAATCTCAAACAAATCACCAACCAAACCATAGTCTGCGACTTGAAAGATTGGCGCTTCAGGATCACTGTTGATCGCCACAATCACCTTAGAATCCTTCATTCCTGCTAAATGCTGAATCGCCCCGGAAATACCCACAGCAATGTACAGCTGAGGCGCAACAATCTTACCCGTTTGCCCAACTTGCAAATCGTTAGAGACAAAGCCTGCATCTACCGCAGCACGTGATGCACCAATTGCACCACCAAGCTTGTCGGCAAGCTGTTCCACCAGCGCGAAATTCTCTTTACTGCCTAACCCTCGACCACCCGAGACAACAACGTTTGCTGCTGGTAGCTCTGGTCTTTCGCTTTCCGCTTTTTGCTGTGAAACAAACTCACTGTGCTCTGCCTCAATGACCGTTTCTAACGTCATGACATTCTCGGCTACTTGTGAGTCAGACACCGCAATTGCGTCAAACGCTGAGCTTCGAATAGTCATCACTTTGGTTGTATCGTCCGAACGAACTCTGGCTAACGCATTACCGGCATAGATGGGGCGAACAACCGTATCGAGCGATTCAATTGCAATCACATCTGACAACTGCCCGACATCCAATAAGGCAGCGACTCGGGGCATCAAGTTCTTACCGAAGGTACTCGCGGGAGCTAGAATATGCGAATAATCCCGACCAACTTCGGCGATCAAGGTAGACAGGTTTTCTGCCAATGCATGTTGATATTCGACAGCATCAATCGCAATGATCTGTGAGATACCTTGCACACACTTCAACTCATTCAATACTGAGCCGCACTGATGCCCGACTAACAAGGCGGTGACAGGCAAAGAGGCACCGTCTTGTTCAATTTTAGAAGCCGCGCTCAACGCACGTAATGTATCGACTGAAAGTGATTGGTTATCATGTTCTACAACGACCAAGGTTGCTAACGGTTTGTTTTCCATAGTTATGCCTCCTAAATCACTTTCGCTTCATTTTTGAGCTTGTCGACTAACTCGCTCACACTGCCAACCATCTCACCGGCTTTACGGGCAGGCGGTGTCATGACTTCCAGCACTTGCTGAGAGCGTTCGACACTCACACCAAAGAAGTCTGGCGTCATTACCGATAACGGCTTCTTCTTCGCTTTCATGATGTTCGGTAGAGAGGCGTAACGCGGTTCATTCAAACGTAAATCCGTACTGATTATCGCAGGCAGATCCAGTTTGAGCTTTTCTAAGCCACCGTCGATTTCTCGCGTAACCAGAACCGTTTCCCCTTCTACTTTCACTTCCGATGCAAATGTCCCCTGCGGACGATTCGTCAATGCTGCTAACATTTGCGCGACTTGGTTGTTATCCGTATCGATTGACTGTTTACCCAGCAGCACCAATTGAGCCTGCTCTTGCTCCATCACAGCTTTGAGTAACTTCGCGACCGCAAGTGGTTCTGGTGACTGTTCAACATCAATATGAATCGCACGATCCGCACCTAATGCGAGCGCTGAGCGCAATTGTTCCTGACAACTGGTGTCACCAATCGACACCACTAACACCTCCTCTGCAACCCCAGCTTCTTTAAGGCGTACTGCCTCTTCCACCGCAATTTCACAGAATGGGTTCATCGTCATCTTCACGTTGTTGGTTTCCACACCGGAACCATCAGATTTGACTCTTACTTTAACGTAAGGGTCAATTACACGTTTAATCGCAACCAGTACTTTCACATTCCCTCCTAGCAGATCGCAAAGCGATACGCGTCCTAGCAATTGGGTCATGCGTGACAAAGATTTGTATTAAAGCTCAAGCTTTTCATTATCTTGCTAACAAAAAACACATTGTGACATTGTCACCTAATATCTTTATCACGCCCTATGACGTTACCATTTGAGCTTAGTTTAGTTTACGTTTACGTCAACTGGACTATAGTTCTTTATACGAGCACTGCGTAATAGAAGAAGCACCTGAAACACAAAGAAAGGTTTCGCATAAAGGAAGCAAGAAGATGGAAAGAGAATGCATGGAATTTGATGTGGTGATTGTCGGCGCCGGACCTGCAGGTTTGAGTGCAGCATGCCGCTTAGCGCAACTTAACCAAGAACGTGAAGGTGAGCCGCTGTCTATTTGTGTGGTAGAGAAAGGTTCAGAAGTTGGTGCACATATCTTATCTGGCGCGGTATTCGAAACGCGTGCATTAGGCGAACTCTTTCCTGATTGGCAAAGCATGGGCGCACCGCTTTCCGCCGCTGTAAAAAACGATGCCTTCTTGTACCTAACCACGGAACTTAATCACATTCGTGTTCCCCACTTTCTTACTCCCAACCCAATGCACAATGACGAAAACAACTACGTCATCAGCTTGGCGAACTTATGTCGTTGGTTAGCAGAACAAGCAGAATCGCTTGGCGTTGAGGTCTATCCCGGTTTCGCCGCATCCACGATTAACTACGATGAATTTGGCGCTGTTACAGGGGTAAACACCAGCGATATGGGCTTGGACAAAAAAGGAGAAGCCAAACCCAACTTTGAAGCCGGTATTGAGTTAAGAGCCAAATACACAGTATTCGCTGAGGGGTGCCGAGGTCATCTTGGTAAAGAGCTCATCCAACGATTTGGTTTAGACGATGATAAACAACCGCAACATTATGCGCTCGGGCTTAAAGAGATTTGGGAGTTACCTGCCGATGCCAAAGATCAATCAGGCAGCGTGATTCATTCTGCAGGGTATCCTCTGAATGAATCCAAAACCACGGGCGGCGGTTTTCTCTATCACATGGAGAACAACCAAATCGCTGTCGGGCTTATTGTCGACCTGAATTACAGCAATCCTTACTTGAGTCCGTTTGACGAATTTCAACGCTTTAAGCACCACCCAGCTATCGAACAACATCTGAAAGGCGCTCAACGCATTGCTTATGGCGCAAGAGCCATTGCGAAAGGTGGGTTGTCTTCTCTGCCGAGACAGCAATTCCCCGGCGGTTTATTGATTGGTTGTGATGCGGGCACCTTAAACGTCGCTAAGATCAAAGGCAGCCATACTGCGATGAAATCCGGTTTGTTAGCCGCAGAAGCCATTGCTGAAGCATTCACACAATCCAATTCGGAACCGGATTACCAAAGCAAGTTTGAAGGTTCATGGCTGTATGAAGAACTCAGTGACACACGTAACTTTGGTGCAAACATTCACAAATTCGGCAGTGTGCTGGGTGGTGCACTTTCCACCTTCGAACACAATCTGTGGCAGCCTCTGGTTAAGAAACCAATACCGTGGACAATCACAGATCCTTCGCACGATCATGAACAGCTGAAACCAATTGATGAGTGCCAACCTATTCAATACTCGAAACCAGATGGTGTAATCAGCTTCGATAAACCCTCATCAGTATTTTTGTCTGGTACACAACACGAAGAAAATCAACCTTGCCACTTGCAACTCGCCTATCCTCATATTCCAATTCAAGTCCATTTGAAGAAGTTTGATGAGCCAAGCCAGCGCTACTGCCCTGCTGGTGTGTATGAAGTGGTAGAAGTCGAAGGCGAGCGAATATTCCAAATCAATGCCGCAAACTGCGTGCATTGCAAAACCTGTGACATCAAAGATCCTTCGCAAAATATCACATGGAAAGCACCAGAAGGTGGCGGCGGACCAAGCTATCAAAACATGTAGATACGTTAGTATGTTGACAGTCTAACAAATGGATAAACAATCCAACTGCTGTTTTTATGCAGAAAAATTTGCCTTCGATACGAAGAAATCCACCAGCGCATTTCAATTACGGATATAATGCCGCCCTTGTTCCAGCTGATGAATCATGACAATGCGAAAATACTACGTAACTGAAGGCGACACGACGTCTAAGAAAGAGAAAATTGCCTACCCAAAACTGGCGCTATGTGACCAATGTGTGGGTAGTTATGTTGTGATCAGTGAAGGCGAACGCACGTACGAAGAGTGCGCTAAATGCGGTGTGGATGATTAACGCTAACGCGATAAGTTGATGATATGAGGCAAGTTTGAATCTCTGCCTCATCTTACCCGTCCAGAGCTGACTCTTCGCGCAATAAAACACAGCCTTTATAGTCCATCAGCCCTTGTGTGACGTGCACTTCACCTTGCTTTGAAACAACCACTGCCTCGATACCCTGTTGCTGATTTAGGTAAGATATCGCTTGTTCAACGCTTGGTAAAAAGCCGGCGGTACTCCAAATTTCACCATCGACAGACAGCCTAGAGATAATAGTCAAACTGGCGATATCGGTTGATATTGGCATCCCCGTCTTGGCATCCAACAAGTGATGGTAACGCTGCCCGTTGGATTCAAAAAATCGCTCATTGATACCCGATGTCACCATCGACATGCCTTGTAAAGGTACGACGCGAACGACGTCACCACGCTGTGATAATGGGTTCTGAATGCCCACATTCCATGCTTTGTTGCTGTTATCTGGCGAATGACCGATGGTCAGTACGTTCCCACCCAAACTGATAAAACCGCTTTGCACGCCTGCTTCAACCAGTTTGTTCTTTACCTGATCGGCGAAGTAACCTTTAGCAATCGCGCCTAAGTCTATCTCCATCCCCTTTTGACTTAAGAACACCGAGTGGTCATCTTCATTCAAAATGATCTTGGTAGGATCAACCAAGGATAACTTGTCTGTAATCACGTCATGTGACGGCACTTTGGCATCCTTAAAACCAATTCGCCAAGCTTTTACAAGCGGACCAACTGCAACGTTAAAAGGGTTTCTTGTGTCTTCACTGTGCTGTTTAGCAAGCTTAATCAGGTCAAATAGATCCCTTGCCACCACCACAGGTGTAATGCCTGCATTTTGGTTGACGCGCATCAACTCAGAGTCGGATTGATTGACCGTAAATCGCTCTGCGTAATCAGCGAGTTGCGCGTAGGCTTCTCTTATCAGTTGCTCACCGTTCGAGTGATACACCACCACATCGATAAAGGTGCCCATCATCTGAAATCTGGCGCTGTATTTATTGGTGCTCATCGATTTCTCCAAACACTAAATACGGAAAAAGAGGGAAGCATCACTCCCCTCTTATTGATTACTTATCTTGCTCTGTTTCGCTCTTGAACGAGTGCTTAAACAAGATCAGATGCACTCTCACCAGCGATACGACCATAAGTGAAGATATCGATCAGCGCGTTACCACCGAGACGGTTGCCCGCGTGGATACCACCCGTTACTTCGCCCGCTGCGTACAGACCTTGAATAACTTCGCCATCTTTACCAATCACTCGCGCCTTAGTATCAATCTTCAAGCCACCCATTGTATGGTGAACTGAAGGCTGACGTGGCGTCGCGTAGAATGGCGCTTTTTCCACTTTCAAACCGAAGGCACTCTTATGGAATTCAGGATCCTGCCCCGCATCCACACAAGCGTTGTATTGTGCGATGGTGTTAGTTAGCTCTTGCGTCGGAACGCCAATTTTCTCAGCCAACTCTTCTAGCGTATCAGCTTGAATAATGATGCCTTCTTTGATTTCGCGTTCGATGGTTTCATCTGATGTATTCGCTGCGGTTTGACGAATGTTCTCGTCCGCAATCATGTAAATCAGACCACCGTTATCGAAGAACGCCTCAGAAAGCACGTCACGACTACCACACTCATCAACAAAGCGCTTACCTTGCTTGTTCACGAATACAAAGTTCTCTGGTGGCACAATCAGACCGGTTAGCAGCGCACCTGATTTAGGGTCACCAACTGGCATTAATTGCACAAAGCCCATGCCGACTAATTCTGCGCCTGCTTTCTCACCAATTTCGATGCCGTCACCAACCAATGCTGGTGAGTTTGTGGTCTTAATGTCGTCCGCGATTTCTTTCCAGTATGTGTTGTACTTTTTGATCATCTGAGTGTTTGCGCCGAAACCACCAGAAGCCAACACTACACCATGATTCACGTGAAGGATAAGCTCTGTGCCGTCCGCTTGAACCGCTTTGATGCCCACCACTTTACCGTTATCAACCATCAAATCCGTTGCACGCGTATCTGTAATGATGCGACCGTTTTGCTCTTGGATGCGTTTTGATAGTTTGTCGACAAACTCTACGCCTTTTGGACGTTTAGGTTTGTGTGCACGACGCCACAAGGCACCAACTGGGATCTCAACAACGCTACGGTCAAAATCAATGCCCTTTTCACTCAACCAATCAATGGATTCCATAGAGCGAGATGTTAGGGTTTCAACCAAATCGTATTGACCGTAAATCGATTCACCGTTCAGGTCGGTACGTTTACCGCCAAGGTAGGTTTGAATTCGGTGTAATTCGACAGAATCAAACAAGTACTGCTTGCCATTTTCAAGGTCTGTAAAGTAGCCATCCAGTTGCGCTTTAAGTACTTTGAAATCTTCAAGGTACTCACCCGCAAACTCGGATTCCGCTGTTTTCGCTAGCAGCATCAAGGTTTCTTTTTCGCCAGGAAGTGCTGGGAAATCACCTTGCCATTTTGGTTCTGCCGCGTTCACCCAACCGCCAGTACGCACCGTGTTACCACCGATTGCAGGGAACTTCTCAAGCAAAATAACCGACTTGCCTTTATCTAGCGCCGTTAACGTTGCACTCAAGCCGGCACCGCCGCCACCAACAACCACGATATCCACGGTTTCTTCGATGGTTTTCGATGACCATGCAACCGCTTCTTTGGCTTTGCAGCGCAGTGCTTCTGAGTTACCGCCCGCCAGATCAACCGCGTTCGATACGCCGTCCAGTACTGCTTGGCTGCTGACTGTCGCACCTGAAATCACGTCGATGTTCAGTGTTTGACCATCAAGAATTTGTTGAGGAATACGTTCAAACGCTGGGTTTGCGATGCCGTCTGATTCTTTTGAAGAGTCCACCACAATGTCGAGGATTTTATCTTCAGAGAAAGTAACGGTAACCGGCAAGTCGCCATTGTGACCGCGACCATACGCCGTATATTCACCTGAGTTAAATTTGATTGGAACGTTCTGCAGCTCTTTGATGCGTTGGTGCTTCAATGCTTCTGCTGCGCTGTCCACAATCATGTAATCCATGATTTCCCAAAGTGGCGTTGGGATTTGCAGCGCTTCTTGTTGCGCGATGTCCGCGAACTCGGCACAAGTTTCATCGTTAAGCGCTTTGTTTGCCCAAGTAGGTTCAACCAAATAACCTTTACCGACACTGACCATGTCGTAACCTTGCTCTAGTGCATTTTCTGCATCTTTGCGTTGAGCAATACCACCAACACCAATCACTGGTACTTTCGCAACACTTTCAGATTGAAGCTTAAGGTATTTGTCGATTAGCGGCTCTTGGTCTTCTGGCGTGACGATAGAATTGCGTAACCAACTACCCATTGAGAAATGGAAATAATCCAAGCCGTGAATCGCCAGCTTATCTAGTAGGAACATGGTGTCATCAAAACGGATGCCCGGCTGTTCAATCTCTTCAGGAGAGAAGCGGTAACCGATGATGAAATCAGATTTGTTATGTTGCTCAGCCACTTGCTTAGTTTTTGCAAGTACAGCTAATGGGAAAGAAGTACGTCTTTCAATGTTACCACCCCATTTGTCGTTACGACGGTTTGAGTGTGGCGAGAAGAATTGCTGAATCAGGTATGTGTTTGCGCCGTGGATTTCAACGCCATCGAAGCCAGCAAGGATTGCACGGTTTACTGCATCACCAAAGCGCTCGATCATCTCTTCGATTTGTTCTTTGGTCATCTCAAGTGGTGTTTCAGCGTTGTCACGCAGCGCAGCGACAGGACTTGCAGAAATCGGTTGGTGTCCGCCATTGAACTCAGGATTTGCCATACGACCCGCATGGTAGATCTGCAGAATAGCTTTAGAGCCTTTGGCTTTAATCGCATCGGCAAGCTTGGTTAAACCTGCGATTTTGCTGTCGGTATCAATACCAAGCGCACCAGGGAAAGCACGACCGTAATTTTCTACAAACGCACTCTCGACAATGATCGCCCCTGCATCACCAGAACGTGCCGCGTAGTAGTTGATCATCTCTTGCGTTACGCCGCCATCAAAGAATGCAGACTGAATCGTCATCGGTGCCATCACGATACGATTATGCAGCTTGACCCCTGATTGAAATACAATTTCATCGACTAACTGAGTCATAAATAGTTTCCTTTAACAGATTAATTTTCATATCAAAGGCACCTCCAGTTCGGTCAGCGCACCACAAGTGTTTTTGATATGAAAACCAATGCCCTTATTCGATAACCACAAAAATATTATTGATTTGACCGTATGAGTAAAATGAATACTTTGCATTTTAGCTATGATTGAAGCGCATTAATTAAAGGCTAAGTGGTTTGATTTGAATGGTAAAAACTTCAGGAAATGAAGTGCAATGCCTTAATGTTTAGTTAGGCGTTAAGCCTTTTCTGAACTGGAATATAACGAGTAATTTAAGTGCTAACTTACGAAGAAAAGGTAAAAGCGAATGGGGTAACTAGATGAGTACTCAGCGACTCAACAAGCCTACGAGGTACGGATATTATCGCCGTTATCTGTACTCCGTATTTTTATGTTTCGGTACTATTGTTGACAGTAGGGTTACAAAACTCAGTGAAATAGCTCTAGAATTCGAGGGTCTATTTGAAACCAAGGTTTGTCATGTTTGAGCGCATATCTTTCTTATTGTTTGGCAGTTTACTGTCATGCTTGGCGCATGGAGAAACCTTGCAAAATCGCTGGCAAGATCTCTACCAAAATACATGGCAAAACACTCCATATGCCCTTACACAGAACGAATTGAGTCGTTATCCACCAGCCTTATTAAAAAGTAGTGCACTCTATCCCGACTTCAAAACGTTTACTTGGCATGATTTACGACTCTTAAACGCCGCCGCGACCCATTGCCAAAGCATAAAGTCAGATAACGCCAAACTTAACCGAGCGATAGAGTTTGAGCTTGCACTTTGTAGAGGAAAACAATTAAAGCCGGACTGGTTTAGCTCAAACGATGTCATGCACCCAGCAGGCGGTGGTTATGCCGATCGATACCTCAAAAAATATAATAACATTGAGCCACAATCATTAATGGCAATTGCACCATTCACCACAATTTCCAACCCAATTAACCCCTTACATCGGAAGCTGGGTCCCCTTTCTCCGCAAGGACGAGATGCCCTGCTAAATGGTTATCGAGCATGGTTAGAGGCTGATACCCTATGGCTTGGGAATGAAAGTGGCTTAAAAGCGGTGTCTGCTTCGGTTTGGCAGCCGCTAGCTCAAAAAGCCAATCTGTCTTTACAAGGTGAGAATTGCGCTTTTACTTACAGTAATTTATGCATCGCAGAAAGAAACACATCGACAATTTCATGGCAGATCGTGCTTACTCTTTTAGGAGGCATTTGCTTAGCTTTTATTGCTCGACTGAGCTTTTTAAAGCATAAACAACGTAGAGAAAAACGTTTTATTTTACAGTTGCTCACTCATGAACTTCGAACCCCTATCACTAGCTTAGGGCTAACTGTAGATATATTTCGCCATCAATTTGATGATATGGACGAGACATTACAAGATACGTTTTGGCGTTTGGTTTCAGATTATCAGCGCCTTTCGCAACTTACTGAGAACAGTAAGACCTATTTGAGCACCTCAACATCAGATAAGTTGTTGTATCAAACCGCATCACTAGAAGAATGGCTAACCTACTGCTGTGAGAAAAATAATGTGAGATATCAACTCAACCAAGATAAGCAACTCAGCTTACCTTATTACTGGTTAACCATTTGTCTTGAAAACTTAGTCAAAAACGCTCAACAGCATGGAGCCGGAGCCATCACTGTGCATGTTCAAGTTTCTCAAACACTGACGATAGAAGTGCAAGATGAAGGTCAGTTCCCTTCTTATTGGCAACGGTTATTTCCTTCAAAAGCGGCTCATTCAAACAACATGGGGATTGGTTTAGATATTGTGAAACATTTAATGAAGATGGCGAATGGAAAACTCATCATTCTTCGTAACCCTACTCGTTGTATATTGGAGCTACCTTATGAAGACCATTCTGCTGATTGAAGATGATGAACTACTCGGTCAAGGCTTGGTTGCCTTTTTCACATCTCATCAGTTCAAGTGTTTGTGGGCGACCAATGCCGAACAAGCCAACAAACTCTGGTATAAAGCGGATGTGATAATTTTAGATCGTCAGCTAAATGACGGAGATAGTTTACAACACTTAGCTCAGTGGCTATTGCTGAAAGCGGTACCTGTTATCGTTTTAACGGCCAAAATAGAGGTTGAGCAACGTATTGAAGGACTAATGGCTGGCGCAAAAGATTACGTTACTAAACCATTTTCTAGCGAGGAGTTACTTGCAAGAGTACTCACTCAATTGCGCCCTCTTGGATCTAGTTTGTTGACGTACGAGAATATCGAATTGGATTTAGGGCAAAGAGTAGTGCGAGTTAAACAGCAGAACATTTCGCTAAAACCGAAAGAATTCCAGTTACTATTGCTGTTAGTTCAAAACCAAGGGCGAGTTTTTCACCGAGATGAATTGCTGAACAAAATTTGGGGGTATGAAGCCTTTCCCAGCACTCGTACCGTAGACAACCACATATTGCACTTAAGACAAAAACTGCCAAGCTTGAACATTGAAACGCATCGCGGTGTAGGTTATCGACTTCGTGAGGAACAAAAATGACACGAGTATGCAAAAGGCTCCTATTCGCTTTAGCCAGTGCGGGGATGGTTTTGTCAACTTATGCGCACGCAAACCTATTTACAGCCTCTCCGCTGGAACATACTTATCAAGCCACGTTGACTCATCAGCCTCAGTTGGCTTGGCAAGAGCTTTTTCTCGCTCTACGTCAGAATGAAATCAGTAGCAAATACTGGGTTCCTATCAAGAATGAACTCCTATCCCAAACCGCTTGTGGAACGGAGCTGAGTTCAGGGAAGAAATTGACTTCACAACTCACGCTTGGTGTGATTAGGCGATTTGGGCTCACCTCTCAAGGTTATCAAATCCGCCTTTCTGTTGAGCAATACACAAAAAATCAATCCGTTACACTCACATCGCCAAATGGTGTTGCATTACTTAAAGGTAACTTGATTGCCAACCCACAGTATCAAGAAATCGAGAGCATTGACCTGCTGCAAAAACCAGTCTCGGGAATTTACACCTTATCTCTTGGAAACCAGAAAATCGATTTACTGATTGCAATTCCGGAAGGTGCACCATGGTTATCTCTGGAAAATAAAGAAGGGCACAGAATAGTCGAAACAACTTTGCCAAGTAGCGTCTCATCTTGCCCAAAAGCCATGGCAACGTGGCAATGGTTTGATAAGAACTACAATTTGCTAGGCAGTACGATCCCATTTACCCATTCTCTTGAAGGCATTCCTAAACAACCGTTCACCGAGGACAAAGCAGAACATTTGACTGCAAGTGTTGAATTAGTTGAGTTTCAAAATGGCGTGCAAATTGAGTATATCCAGCGATTAGCCATCCCCTATCGATAAATAGAGACATATAGGTGACACGCGCAATATCGCACTTCGATTAAATGACGTTATCGTTAATTGGAGTTTAATTATGTCACCCAAAAAAGTTTTACTGTTTCTTTTTCTTAGTAGTATTAGTCTTATCGCAATCAGACCAAGTTTTGCCCGACCTATACACCTTCACGATCAAAACAACCAAATCTATATTGCACCGCAAACACTGGAAATTCGTTGGAATACATTATCCATAAACGAAGCCTCATTAACCGTCGACAAACAGAAGCAACAAAGTTATGAGATTCTTAAAATGGCAAAGAATCTTGTTTCTTGGAAGCTTATTCCTAGCCAAATAGAAGTCACAGCAAGATTATCAGACTCTACGCTCGACCTTTCCTTTGACTCTGGATCAAACACGACCGTTTCTCGCCAAAAACCAATGTCTCTGAATTGGTTTGATCTCAATGAAAATCGAAGCCAAACGCTTCTATTACCCTTTAGCGAGGGAATGCGAATTCCTATCTCTAACGCGCAATGGGCTGCGTTCCTCGAAGATAACTATTCGAGTTCAAACACGACACAAGATCTCAAAATGCCATTTTGGACAGTCGAACAAAACGGCAAGTACATCAACTATCTCATTACAACGCCAACCAATAACCTGCTCAACTTCGAACGCGTCAATGGACGAATTAACATGTCTGCGAGCCATCAATTTACGCAACTTAATAAAGATGAACCCTTTAAATTGCAAGTATCGATTGATGACACGCAGTTGAGCGGAGCAAAAGCATATCGTCTATGGCGCCAACATGAAGGATTCAGCGATCCTCTCAGTGCAAAAGCAAAACGCAATGCCAATTTAAAGAAACTGATTGGAGCAAGCCACGTGTATTTGTTTGGTAAAGGTCCGCTTAGCATTAGTGATGTAAAAGACTGGTGGGGTCTGAAGAGTTGGTATTTGACACAATCCAATTTGACAGTGCCAAGCTCCGCAAAACAAGAGCTAGACGCACTAAAAAAACAGCAAAAATGGTTTAGCCAGTATCATAAGCAACTGCTGCTCGATTCAATTATTGACTCGTTAACGACAAAGTTCCCAGTCTCTTATCCAACCTTAGACAACAATACTATCCAAGATCAGTACCGCGCGGCTCAATCTATTAAGACCTACTTAGCAACGCATGCTGGTCGCTATTTGAATGGCACAAATACTTGGGGACAAGCGTTTTCATCTGGCATGCTCGATAACTTTCACAAAGCGGGATTAGCTCATCTTTGGCTTGGTTTTGATAATTGGATGCCAAGCTTCTATAACCCACAACTTATAGATACCGCGAAACAACAAGGCTATTTAGTTGGCGTATACGATTCTTATAACACTGCGATTCACAAAGGCAGTAACGACGGTTGGTTAACGGCAAACTTGCCTGAAGAAATGCGCCTAGGGTGCGCAATTGAACTCGCTAGCGGAAAAAAGAAATCTGGTTTTCGCGGGAATGGATATTATCTCAACCCGAACTGTCAATTGGACTATGTAAAGCGTCGGATGTTAGATATTGTTAAATATGGTCACTTTAATAGTCTTTTCTTGGATGTCGATGCGACCGCAATGGCAAGAGAGGATTACCGCGACAACAGTGGCGAAAGTGACATGCTAGACGCGTTTAATCAAAGATTAGGTTGGTTGGCAAAACAAAGCGACCTTGTTTTGGGCTCTGAGGACGGCAACGGGTTAACCACCAAAGGCATTGCATTTGCTCACGGTCTAGAAACGGTTGGCTTTGATTGGGTTGACGCCGACATGACGAAACATCGCCAATCTGAGTATTACCTCGGTCGTTGGTACCCAGACCAAAAACCAGAGTACTTCTTTAAATCTGCAAAAGTAAAAGAGCCCTATCGTTCACTACTCTTTGCACCTCAATATCGTGTTCCCCTTTATCAAACGGTATTTCATGATGAAGTGATTAACTCTCATCATTGGCATACTGACAGTCTAAAATTCAGCAATGTAAAAATGGAGCGCGATCTAGCTGCGATGTTGTACAACACCCCAGCGATGGTACATCTCACTCGAGATGAAGCTCTGACAGATCAAAGCAAACGAATACAAGCGCTAAAGCACTATCAGGATGGCTTCGCTCCTATTCATCAACAGTTGTGGAACCAAGCGTTAGTGGATTTTTCTTGGTTAGATTCTGAGGGTAAGGTCCAGCAGACAACCTTTGAGAATGGCAGCCAAATCATTGCTAACTTCTCATCTTCTCCTTATGACAACAATAATATCGCCGTACAAGCAGGTTGCATTTATGCACAACTAAGTAATGGGCAAAAGATAAATTGGTGCAGTCAGGCGCAATAATCCAAAGGGAACAATCTAATTTCTACTGACACTTTCTCTACAGTGGTTACTTAGACGTAGACTAAGCAACCACCGTAGAGGGGTGACTTTAAACCTCTACCCCAGCTTCATCTTCTTCTACGATATCCGTTTCTTGACTCGCCTCTTCCAACCATTGCTGTAAAGATTCACTTGCTAGCACCTTCTGTTGGTAAGCTTTGGCACCTTTCGATAACTCGATGCCATAAGTTTGGAAACGCAATGCCACAGGTGCATACATAGCATCTGCAATCGACCATTCTCCAAATAACCAGCCGTTCGGATGCAGCTTGGCTTGTTCTGCCCAAATAGCGTCAATGCGAGCAATATCTTTACGTGCACCTTCAGTTAAATCGACTTTTCTGCGCGCGCGGATATTCATTGGGAGTTCGTTTCTTAAATCAAAGAAGCCCGAATGCATTTCTGAAGCGATGGCGCGTGCTTTAGCTCGTACTGCGGAGTTGCTTGGCCATGCTCTACCTTGCAAGTATTGCTCGTTTACGTATTCCAAAATCGCTAATGAATCCCACACTGTTGCATCGCCATCCATCAAGACCGGTACTTTCGCCGTTGGTGTAATATCTTCCAAGGTCTTATAAAAATCTTCCGTGAATAACTTGAGCTTGGTGACTTCCACATCCAGTTTGAATTGAGAAAAGATCAGCCATGCGCGAAGTGACCAGCTTGAGTAGTTTTGGTTAGCAATAAACAGTTTCATGACGCCTCTATGCGGTTCGTGTTTTGATTACCCATTCACAATATCTGATTGTATTTAAGGGGACTAACGGATAGTTTTGATAGAACACTTCAACAAAAACGATGGATGAGTTTTAGATATGGATATCGATGCGTTGCGCAGCTTTCTTGCTTTTGTAGAAACGGGAAGTTTCACTCGTGCTGCCAAGCAGATCAATCGCACCCAATCAGCGTTTAGTGCACAAATGCGTAAGTTGGAAGACGAGCTCAGTGTCAGCTTATTTGAAAAAGAAGGTCGCAATCTTGTCTTAAGTGAAGCGGGATTGGCACTACGCTCTCATGCAGAGCAACTAGTCAGCTTGCATAATCAAGCGCTGAAACAGGTGAAACGCTATGAAAATAAGCGTCCTCTTCGCTTAGGTTGTCCAGAAGATTACAACGACAATATCCTGCCTAAAGTCATTCGTGTATTACAACAATCTGAACCCACGTGTTCGATTCAAGTCTTCAGTGAGCCCAGCATCACCTTGAGAGAAAAGCTGGATGAAGGAAAGCTAGACGCCGCTATTGTGACTAGAGCACCGGACAGTGAAGAAGGTTATTGGCTAGCAAGCGACAAAGGCGTGTGGATTGCTCACCCTGATTTTAGCATCGAGACCGCCCAACCTCTCCCTCTTGCCCTTTTCCAAACCGACTGCAAATACCATGCGGCTGCGGTAGACGGATTAACCAAACGTGGTATCCCTTATCAACTACTGGCGTGTTGCAATACAGCATCGGCACAAAGAGCGATTGTACGTTCAGGCATGGCTATCGGTGCTATGGGCAGTATTAGCGTTAGCGATGATCTCGAGATCTTAAACGATATGCCATCGCTGCCTTCCGTGGATATAGTACTGGTCACGGGTGTTGAGCCTCATCCAATACTGGACAAAGAATACTTGGCGCAATTGGTTGAGTTAATGGCTTAATCGGATTAGCTAGCCAATCACAAAGTTAAATTCGCTCGTTAACCGCCCGTCGACTCGTATAGTTTCAAACTGCAGGTAATCACGGGCTTTGCCTCCCCACCATTCATCGCCAGTATTGCCTTTCAAGTACAACTGAGTGGTCAGAAGCTCTTGATTATCTCGCCACAACTTAACGTGAATGTGCGGTGGGCGAGAAGCATAAGGTACAGGGTATAAGGTCTGAAACAAGTAGCGACCATCCGATTGAGTTTCGACTGCGCCAAAGCCAGCAAAGTGAGCATCAAACTTATCGTTATTTGGTTGCTTAGGATGATCGTAAATCCCCTGCCCATCGCATTGCCAGATTTCTACTTTGATGCCTGAGGCAGGGTTTCCCGATGTATCTAATACTCTGCCTTGCAACACGATAGGTTCACCGACCAAGCCTTCTGATTGCAGAATCAAGTTTTGACGAGGAGGAATATCCACTACTGGATAAAATGGTCCTTCTGTTTGTGCTGGCGTCGACCGCATTGGTGTTTTCGCTTTTAAAGAGGGGGCGAACAACAATGTCCACAGTGCTAAAAAGTGTCTTCTTTCCATGATGCCACCAATGCAATTGGGTTGAATTAAGTTTGGTGGAACTCGAGGAATTTGCCATGACAAATATAAAAAATGCCCCTGCAAGAGAGTCATTCGCAGAGGCACTGTGGAACTAAACGATGAGTGTTGATTGAAGGATTATGCGGCTTCGAACGCCAATGCTTTCTTCTCTACCTGACGGAAAATGAGAGTCAGCACACCATTTACCGTTAAATAAAATGCGCCTGCAACACCAAATACTGTCAACGTATCGTAAGTTTGTGCGTTAATGCGCTGCGCGTAACCCATCAGATCCATGATCGTAATCGTACTTGCTAGTGACGTGCCTTTGAAGACCAAAATCACTTCGTTCGAGTAAGCCGGAACAGCACGACGAATAGCGTATGGCAGAAGCACTTTCAGTGTTGCTGTTTTGTTCATGCCTAATGCACGACACGCTTGCCATTGACCGGAAGGAATCGCGTTAAACGCTCCTTTGAACAACTGAGTGCTGTAAGCAGCGGTATTGAGTGCTAGTGCTAGCATCGCACAGAACCAAGGTTGGCTTAACCATGTCCAGAGTACGCTTTCTCTTACGACATCAAACTGACCTGGACCGTAATACACCAAGAAGATCTGCACCAACAAAGGTGTACCAGTAAACAAGGTGATGATGCCACGACTTAACCAATGCAAACCCGGAGTACGTAAGATCAGAGTCAGCGTCATCATCAAAGCTAAGAGACAGCCCACCACCAAAGAAGCGGCGGTCAATTGAAGGCTAGTGCCTAAGCCATCCAGCATTTGCCAAACGTGTTGTTCGTTCATGCGGTAGCCTCCTGTCCCATACTCATGCCTTGAATTGAGAACTTCTTATCAATCAGTTTTACGGCACGTTGCGTAATCAAAGTAATGCCTAAGTAAATCGCCGCAGCAGTTGCGTACCATGTAAACGCTTCATGCGTTGCTGCAGATGTTAGCTGCGCTTGCTTCAATAAATCCGTTACGCCAATCAGTGATACAAGCGCGGTATCTTTCAGCAAAACCAACCATTGGTTAGTTAAACCTGGTAGTGCGTGTCTTACTGCTTGTGGCAAAACAATGCGAACAAAAGCGTGTGCTTGACTGATGCCGAGTGCACTTGCTGCCTCTCTTTGCCCTCTTCCAACGGCTTTCAATGCGCCACGTAGAGTTTGAGAAGCATAAGAGGCGAAGATCAATGACAACGCCACCACGCCGGACAAGAACGGGCTAACCTCTATAAAGTCTCCGGTGATTAAAAACAGAACCTGCGTCGAACCAAAATAGATGAACAACACGACAAGGATTTCTGGCAAGCCACGTACAATCGTCACAAACGCCGTCATTGGCCATTTAACGAAAACACGGCGAGACATTTCACCACTGGCGAATACCACTGCCAGAATCAAACCGACTAAAAGGCTTGTGAAGGCTAGCTGGACAGTCATCCAACTAGCTTGAACAAGCGATAAAGAGTAACCCGTTAGTGCCATATTACTTACCGAAGTACTTGTTGTAGATTACGTCGTATTCGCCGTTTGCTTTCACTGTTTTCAGTGCCGTGTTCAGCTTGTTCACTAGCTCGTCGTTACCTTTGTTTACTGCGATACCGAAACCGTTACCGAAGTATTTAGGGTTAGTGACGTGCTCACCCACGTAAGCTAGGTTGTCTTCTTTCTTGAACCATTCTGCTACGACTGCTGTGTCACCAAATACAGAATCAATACGACCATTTTTCATATCGATGAACGCGTCTTGGTAGCTTGAGTAAGGAACCGCGGTTACGCCCGGCATTTGCTCAATCAGGTAGCTTTGGTGTGTTGAACCGTTTTGAACACCAACACGCTTACCTTCTAGTGCTTTTTGATCAGCCACTTTTTCTTTGATAGAAACAAACGCTGCTGAGTTGTCGTAGTAAGGGTCAGAAAAGTTTACTTGTTCCAAACGTGCATCAGTAATATCCATTGCAGAGATAGCCGCATCATAACGCTTGAATTTTAATGCAGGGATCAGGCTGTCAAAAGACTGGTTGTGGAAGGTACATTTTGCTTCCATTTCTTTACATAGTGCGTTCGCCAGATCCACATCAAAACCTTGGATTTGGTTGTTTTCATCCATGTATTCGAACGGTGCGTAAGTCGCTTCCATCGCAAATTTGATCTCTTCTTGTGCTGCTGCGTTCGCTGAGAAAAGGCCGATTAGTGAAGCTAGTAGAATCTTTTTCATTGCAATACTCCGTGTGTACTTAGTGGGCTGACACTCGCAATGACAGCCGAGCTTATCTGTTAAATAGACTGAACTTTAAAAACGTAATTTAGTGATTTAGGTAATCGGCAAACTGAGTGGTTTGCGGATTAACAAATGCGTCATGCGTGCCGTGCTCTACGATGTGCCCTTTTTCTAGGTATAGAACATGGCTAGCGATTTTCTTGGCGAAATCTACCTCATGGGTCACAACAACTTGTGTAATTCCCGTTTCGCTTAAATCATTAATGATCTTGACCACTTGATTCGTAATTTCAGGGTCAAGCGCTGCGGTAGGCTCATCAAAAAGTAAGACTTCTGGTTTCATCATCAGCGCACGGGCTATCGCCACACGTTGTTGCTGACCACCAGAAAGTTGCATCGGCCATGCATCCGCTTTGTCTGCCAAATGCAGCGTTGCGAGAATTTGCATTGCCTGCTTCTTCGCTTCTTCTTTATCCATGCCAGAGACTTTGACCGGAGCCTCAATCAGGTTCTCCATCACTGTCATGTGTGGCCATAGATTGTACTGTTGGAAAACCATGCCCACTTTACGACGAAGCGCTAAACCTTGTTTCTCTTTGATTTCAGTTGAAAAGTCGAATGCGTCATCAGCGATGTTTAATTGCCCGTTATCCGCGCCTTCAAGAAGGTTAAGAACACGTAGTAGAGAGCTCTTCCCTGCACCACTTGGACCGAGTAACACCAGCGTTTCACCGCTTTCACAATTAAAACTGACATCGTGTAAAACTTGGGTATCGCCGTAAGATTTATTGATACTTTTAACTTGAATACTCATGCTGCCATACTGCATTAATTGTCATCTGGGAGTTATACTAGCAAGAAAGAGATTTTATGCAATAAAAATGTATAAAAATTTAGATTGTTAATTTTTTGTATAATAAACAACCAACATAGCAGAGTATATGACTGGTGCAATGAGTTTAGGTTTAACGAGATTTGTTGAAAAACCTAATGGAAAGGAAGTCAATGAAAGGCAATAAAAAGAGAGGCATGCGCCTCTCTTTCGTTGGTGTTAAGTCTTAAACTTGAACGATATAACTTAGTTCAACTTAAACATGCTGACACTATCACGAAGCTTATTCGACATCGCAATCAAGGCTTCTGATGTATCCACATTGTCTTGAACATCTACCGTCGTATCACGTGCAAGATCATTCACGTTAATCACGCTTTCGTTGATCTCATGCGCCACCTGAGATTGCTCTTCAGCCGCAGTGGCAATTTGGTGGTTCATATCTTGGATTCGCTGGATTTCATGGCGAATCTGGTCTAGAGATAACGTCGCCTCTTCTGCCTTATCAAGCGTGCGTTTTGCACTGTCCGAGTTGTCTTGCATCAGCAATACCGACTTGTTCGCTTGCTCTTGCAGAACTTCAATCATCGATTGGATCTCATTGGTGCTTTGTTGCGTTTTCGTCGCAAGAGAGCGAACTTCATCCGCTACTACAGCAAAACCGCGACCATGCTCACCAGCACGTGCAGCTTCAATAGCAGCATTCAGTGCAAGCAGGTTCGTTTGATCAGCAATGCCACGAATCACATCCAGAATACCACCGACATTTTCCGTTTCTGTATGAACGTTACGTATCACCTGTTGGACCTGGTTGATGTCGTTTACAAGCGTCGTAATATCAGAGTTCATTTGAGCAACAACCGTCAAACCTTGCTCTGAGCTGTTATTTGCATCGCTTGATGAGCTTGATGCCTCAACCGCACTTTGGGCAACCTCAGCCACCGTTGCTGTCATCTCGTTCATTGCGGTTGCAACTTGCTCCAGTTGCATCATTTGAGATTTAGATGAGCCATCCACTTTGATAGATGAACGCTCCAGCTTGCTCGACGCTTCAATAAGCTCTTCCGAAGACAAATTGATGTCGGTGATCATAGTCTTCAACTTATCTGCCATTAACAGTGTTGAACGATACACACCAATGTCACTGCCTTTTGCAGCTGGAATATCAGTCAGATCACCATTCGCAATCTTGTCGACTAGACGTTCAATCTCTTTCGGCTCACCACCAATTGGGTTGTATAACAACTTTTGAATTAACAATGACGCACCTAGCGTGCCAATAATAATGAACACGAGACCAGAAACTAAGTTGGTGATCACTGCTTCACGAGACGTCGCTTTAATGTCTTCCCAGCTCGCGAAAGCCCAAACGGTCCAACCAAGCGCTTTCGAACGTTCAGATACAACGTAAAACTCACCACGGTCTGGAACCGTGTAAGAGTGTGAGCTAGATGCATCACTCGCGTACTGCTTGTATGAAGGTCGTAACTCAAACAAATCTTCGCCGACAAGCTGCTCTTCATACGCCGCCATCAAGTAACCATCTTCACGAGCAACAAAAACATTGCTGTCTTCCGCCAACCCATTAATGAAGCGAGTCAAATCGTTCATCAGCAGACTCAAACCAACAATCGCCACGACCTCACCGTTTCGTTTTACCGGAATAACGAGAGAAATAGACATCTGTCCCGTGCTCGCTTTAAACGGCTTAGTGACAACTTGGTCCTGCCCAGACATCGCCTTTACATACCACTCCCTTTGCAGCTTTTTAGCATTAAAAGTTGGATGCAGACCTTTTGAATCTGAATCGTAAAGAGTTCCGTCAGGAAGCGCGATAAAGTAGTTGGAAACCCCTAGGCTCTTTGTACCTTGAACCAACATCTCCACCATACGGTTATCAATAGATGCAGTTTGGTTGTTGACTTCAATGGCAGACGCTGTCGCTTCTAAGCTCGTAAAGTAAGTTTGGATCTTTTGTTCAACAGCTGACGTTATTAAATGTGTACTGGTAGAAAGGTTAGTTTGGTAAGAGTTTGTGGAAGAAGAGTTAATTTGGTTGTAACTCAACACTGAAATAATAGTTACGATCGTAATTATTAAAATACCTATTGATGCTAAAAGTTTATTCTTTGCATTCATGCGACATTTATCCAAAAGGGTCAAATGTTTACTTATTGTAAACAAGCGATTAAATAAAATACTTATATTTTTTCTATCTGACTTTTATAAGTGTATATAGACAAAAAAAGTTAGTTTCATATGCACTTTCAATATAAGAAAGTGGCAATGAACTGAATAAACAAAAGGCGGCTAGCCGTGTGAGGACTATCTAGCACAACTTCGGATTTATACGCTCTATATGCCAAAACTGAAAGAACCCCAGCGAGGCGAACTATATTGCCACTCTATTTTACCTTTATGAGTTTATTTTGATAATCATTTTGATGAATAACTCAACAAAGTTCACTTTTAAAATATAAAATCTGATGCTTATTTTAGCTCTTCATGAAATACCATCGTAAATACGTAAATTTTCATTTTGAAAAGAACTAGAAATATCGAAACTTTTATTCTTCAAGTTTCATTTTTGAGACAGTAAATATTAATTTTATAAATTACTGAATAGCGACAACTATTGATTCGATATAAAAGTGATAAACCAAAAGACACACTCACCCTTCCTTGAATTGGTCATACCTATCGCTAATACTTCTTCTTAATTTGATTCGCAATTTGAGTAATCAACATTTTTGATTGGGACAACTCAATGATGAAGCCAATGCATTTTATGCTCTCAGCTTTGGGCGCTCTGAGCTTACTTTCTGCGCCTATGACATGGGCAGCGACAGCAATCATTCTACCAGGGTTACATGAACAAGGCGTTGATATGCAAGATACCCCAATCTCAGCCGCTGCTGCGATTGAATGGGAGCTAGAGAATGCCGATGTTGTTTTTGGAACGTATCCAAACAAAGCCGATAACGAGCGCGTCAAAGCCATTGGCTACATGTACAACCAAAAACTTGAACTCAATACAGGATGGGTAGAAACGATATTCGCAACGAGGCAGAGCTGAATGGGATTGATTACGAGGATTACTTTCTCCATTTTGCCGAAGACACCATCATCGCCGAGGTAGACGAAACTCATGGCGAAAATACCCTGCTTAATCGAAAACCGATGATCGTTGGCTATACCGCTAGCGCCGACCACGCCGGTTTTTGGCTATATCAATCACCGCCATGGGACGCTGACGTATTCGGTCAAGCTCATAATGGCGGGGCGCTCTATGTTTATCACTCAGAAAAGTTCGACCGCTTAGCTTTTGAGTTCACCCAATTTGCTCAAGGTGGCAGCTTCACCATTGAATATCCTTCCTCTGTCGATTCGTTCGGTCAGGTAACAGAATGGACAAGCTTCGATATTAAGAAAGACAAAACCGAGAGCATGACCAAAAACCAGACTGTAAACTGGTCTGTTCCATCAGATTGGGTTCGTGCCACAACGCACGATGGCAGTGGACAAACCTATGGCGGCGGTCAGTACTTTGGTTCGACCTTCTTGCGAGATGGTGGTCGCTTGTATGTTGCGAGAGTGACTTGGCATGGTGACAATATTGAGAATCGCCCTCACCTAAAAGAAGTGAAGCTCAAGAACAGTTTTCCAACCGTTAAGTTGACGAATGCACCAACGGCAACACCTGACGGAAAAACGATTCAACGTTGGCGCAAAATTCGTGGCTTTGATAAATCTGCGGATCTTAACCAAGACAATTATCTCTCTTGGAATGAATATAAAAACCGCTCAAACAAAAATGCGACCGCTCGTTTCCGTTGGGAGTCTCGAGTCATTCCATTTGGGCGAATGTGGAACCAAACCTCCTCGTGGGCATTAACCAATCTCGGCAATCCCAACTTTGCCAACGCAGTTCGCCACTATTACCAAGCAGAATGGACGAAACAAGGCTTAAACGGTGCATACAATGACGATACAAACAAACTGCTTGGTGCAAATCAGTTCTACATCTATTCCGGTGGTATGTTAGATGAGCTTGGTTTGGTTGCAGGAAGCCAAGCCGCTGATGATGCGTACAAAGCTCAGTTTTCGGCATTTTTAAACAAACTGGCAACGCTGGATCCGGATGTGCTAATTGGTCTCAACATAGGCACGGCAAACTTATATGGTCGCACTGGACAGAGTCATTTAGTTAAAGCAGGTTCCCTGTACTTACGGGAGCACTATCTATTCCCTTCTATTGGCTTTAGTGGCTATGCAGGCTTGGCTAAATTCTGGGATAACGCCGCTCTCGCCAAAGCTGGTCAGAAAGTGATTTACCAAGCAACAACACGTTATGGTCGAGTTCAGTACTTCGGTAACACTGAAGACAATTGGAAGCAGGATCAATACTCTGCATTAGCAGCGTTTTACTTAAATCACCACTCGGGATACAGCTATTTTAATCAATGGAACAGCGGTTATCTGTACGGCAGCAACAACACCACTGTCGACAACTTCTGGAAAGCCGGAGTACCCAAAAACATCGCTTATCAACCAACTACATTACTTGCCGTTGATCTGGGCGAACCAGTAAATCAAATCCCAGAAGGCTTTACAGCAATACCTTTGATGATGTCCACCAGCACTCCTTCAGCCGCTGATTACACCGTGGTTGGTGACTCTTCCATGAATGAAGTGGTGCACGCAGATCTGCCCGATGGTCTTGCTCACGTCCTACCGACATATACCTATTTTGCCTTTCGCTCAGAGGAGTCCGTAGTTTCTGATGGTCCCATTGAGATGGTTTTAGCAAGAGAATTTAGCAAAGGGCGCGTGTTATATCGCACTGATTTTTTTGGCAAAAGCGCGGACTATTTTACTGCGCCCAAAATCACCATCACGCTAGACAAACCAATGCGACCTGTCGACAAGGATGGCAATGTTGGAGACTATGTTTCCGACATTCATATTGGTGGATACGAAGGACTGTTCTTACTGTATTGATCCGCGACTTAAGCCCCCTTTCCCGCAACCTTGCTCAACATCCTTCATGTAATTATCGCACTTGATTATCAAATCATTTTTGACAGTAACTCAAAGCGTTCGCTATTTATCCCTTCCTATCTTGAGCCTACTATCACTTCGAAAACACAGTGCACGACTCAACTTCGCACGAATAAAAATAAGGAATTCAGTATGACTCAAACTAACACGTCAAAAGCTATAAAACTCGGTGTCACTAACCTCTCATTTCATCGTGTCACTGCTTCTCTTGTCAGCCATATACTCAATGATATGGGTTTTAAGGTCGAGCGTATTTATTCACCCCATGAAGAGAACTTCTCAAAGCTCAAATCTGGTGAAATCGACATGCTTTCTTCGGCTTGGTTACCATCAAGTCACGGCATTTACAAAGCATCGGTAGAAGAAGTACAACCCCTACTGGAGCTCGGCTTACACTACGAACCTTACGCACTTTGGGGTGTACCAGATTACGTTCCAGAAGCACTCGTATCAGAAGTGAGCGACCTGACTAAACCTAAAGTTGTAGCGAAAATGAAATCCGATATTCAAGGCATCAACCCTGGCGCAGGCATTACGCGCTTTTCGATCAAGATGATGGACGAATACGCACTAACCCAAGCAGGCTACCATTTCCACACAGGGACGGAAGAAGATTGCTTTACCGCATTTGAACAAGCGGTGAAAGAGAAACGATGGGTTGTTGTGCCACTTTGGAAACCTCAATTTCTTCACTATAAATACGCAATTAGAGAGCTCACCGAACCGAAAGGTTTGTTAGGCATTATTGATAAAGCCGTTTTACTACTGCGTAAGGACAAATCAGATAAATTTACTCAAGACGAGTTAAACCAACTGGACACGCTCCGTTTCTCAAACGATATCATTGCGGAATTGGATTACAAAATCAGTCGTGAAGGGCGAGATTTAGACACGGTGACACGTGAGTGGTTGGATAACCAAGCGCAATAGACTTAAATACAATCTCAGTGCCTTGCCGTGCTTAACGCGTATGGCAAGGCTCGGTGCGCTAGTACATGGTATTCCCGTTTGCTGTCTCTTTCGGTATTTCCTGCAACGCATCCCAATGCTCGACAATCTTACCGTTTAGATCAAAGCGGAAGAAATCCATCGTTACATATTCCACATCATCAGGCCACGTCTGATGAGTATGCAGTGCCACCAAATTCCCCTCTGCAACTGCGCGAACAAACGTAATATCTTTGTTGGGATACTCTTCCTGCATTCGCTCGAAATAAGCGATAAATGGCTCGGTACCGTTACCCACTAACGGATTGTGCTGAATGTATTCATCCCCCACGTACAGCTCGACCGCTTTTCTCGGTTCTCCTCGATACGCCATCTCATAGAAGGCAATGGCATTGCGCTTATTCTCTTCTATATCGATTTGCATGGTGCTCATTTGATTCTCCTTCGTCATGCAAACAACCTGTCATTAGCGTAGTTGAGAATCATAATCCTGCTTTATTCTTAAACGAAAAGAGGCAGCATTCAGCTACCTCTCTGTCTATTCCCAATGATGCCGTTTTGGTTGCGCTACACTAACTCACCCGCGCCTTGTACCGAGCGTTCACTGTTCTCAACAAGGAAGACTGTGGCAGTTTGTTTAAGAGCTTCCCATTCTGCGTCTTCAACAAAGATACCCTCTTCCCACGACGTTTTCTGCGCACGATTCAGTTCATCTCCATCAATATGAATTGCGTAACCTTGTGAACTTGCTTCGATATCAAAATCCGTTACGGCAAGCTCTATCGTCATACTGTGATAATCGGTACTGTTGTCTTCAATCTGATCAGAAAAGAATACCTCTGGTGCAATCCGCCCACGGTTTAACACATACAAGGTTCGCTTTGGGCTAGTGCCATTAACCCACTGAGCACGGCACGCAATGCCTTTGGCAGATAGCCTAACTAGCTCACTAAACGCTAACCAACGATTGTGGCATTGTTTGAGTGTGATGGTGACGCTCTTGTTGTTGACCATTTTCTCAAGCGCAAAATCCAACACCGCCGGTAAATGACAGGCGATACTGCCATTGTGTAACTCGACTTCGATATGAGAGTCGGTGTTACTCGTAATAGTGACCGCGCAATCTGAATCTAAGTTGAGAAACAGGCTGGCGTTGTTGAAGTGACGCACGCCGTGCAAACCCACCATTTGCAGATCCGCAACCATATTGGCAATCACATCGGCTTCACCGCAATGACGGCGCATACCAAGAAAAGCTTTGTTTACTGCTGCTACCAGCTCGTTATGCGAAACGATCATAATGCAAAACCTCCAGTGATTTTTTGATTGTCGCTTTGCGCGATTTCTTCACGCTCTGGCATGGTTGGGAAAATCCACGTATCGCTGAAACGCGGGTCCTGAATCTCATCAAGCAATGGTGCGCCTTGGAAAAAGGTCACGCGCACCCATCGGTCTGAACGCGGATCAAACTTAGTCGCACCAAAGATTGCTAACTTACAGCGTAGTAGATGCATCGGTAGTGCGTCTTCACGTAGTACATTCATCTGGATATCGCCCATTTCTCGATTGCCGAGCGTCCATACACGACGAGTGATTGCACGATACTGCGGATGCTGCAGTAAGAACTCCGCCAACGATGTTTCTGGCTGGCACGTTTGCAGCGCATGGTAGAGGCGGTTTACTTGTCGCCCTATATCGAGTGGCAACTCACGTTCTTCACCGATTTCTTCCCCACGAATGCCTAATCTCGGTTCTTCTTTGTCTTGTGAGCGATACCAGAACCAATAGTTGTTCTCTGGTAACGTGTAGTCGGCATCGATTGACCAACGGTATTTGCTCTCTAGTATTTGCGAAACATCTTGAACGCTTTTTCCACCAGGAATAGAGAGTGACTCATCGGTGTTCATTTGGTTTTCAAATTCATCAACCAAAGACGGGTAAAGCTCGATCAAACATGAAGTTAAGATTTCTTGGGCTTCCAAACTCATGGTTGTGGTTTGTTTGATCAAGCTTGCCCAATTCGAGTGCTCTGCCATCAAAGCATTTAAGTTAATTTGTAGCGCTTGGAGATCCGCAATCGCTTGATGATTAAGCTGATCTTGATGTTCATTGATTGTTATCACTTGCTCTAAGTGTCGCTGTGCTTTTTTAAGCAGGGCTTTTAACGGCAGCTCTAACTCGGTAGATTCACATGGCATGGCAAGCACATTGGCAATAGCACGCTCACGTGATGTCATCCACTGGTCAACAATACATGGATGGTTGATTAAATATGGCGCCATACCCAAGCCAGTTGCGTTCCCTACACCTAGATAGCGCTGCAGACCTTTGTGAAGTGCAACAGCATTATCTCCGCCTTTTTTCGCAGCAAGGTAATGAACCCAATCTAAACTGAATTCACGCAGCATATAAACGGCACACATTTGTGCACTGAACGATTGGTTGAAGTCAGGGTTGTTCTCCAGCAGTTTAAAATCGGCAATACCAAATTTACCGTTACCATAAACGGCGGTGGTTCTTAGGATGTAACCCACTTTTGCCAGTTCCGAAGGCTCTGGCTGCTCACCTTTAGAAAGCGCATTCACAATGTGTTCAAACACACGAACACTCTTATTCGCACGAGCAAGAACAAGCACATTGTTTGGATTGCGCCCCGCTTCTTGCAAAGGCACATTGGCTCGAAGTTGCTCTAACAACTCAACATTAACTTCACCTTTGACCAGCGCAAAGGTTACGTCCCATTTTTCAGCAATGACTCGGTCGTTACGCTCTTCATCAGCAATTTCATCGCAAAAAACAACCAAGTGATAAATGTGTTCCGGCGTCGCTAATTTGTAAATTACATGACCAAAACCGCGTGGACACAATTGCCACTCATGTTTGCTCACTTGCCATTCCTGACTCGCCATTTTTCGGCTCAAGCTTCGTACAAAGCTGATTCGATTTTGGTGCATAGCCCCTAGCCTATCTGGTGCCATCACAATTGCAGCGTTGCGAAGTGTTGTTTCAGTGTAAGTAGAACGATGTGCATCCATTTTGCTCACCACCTATTTTTTATTGTAAGAATAAGGGCTTGTGCAGGTGTGGGGAGGATTCACCCACACAAGCGCCACGTTATTGGGTTTGATCTTTTTGTTATAACCGTTGTTATAGCCCTTGCTCTTTCGCCATCTTCATAGCGATCTGCGGTGCATTCCAAAGTGACGGTAACAGAATTAATGACACTGGAACGGCTGTAATCACGATGAAGGATTGCAGGGCTGATATACCACCAGAGCCAAGTGAGATGAGAATCAACGCGGTGATACCCATAGCCACGCCCCAGAAAGTACGAATAATCGCATTTGGTTCTGTCTCACCACTGATCACAACACTGATGGTGTACGTCATTGAGTCACCAGTAGTAACGATGAAGATCGTGGTCAAAATCAAGAACAAGATTGAAACAAGTAGCGGCATTGGCAGTTGTTGAGTCACTGCGAGTAACGCGCCCGGTAAATTGAAGCCTTCAAATGCTGCACTCACACTGCCTGGGTTCGCAATTTCAAACGCTAAGCCAGAGCCACCAACAATGGTGAACCAAAAACACGTAGTAAGCGGAGCAACAATGCTGATCGTCGAGATAATTTGACGAATACTGCGACCACGAGAGATACGTGCAATGAAGATCGCCATCATCGGTCCGTAGCCCAAGAACCAGCCCCAGAAGAATACTGTCCACCAGCTCAACCAACCTTCATCACCACGGTAAGTTGCCATTGGGATAAAGTTATCCAGCATGGTACCCACGCCTTGAATATAACCATTGAAGATAAAATCTGTTGGACCAAATAGAAGGATATAAACCATCAACACTAACGCGAGAATCACGTTGTAACGACTCAGCATTTGCATCCCGCGGTTTAAGCCACTCAGGGCAGAGACGGTGTACAACACAATCGCAAATAAGATGATGATCAACTGTGTGGTAAAGCCATCCGGGATATCAAACAATGCATTTAACGCGTAGCTAACCTGTAAACCTAGGAACCCAATCGGTCCAATGGTTCCTGCCGCTACGGCGATGATGCAACATGCGTCAATCAGCGCACCCGTTTGACCTTTTAGCGCTCGCTCACCCAGCACTGGATAAAGCAAGATACGAGGTTTTAACGGCAGTCCTTTATCGTAGTGTAAATGCATGACCACGATAGACGTTAAGCTGCCAACAATAGCCCACGCGAGAAAACCCCAGTGCATAAACGACTGTGACAACGCATTAATGGCACCTTGCTGAGGATTGTCTTGCGGACCATACAAAGGTGGAGGACTCACGTAGTGCGCGATAGGCTCTGCCGCCGCCCAAAATACGCCGCCGCCAGCTAAAAGCGTACAGAAGATGATTGCCATCCAACGAAAACCATCCATTTCAGGCTTCGTTGTTCCGCCTAAAATCACCTTGCCTGTTCGCCCTGCAGCCAAGCCAAGACCAATAAGAAAAGTGAGAAGAAGCAGTATCTGCCAGTACGGGCCGAAGACTTTTACTGACCACGCAAATCCCGTATTAACTAACGTTGATAGCAACTCTCCATCGTAAAGCGCGATAGCTACGAACAAGGCAATAAAGCCACCGCTATACCAAAGTGCCGGGTTACTTAACCCTAACTTATCCGGTGAATTTTCCGTTGCTGAAGTGTCGTTGTGTTTTGCTTGTTGCTTCTTTGATGACACGCTCATCGTTGAAGCTTTCATGCTATTGGTTAGATCAGACATACTCTGACTCCAGAGGTTTATTGCAGCTGCCATAACGGCTACAAAAAGTGACTTTAACACTCGCCTTGTTATTATTTTTTGAGCGAGCTATTCCATGTTTATTTGGGTTACGACCTAGCTCGCCTCCAGCCCTTCTTCAAGGAAGTTAAACCAGTTCTCACCCAGGATTTTTCCTGCCTCGGATTCACTGAATCCATGACGCATTAAGCCGTTGTAAATGTTCTCCATCCCTTTACTGCCACTAAACCAAGGCAAAGCATCAGGCCACCCCGCATTACTAGCGGAGCCTTCACCATAGTCCATTGCTTTGGACCAACGACCGTTGCGCATCCACTCAAGCACTTGTTGTGGTTGGTTTAAACAAAGATCACTGCCGATGCCTAAGTGATCCACACCGAACTGATCGGCAGTTTTCGCGACCATTTGGCAGAAATCTTCTAGCGTGCATTGGCTTCCGTTTGGAAGATGGAATGGGTAAAGACTAAAGCCAATCAAGCCGCCACGTTCGGTGAGCGCTTTAATGACGTTGTTCGATTTGTTGCGCAGAGCATCATGAGCAAACGTTGGGTTCGCGTGACTAATACAAATGGGACGTGAAGAAAGGTCAATCGCTTCCAGCGTTGAGCGCTCAGCACTGTGGGACATATCGATGATCATCCCGACACGATTCATCTCTTCGATGGCTTGTTTACCAAAACGCGTGACACCAGAATCGTTCTGCTCATAGCACCCTGTTGCCAGCAAGCTTTGGTTGTTGTACGTCAACTGCATAATCAGCAAACCTTGACGGCGCATGACTTCTATTAAGCCGATTTCATCGTCAATTGGAGAGCAATTCTGTGCACCAAAAAAGACACCAACCTTACCCTCTGCCTTTGCTTTCTCAACGTCAGCCATCGAGTAAATAGGCATAATCAGGTCTGCATTTTGTTCGAATCTCAGGTTCCATTCGGCAAAGCGAGTTAAGGTTTCTCGTGCATTTTCATGATAAACAATCGTCGCATGCACAGCCGTAATACCGCTCGCCTTCAGCGTTTGGAAGTATTCTCGATCCCAATTGCAGTACTGCAATCCATCAATCACAATCCGTTGTTGGTACATAACCACTCCTTAAACGTTAATGAGCCTTTAAGGTTGGGCAGCGGAATGCTCGGCTGCCCTATTTCACTTAGTAAGGACGTTGATAAGCGGTTTTCACCACGGTGTAGAATTCTTTTGCGTATTGACCTTGCTCGCGAGGACCAAAGCTCGACTCTTTACGACCACCAAACGGCACGTGGTAATCCGTTCCTGCGGTTGGTAGGTTGACCATGACACAACCAGTTTGAGCTTGTTGTTTGAAGATGGCGCTATTACGGAGGCTTTGCGTGATGATGCCGCCCGTCAAGCCAAAACGAGTATCGTTTGCTACAGCAATGGCTTCGTCCAAGTCAGAAACTCGAATCACGCTTGCCATTGGCGCAAACACTTCTTCTTGGTTCACTTCCCAACTGTTTTGCGTATTGAGGAAAAGAGTTGGCGACATGTAGAAACCGTCATGCTCTAAGTTCAAGCGCTCGCCACCGAACGCTAACTCGGCACCGCTTTGACGTGCTTTCTCAATCCATTCGAAGTTGGCATTCAATTGGTTTCCATCCACAACAGGTCCCATGAAAACGCCTTCTTCTAAAGCGTGACCGACTTTAAGCTCGCTCATTCGTTTGATCAGTGCTTCCACGTAAGCATCGTGAATGCCATCCATGACGACTAAGCGAGAAGACGCGGTACACTTCTGACCTGCGCCAGAGAAAGAGCCTGCAATGGTTGCTTCAACGGCGATTTGAATGTCTGCATCATCAGCAACCACAAGTGCGTTCTTACTGCCCATCTCTAACTGGCAGCGCACAAAATTCGGTGCCGTTGCTGCCGCTACTTTGCGTCCGGTATCAACAGAGCCAGTAAAGCTCACACCATTTACATCTTTCGAGTTGATAAGCGTGTTACCCACTTGCGAGCCACTGCCCAACACAAGGTTGAACGTGCCTGCTGGTAATCCTTGACGATGAATAATCTCAGTCAGTGCAACCGCACTAGCAGGTGTTAGGTTAGCGGGCTTCCAGATTACGCTGTTGCCGAACGCAAGCGCTGGTGCGATTTTCCATGCAGCCGTTGCGGTTGGGAAATTCCAAGGAGAGATAATGGCGATAACGCCGACGGCTTCACGAGTGACCTCAACGGAAACGCCTGGACGGACAGAAGCTGCGTTATCGCCAATTTGACGCAGCACTTCCGCCGCGAAATATTGGAAGAATTGACCAGCACGGTAGATTTCACCGCGACCTTCAGCAAAAGGCTTGCCTTCTTCACGTGAAAGCAGCATACCAAGCTCATCACAGCGAGCAATTAGCTCATCACCAATCGCCTGCAAAACCGCTTGTTTGCGCTCAATCGGCGTTTTTTCCCACTCTGGTTGCGCGACTTTGGCAGCTTGAATGGCTTGTTCTACTTGACCTTCACTCGCTTGAGCAAAATCGCCTAAACTCTCACTGATGTCTGAAGGGTTAATGTTCGCAACCGTATTAATACCAGATTGCCATTCGCCTGCAATGTAGAGAGATTTCTCTGCTTGAACATTATCGATAAAAGTCATTGCTCTGTCCTTATTCTTCCTGACGTCTGGTGATCGCCACCAGCTCACTGATCTCACTGACAAAGCCCGGTGATGAGGCTTTGATTATTATTCTTTACTCTGGTTGACTCGCTGATGCGTACACCACAAACTCCACCAGCATCTCTTCACGCGCTAGCCCTGCCACAACCATAGCGGCACGATTAGGGTAAGGCGCGTCAAAATACTCAGCGTAGACTTGGTTAACCGTTGTTAAGTACTCACGATCCGTCACATAAATCAGCACTTGCAGAACAGAATCTAAAGACTCCCCTGCACACTCCAGCGTGTGAACGAGATTATTAAAGGTTTGACGAGTTTGCGCTTCGATACCGCCTTCCACGACAGCACCAGTATCATCAATCGGGATTTGCGCGGTGTATAAAGTACCACTGTTAACAATTGCCCATTCAAGCGGCGCTTTAGAGGCAAACAATGCAGTTTTGACTGGGTATTTTTTCGTAGAAGTATTCACGTGCCTTTCAACCTTTGTAACAGCCTTGTTTCAAGATAGTTAAATACTGCACATTGACAGGCGATAAATCGAACGGTAAATTTTTTACATTTGATAAGAAAAATCTATCACCTTATTAAAACTAAGGTAAATAAAGGGATTGCAGAGGTTTCGCCGTGAGTATCAAGCTTCAACAATTAAAGCATTTTGTGATGGTGGTCGAGGAAGGTGGCTTTCGAGCCGCTTCACATAGAGCAAATCGCTCTCAAGCAGCACTGTCGACATCCATAAAAGAACTAGAAAAGATACTTGGTCAGAGCCTATTTGAATCTGGAAATAAATCCAAACTCACACCTTTCGGCGAGATCTGCCTGCCTAAGATCATTCAGTTTCTCAACATCTATAACGCACTGGATAATGACTTGAAAGCCGCCGCCGCAGGGCAGCAAGGGCGGGTACGCATCGCCAGCGTTCCTTCTGTTGCTGCCAAGCTGATTCCCAGTGTGCTCGGCGCATTCTGTGAACGATACCCGAATGTAGAAGTCAGCCTAATTGATGATAACGCCGCTGGCGTCGAAGCGCGTTTGTTATCAGGCGAAGTGGATTTAGCGTTGGGTAACCCATCACACTTGGACGAAGGCGGTATCGAGTTTACTCCGTTAATCTCTGATCCCATTGGTGTAGTGTGTTTGAAGGATAACCCTATTGCTCAGCATCCAGAAGGAATCGAGTGGCAAACGCTGTTGGAACAACCTTTTATTCGAAACGGGACTTGTACCCTACTCGATCCCACTCCTGCACGTGCGCTAAGTGAACAAGCTTTGTATTCCGTGGAGAACATTACGTCTTTGTTCTCAGTCCTTGAGCTCGGTATTGGTGTCACCACCTTGCCAAAGTTAGCTTTCCCAACCAATGAAACTCGATTAGTTTGGATTCCGCTTATTGATCCACCTTTGAAAAGGCAGGTGGGAATCTTTACCTTAACGGACCGAACAATATCGCCTCAAGCTAAAGCTTTCCATGAGCTGTGCATTCAATACTTAAACTACCAAGGGAATGAGGAGTAACAATATCGATAAAATCGTTACTCGCCTCTCTCCAAGACGAAAAAAAGCCCTTTCCAACCGGAAAGGGCTTTGACTTAGTTCCCAAAATTTTTGCCGTTTTACAGCAGTTCCACCGACTGTTGAGCGATAACCCACTCTTCATTGGTAGGAATAACTAGCGCTTTCGCACCAAGTAACTCAGATGTAGCAACAACACCTGCGTTACCAAATCGTGCATCTTCATTACCTTTCACATCTTCAACAAAACCTAGAAGTTTTAGGTTGTTTAGGATTTCGCGACGAATTGGCATAGAGTTTTCGCCAATACCACCAGTGAAGATGATGCCGTCGAATGAATCAAGAGCAGCAAGGTAAGACGCGATGTATTTAGACACACGGTATGTGAATACTTGGAATGCTAGAGCAGCGCCTTCGTGACCTTCTTCCATCGCTTCCAAAATACCGCGTGCATCGCTTGTTAGACCTGAAACACCTAAGAAGCCAGAAGCTTTGTTCAATGAGTTGAACACTTTCTCTTGAGACCAACCTTTCTTCAGTAGGTACTCAATGATGCCTGGGTCAAGGTCACCACAACGTGTACCCATCATTAGACCAGACAGTGGCGTGAAGCCCATAGACGTATCTACAGATTCGCCGTTGTTGATTGCACAAACAGAAGCACCGTTACCAAGGTGAACAGAGATGAAGCTCGATTCTTCAACCGGCTTGTTAATCATCTTCGCAGCTTCGCGACTTACAAAGTAGTGGCTAGTGCCGTGGAAGCCGTAACGACGGATGCCGAAGTCTGAGTAAAGCTCTTTCGCGATGGCACCAGTGTAAGCTTTTGCAGGCATTGTTTGATGGAAAGCAGTATCAAACACAGCAAACTGAGGTAGCTCAGGGAATGCCGCCATTGAAGCACGCATACCAATCGCATGAGCAAGGTTATGTAGAGGAGCCAAATCACTTAGCGCTTCTACGTCTGCAATAACAGACTCATCTAAACGGACTGTTTTGGTAAACTTCTCACCGCCGTGAACCACTCGGTGACCAACAGCAACAACATCTTCAATTAATTTGTACTCTTTTACTAACTCAACTAGTTTTGCTACTGCAAGTTGATGGTGATTCTCATCGCCTTGAATAGCGTACTCAAATTTCTCACCGTTGAATTTCCAGCTCATACGAGCGTCCGATAGACCAAAGCATTCGCCCAGACCACTTAGCACAGCATCGCCAGATTGAGAGTCGATTACTGCAAATTTTAGTGATGAGCTACCAGAGTTGATCACCAGTACAAACGAATTAGACATGAAATAGTTTCCTGTTGTGGAGCAGAGGTTGTAATTGCGCTTCCGCGCTGCGTACTTCTTGTTTGTGCTTTCTATTATTCAATAATTTTTTAATCTTTCAACTATCTTTTAGCATTACTTAATTAGTTGAACATTTTTTGTTGATCTACGACAAGTTTGAATTTTATTTGAAGACTAAAAAATATGTGTTGTTACAACAAATGTATGAATACTCATATTTGTACAAAACCTAAAGTATGAGCTACGTTGTTTATTGGGGAATGAAAATTAACAAACCTATCAATAGGTCAGAATGATAACGTGCCTACTTTTGCCTTTGTATTGGTCATCATAGGTCTCATGTTACTCTGCTGGGGATGGCAGATGACAAGAAATATTTGCTCGAAAACAGACGTTCCTGGTTGGATAGTTCTGTTGATTTTGATCACCGGGTTCATATTTGCTTATGCGGCTTTTCTTAACGAAATCATCCATAAACCTGCCGCTTCTTTACTCGAAACGGGAGTCGCTCTACTGTTGCTTGGCGGCAGCATATTCATCGTTTTGATGATTAAATGGAGCAACGATTCGATTTTAGAACTTCACGAAATCGCTGAACGCGAGAAGCACAATGCTGTTCATGATTCATTAACTGGTCTGCCCAATCGCAAATACTGCTTAGAATCGATAGACAACCGAGTTCAACAAGGAATCCCCTTCTCTGTCATCTTATTTGATGTCGTTAACTTCAAACAAATTAACGACGCCATGGGACACTTCTGCGGTGATCAACTATTGATTCAAATCGGTCAAAGGTTACAAGAAGAACTGGCAGGAGAAGACCGCCTCTTTCGTGTAGGCGGTGACGAATTTGTGATCCTCACTTCATGCGCTTGTGATCACACTGGCACTGAATTGATAGAAAAGTTAGACCATGCGATGGCTCAACGCTTCCATCTTGATGAGTTTCAAGTGTCATCACGTGTTGTATTCGGCTTAAGCACTTATCCGAGCGATGCAGAATCAAACGATCTTCTCATCAAATTTGCGGATATCGCCATGTATCACGCAAAACGCAATGGGCAATTGATGGCGTTCTACAATGAAGACATGAACGTTGGCGCGAAGTACCAGCTCGAAATCTCCTCACGCATCCAGTGTGCATTAGACAAAGAAGAGTTCCAGCTCTACTACCAGCCATTAATTGATGCGCGCTCTAACCTTGCTGTGGGCTTTGAAGCCGTCATCCGCTGGCGCGATAGTAATGGAAAAAATATATCCCCAAATGATTTTATTCCTATTGCCGAAAGAAGTAATCAAGTGCATAGCATCACCATGTGGGTGCTCAACCAAGTTGAAAAAGATTTGCACACTATGAGCGAACAAGGAATAAACCTACCTGTACACGTTAACTTATCGGCTAAGGATCTCTCTTCTAACCGCTTGTTTTCTAGACTAGATAAGATGCTGTCAGACAATCCGCACTTCGCCGATATGATCAGTCTAGAAATCACAGAGACCATGGCTATTGACAGAGTTCGGGAACTCAACCCTCTCATTCACCAAATCAAAGGACTGGGTATTAAAATCAGCTTGGATGATTTTGGTACAGGCTACTCTTCCTTGTCTTTACTGCGCGACTTGCCTGTCGATCAAATTAAGATTGACCGCTCTTTCCTTTGTACAGCAAGTAAGACTGAAGGCACTCGTTCGATTGTGGAGAACACCATTGCGCTCGCACACGGTCTTGGGTATTCAGTGGTTGCAGAGGGAGTCCAAGACATGGATACGCTTCACTTCTTACGTAGTCGAGGCTGTGACATCATCCAAGGCTACTTATTCTGCCCTGCACTACCGTTAAACGAAGTGATAAGTTGGGTAAACACCCATGACGAAGAGCAAAGCCGCATTCGACGCGCATAAAAAAACCGAGCACTTAGCTCGGTTTTTAAATTTATCTAGTGATTAAGCAATTATGCTTCTTGTGAGCGACGACCACGGCCGTGACCACGTTCACCACGGTGTGCACCACGGTGGTCACCACCACGGTTACGATCGAAACGACGTTCGCCACCTTCACGGTTACCATCGCGGTTGCCGTCACGGTTACCACGGAAGCCACCTTCGCGACGACCGCCTTCACGACGACCACCTTCGCGGTTGCCATCACGGTTGCCACGGTAACCGCCGCCATCACGACGACCGCCATCGCGACGACCACCGTCACGGCGACCACCACGAGACTCACGGAAGTCATCGAAGTCACATACTACAGCACCAACATCTTGTTGACGGATACGTAGCTTGCTTAGCTTGTTTGCAGCATCTGAAGTCATTGCTTTAGGTAGCTGAACGAATGTGTGACCTTGTGCTAGCTTGATTGCACCGATAGAGCCTTTACCTAGACCTAGTTCGTTTGCAAGAGCACCAACGATGTCTTTAACTTGAACGCCTTGCTCGCGACCAACTTGAAGCTGGTAAGTATCCCAGTCTTGGTTGTTGAAGTTGCGACCACCGTCACGACCACCTTCACGGCGCTCTTTACGACGTTGCTTGTCACGCTCAATCGCTTCAATCATTGGGTCTTCGCCAATGTAGAATAGCGGGCGTTTACCTTGCTGACGCTTAAGAAGCATTGCAGCAAGCATTGTTGGGTCGATTTCTAGAGAAGTTTGTAGCTTCTCAACAAGCTCTGCGAACTTGTCTAGAGCTTTGTGCTCTTTCTCTGCTTCCAGTTCAGCCGCTAGCTTGTTTAGACGAGCTTCTGCAACTTGGTCACGTAGAGGAAGTTGGATTTCTTCCATAGATGACTTAGTTACGCGCTCGATAGTGCGAAGCATACGGATTTGGTTAGTGCGAACTAGAAGGATCGCTTTACCTTTACGTCCAGCACGACCGGTACGACCGATACGGTGGATGTAAGACTCAACATCGAATGGGATGTCGTAGTTAAATACGTGAGTAATACGTGGAACATCAAGACCACGTGCAACAACGTCAGTTGCAACTAGGATATCGATAACACCTTGTTTGATGTGATCAACAGTACGTTCACGTAGAGACTGAGGAATGTCACCGTGTAGTGCAGCAGCTTTAAAGCCACGTGCAGATAGCCAATCAGCTAGACGCTCAGTGTCTTGACGAGTACGTACGAATACGATTGACGCGTCAGTTTCTTCAGTTTCAAGAAGACGAGACATAGCTTCATCTTTCTCTACACCCTTCACTACCCAGAACTGTTGTTGAACTTTGTCTACAGTGTGGTTTTTACCAGCAACGTCGATAGTTACAGGATCACGTAGGAAACGCTCAACAATGTTTTTAAGCATTGGAGGCATAGTTGCAGAGAAAAGAACGCGCTGTGCAGATTCTGGAGCGTGCTCCATGATTGCAGTTACGTCGTCCACGAAACCCATGTTTAGCATTTCGTCCGCTTCATCAAGTACGAAAGTGCTAACTTCGTCTAGATGCAGACGTTCACGGTTGATAAGGTCTTGTACACGACCAGGAGTACCAACTACTACGTGTGCACCGTTTTTAAGTGCACGCATTTGATCTACGATAGATGCACCACCGTAGATTTCTAAAACTTTAAGACCCTTGATGTTTTTACCAAGGTTCTTCATCTCAGCCGCAACCTGAATCGCTAGCTCACGTGTTGGAGCAAGTACGATTGCTTGTGGTTTACGTTGGTCAAGATCAAGCTTGTTTAGAAGAGGCAGAGAGAATGCTGCCGTTTTACCTGTACCCGTCTGTGCTTTACCCAGCGCGTCAGCACCTTCCAACAGGTGTGGGATTGCCGCAGCCTGAATTGGAGTTGGTGACACGAAACCCATTCCGTCTAGAGCAGAAAGGATAGAATCATTCAGAGATAAATCGCTGAATTGAATAACAGAATCTTGCATTGGGATCCTACTTAATTAAACAAAAAAACAGTCCCATATGCTCTTCCAATTCGATACTGATCCATCCAATTACTAAATCCGTTCAGACAGGAGCTAGTACAGTACACAACCGCGATAAGCCATTAGGGACGACTAAGGGAGGCGGATTATTCCTTAAATGCATAAAAAAAGCTAGAAAAAATTGAATTACATCACAATTTATTCTCACTAATGGTATTATTCGCATAAATTTCCACCTCTCCCCCCAATCTCCGGAGAGAAAAGCACCAACAAGCTGTTCAATTCATCAATAATTCACAGCGAATTTCTGTGCTTTAGGTGGTAATAATAGTGCGCAATGATTATAGTGTGCCCAATTCCAACGGTAAGTTAAGAAAAGATGTTTCAAGATAACCCGCTATTAGCTCAGCTTAAGCAGCAAATCCAAGAAAACCTGCCTAAAAAAGAAGGCTCAATCAAAGCAACCGATAAAGGCTTTGGCTTCCTGGAAGTGGACAGCAAAACCAGCTTCTTCATCCCACCTGCGTACATGAAAAAGTGCATGCACGGCGACAAAGTCGTTGCCATCATCCGCACTGAAAACGAACGTGAAGTCGCAGAACCACAAGAACTGCTAGAACAAGCCGTAACTCGCTTTATTGGCCGAGTAAAAATGTTCAAAGGCAAGCTAAACGTAGCTCCTGATCACCCACAGCTTAAAAAGCTTTCTCTTAAAGCAAAACTAAAGAAAGGTCTAAAACCTGACGAATTTGCTGAAGGTGACTGGGTTGTCGCGCATCTTATTCGTCACCCACTTAAAGGTGATAACACTTTCTTCGTAGAAATTTCGGAGAAGATTACCGATTCAAATGACAAGATCGCGCCTTGGTGGGTAACGCTTGCTCAGAATGATCTACCAAACTCTGAGCCAGCAGGCATCGAGAACTGGGAACTGAAAGACGACGCCGATCTAGAACGCGTAGACATGACGCATGTTCCTTTCGTAACTATCGATGGTGAATCAACCAAAGATATGGATGATGCACTTTACGCGAAGAAAACAGAATCTGGTGATTTCGAACTGACTATCGCAATCGCAGACCCAACAGCGTACATCACACCTGAAGATGATATGGATAAAGTGGCGCGTGAACGTGGCTACACTATCTACTTACCAGGTCGTAACATCCCAATGCTACCTCGTGATCTAGCGGACAACCTATGTTCTCTAATTGAAGGGGAAATCCGCCCTGCTATCTGCTGCACAGTGACAGTAAATAAAGAAGGCGTGATTGGTGATGATATCAACTTCTTTGCAGCGAACATTAAATCACACGCTCGTCTAGCTTACGATCACGTATCAGACTGGCTAGAAAACGGCAGTTCAGACGTATGGCAACCGTCGGAAGAGATCGCGACTATCGTACGCGACCTATTCGACTTCTCTCGCGCTCGTGCTGAATGGCGTGAAAAGAATGCCGTGGTATTCCCAGATCGCCCTGACTACCGCTTCGAGCTAAGCGAAGACAACGACGTTGTTGCAATCCATGCTGACATGCGTCGCAGCGCAAACCGCCTAGTTGAAGAATCTATGATCACGGCAAACATCTGTGCGGGTCGTACGCTACGTGAAAAGTTCGAAACGGGTGTATTCAATACGCATGCTGGCTTCAAAGCTGAGAAGATTGAAGAAGTAGTTGAACTGGTAAACCCAGAAGGCGCACTAGAGTTCACTGCTGAATCTATCGCGACACTAGAAGGCTTCGCAGCGCTTCGCCGTTGGTTGGGTGAGCAAGAGACTTCTTACCTAGATAACCGTATCCGTAAGTTCCAAACGTACAGCGAAGTGGGCAATCAACCTCTTCCTCACTACGCAATGGGTCTTGATATCTACGCAACTTGGACTTCACCAATTCGTAAATACGGTGACATGATCAACCACCGCATGCTGAAAGCTGTGATTTTGAACAAAGAACCGGTTCAAAAGCCAGACGATGAAGTGGGCGAAGAGCTAGCTCTACACCGTAAACACCACAAAATTGCCGAGCGAAACGTGTCTGATTGGCTATACGCACGCACTCTTGCAGACGAGCCGAACAAGCAAACGTGTTTCACAGGTGAGATTTTCGATATTAATCGTGCCGGAGCACGTGTTCGACTTCTCGAAAATGGTGCAGCAGCCTTTATTCCTGGTAGCTTGATTCTTGATAATAAAGAAAGAATTGAGTGTAACGGCGACAACGGTACCATTTCTATCGATAAAGAAGTGGTATACAAGTTAGGTGATACATTGGAAATCGTTCTAGCAGACGTGAACCAAGAGAACCGCAGCATCGTTGCAAAGCCGACCCAGGTATTCGCTGATAAACCAGCACCACAAACAGAAGAAACTGTGAGTGAGTAATACCGATTGAAGTTTAAAGGCGCTCAATGGAGCGCCTTTTTTATATGTCATGCAAAAAGATAAGAACGAATATGCCGAACATTGAGATCATTCGCTTTAATCACTTCACTGCCCGCAAAAGTGAACGCTACACCGCCACTCACAATGGCTTATATGTTGTTGAAGAAGGCTCACTCATCATTAACCAACCAAGTGGTGAGCAAATTGAATTAAATGCAGGAGACTTCACTCTATATAATTCTGCAGACCTACGCAGCGCTGAAGCTAAGCCCGGAGTGTTTAAAGCACTCGCGCTTGTGTTTGATATTGGCTTGTTTAGCGAGTTTAAATCTGCGCATCCAGGCGTACAGTCAGAGACAGAAGAGCGTCGCTTCTACCCTTTCTCTTCAGAAAGCCAATCATCAATTGTAAAGCTTAAAGACACGTTAATTCAGTTAGCAGACCATAAAGCGCCACAATACGCCCAAGGTCATATTGCGCTTTCCTTGTTATCACTGATGGTTGAAGTACAGCCGGACATCTTATCGATCATTGATGACGCAAGCAGTCTCACTGCCTCTCAGAAGGCAATTAAGTACATTGAAAAGAACATCGAGAAAGACATCACGTTGGAAGCGCTAGCAACACACATGAGCATGTCTATCGCGACATTGAAACGCAGACTAGCAGCAGAAAACCTTTCGTTCTCGCACATTTTGAAGGTGAAACGCATCAACCACGCAGCAACACAACTGCGAGTGTCACAAAAGTCGATTACTCAAATTGCATTTGAATCCGGCTTTAAGAGCGCCGCACACTTTAGTACTGCGTTTAAATCGATTTATAGCATTACACCAAAAGAATTTCGTAGCCAAATCGCAAAGTAACGCTTGATACGTTACGCATTAGCAGATAGAGAAACCTGTTAATCCCAGAAACACGCTTGAGGATCGCTTTCTAATTCGGCGAGAAGCACCTCAAGCGTCTCACTACTTGGTAGCTTTTCATAAGGCACCCACATCAACTCCTCTCCACGATATGTAGGCACATAGAAACACCAAAGTTGAGTGTTGGCATCAAATAGAATTTTAGCGATAGGAGACGTGTATTCACTGTGTTGTGAATCAAGTAAGAAGTGTGCGTGATAAAGCTCTACACCGTTCTCTATGGGCTCGTATAAACACTTCCCTATCGCTTCTACTGGCAAATTGACATTACGCCTAGCGCAGAGCGTTTGAACCAACTTGTGCAAGCGACTGGTCGCCATTTGAGACACGGACATGAGCGTACTCCTGATATGTTGTTCTTAGTATATACCCAAGTGCCTGAGAGAGGCAGAAATCACCATCGGGGCATGCGCCCGCTCAAACCTAGAATAACACCCCATCTGATGCCGAAAAGCTAACTGTGTCACCTCTTTCGTTTCAAATCAGTAAAATCCACTCATCCTACATTACTGATAGTTATCAACTTAAAGTGAGTGCAATCGATCTTTCACTATGGATATCAACGACCATTCACAAAAGTGTAACCTGAACGAAATATGATGAGCGCTGCTTTATACCGTATTTGGAGTTAAATATGTTACGTCTTTCTGTGGCGACCTTACTAGCCATGGCTTTGTCTCTTCCTTCTGCTATAGCAAAAGAAGTCAACATTTCAGGTTCTACCTCTGTGGCACGCGTAATGGATGTACTGGCTGAAGAATATAATAAAACGCACCCTGACGATTACATTGCAGTACAGGGCATTGGATCAAGCGCTGGTATCACTATGGTGAACAAGGGCGTGGTTGAAATTGGAATGAGCTCACGTTATCTAACAGAAAGCGAGAAAGGCGAAGATCTCAACGTATTCCCTATCGCTTATGACGGTCTTGCTGTTGTCGTTAACCGCACTAACTCTGTAACTAACCTTTCGGAACAACAACTGTTTGATATCTACAAAGGTAAAATCGACAACTGGAAACAGGTGGGTGGATCAGACCAACCTATCGCCGTTGTAACGCGTGAAGCCTCTTCTGGCTCTCGTTACAGCTTTGAAAGCTTGCTAGGTCTCACTAAGATCATCAACGACCGTTTGGTATCAGACATCAATCCGAACAACTTGGTGGTAAACAGCAACAGTATGGTAAAAACCATTGTGAACCATAACCCACACGCTATTGGTTTTATCTCGGTAGGCTCAGTTGATCGCTCTGTAAAAGCCATTCAGTTTGAAGGTACAGACCCAACCGCAACTAACATCGCTAACCACAGCTACAAACTCGCTCGTCCATTCTTAGTTTTGTACAAAGTGGATGGTTTAGATAAAGCAGGTAAAGACTTCGTGAAGTTCCTGAAATCGGAGCAAGGTCAAAAAGCGATTGCAGATTACGGCTACACCCCAGTAAAAAGCTTTAATCAATAAAACGCAGACACAAAAAAAGAGAGCCAATTTCGGCTCTCTTTTTCGTTTGAATCTTTGAATTCGATTAGAAGTGCAATTGAATCACTGAAACAACTACAGCACCAGGTCGACGTACGCCTTCAATTTCTACTTTGATTTCACGCTCAATCTCAAGACCTTTCTTAATTGGCGTAATTTTAGTTAGCGTACTTGATGCACGTACGTTGTTGCCCGCTTTTACTGGGTAAGGGAAACGTACTTGGTTCAAACCTAGGTTCACCACTAGTTTTGCTGTTGGGAACATTGGTTTTTCTGGATCCACAGAATCTGTCAACTTAGGCAACAGCGCTAGCGTTAGGAAGCCATGTGCAATCGTTGTTTTGAATGGAGATTCAGAAGCCGCACGCTCTGGATCTGTATGAATCCATTGCATATCTTCGGTTACAGAACCAAATTGATTAATGCGCTCTTGAGATACGTGAACCCAATCACCTACATGGATCACTTCACCCACCTTCTCGCTTAGCTCATTAAATAGAACTTGCGCTTCAGGCTTTAGCACGATTGGCTCAGGTTGAGGGATCACCTCTTCGTTCACCGCTGGTTGCTGGTGATCGCGAACTTTAGAAAATAGGAAGCTGCTTTGTGCTCGACCTAAGAAGTCACTCCAGTAATCGCGTAGCGTTGGAGACATCCAATTCATAAACTCTGATTGGTGAGCAGAAATCGCACCAACTTTGTCTTTAAATAGATTCGTGACTTTCATAAAAACCCTTAGATAAATTCAGCACAACTGGCTATACCAGTTAATTTTGAATTAGTTCACAATATGTTGCAAACACTTTCGGGCGAACACATGTTTACTCAAAGTCATTTTATTCTTACTTTTCATTAAGATATCAATAAAACACTATTTTATTAAGTAACCACAACATAAAGTAAATACTCTACAAAATACTGTAACAAGCGCCCTTTTGAGCATTCCATCAGACTTCATCCGTCTATAGGTGTGACCACAAAACAAGCAAACAGTTCTTTTTCATTAAAACAATGCTTTACAACGTTTATGCCTCCCCCTATTATACGTCCCGCAACGGAGAGATGGCTGAGTGGTTGAAAGCACCGGTCTTGAAAACCGGCATACGTTAATAGCGTATCTAGGGTTCAAATCCCTATCTCTCCGCCATATTAAGAAAGCTCGTTGAGAAATCAACGAGCTTTCGTCGTTTTAGCATTTGGAAAATTACGGGATTTCTATATCCCTAGTCGTGTGCGCCCCCAGCACTCCGCCACATTCCAGTAAAAAGCCCGCTAAGAGATTAGCGGGCTTTTTCGTATTTCAGTGATTTAAAGGGATTAAACTAAATCCCTCCTTGAATGCAAACCCAAACTAGGCGTCCCCGAACTCCGTCACATTTGCCGTGTGACAGCTAGGGAAGAGATTCGAGACTCCCTGCGATTCAGCGATTCATGATCAGTATGACTTGCCCACCTGCGTTGGTGTTAGAGAGTAGAACTCGCCCATTCAGGTAATTCGCTAGCTCGTAAATAAGTAACATACCAATACCAAAGCCATCTTTGGGTGAAACGTCGTTAACCTTGCCACTATTGAAAGCCTCAATCGTGGCAGGTTCAAAACCATCGCCATCATCACTGATCTTTACAACGTCAACGTTTGGATAAGCCATAAATACAACTTCAATTTCAGAATGACTGTAACGACTCGCGTTCGAGAGAATGTTGAGTAGCAATACTTTAAGCACCCTCTTGTCGGTAAATACAAGTTGCTGTGTGTTCACACGTTTGATTTGTCGCTCACATCCCTGAGCCTCTAACGCAAGATCTAAAATAGCTTGAAAACTGATGAACTCTCGTTGTAAAGGGACTTCTTTGTTCAAGATTTTAAGTAGATGTAAGCTCGATTCACACAGAGTATTTAGGCTGTTTACCTGAGCCCCTAAACGGTTCACCAAGAAGGTATTGTCCACACCTCCCTCTTCCATCATGTCGCTCGTAAGCTGAATAGCAGAAAGTGGAGTTCGTATATCATGAGGCAGAGCGGCAAAGATCATTTTTTGCCTTGTCATCAACGAGTCGATAGCTTGTGCCATCTGATGTTGATTATTGATAAGTGTTTTGATCGCCTCCGGACCAACGACATCGGTTCTTGCCTTAAAATCACCTTTGGCATAACGACTCGATAGGTACTGGAGAGACTGAATGCCATTCGTCCACGTTCTCAGTGAAACAACCAGTACCAGTAAAGTGCATAGAATCTGAATTAAGTCTTCAGCCAACTCAACCCACATCAGCTTTTTGATGATGGGATCATTCTGATAAGCGGTACTATTAAAGGTCGCTCGAATATGGCGATCTTGATATTTTCTCGTCAGCGAGTATTCATCTTCATCTACGCGTTGTAGCTCACCAGTCGCGACATCACATTGAAACAACCAAATCGCATCTTTCTGTTCTTCCAAGGGAGGGCGAGACTCAAAACCATTCAGAACCAACTCCACACGATGAAAGTTAAACGCCTCTTCTAATGCATTTTTGTAATCTTGAATAAACAGTTTAGATAGACTGGCACTGATTGCATACCCCAACAGCAGTGATGCAAAGATTTGTAGGATAAAAGTTTTCATCTTACAACAACCGGATAGTTCAAATAGAAACCTTTCGTGCGGCGGTTTTTAACCAAGTCTATATCTGGAAGAAACGACGCTAGCTTTTTGCGGATAGAAGAAATTCGCATGTAGACCGAACGATCTTCACAGTGATAAGAAAAGCCATGAATTTGTTCAAATAATTCATGTACTGGAATCGGTCGGCTCTCTTTAGACAGAATTTCTAACAGCTCAAACTCTGAAGGTGTTAAAGGAATCTTTACCTGCTCGTAGAGCAAACATGTCGCCTTTCTTTCAAGTATAAAAGGGCGTTCATCGATACTTGGCACCTCGTGAGAATAGTGCCTCGCTAGTGTGATTTGTCTTTTGATTCGCTCTCGCAAAGCATTAGTGCGTATGGGTTTGGTAATGTAATCATTCGCCCCTAGTGCTAAAGCATTGGTTTCTGTGATTTCATTGTCATTGGCAGTCATCATAATCACTGGGTAGTGATGCCCCTGCTCTCTCAACGACTTGAGTACGCAAAGCCCCGACGTATGAGGGAGTTGAATATCGAGTAACACTAACTCAGGATTTAATTCCACAATGTGTTCTGCGGCATTCTCACCAGACGTAAGGCAACTGACCTCATAGCCCTCTACAGTAGAAAGAAAGTAACACAGCATGTCTCTCAACTGCTGATCATCTTCTACGATAATGACGTTTGGCATGGAATGGTTCTCCAAATTTATCGTTCGGTTAAAACTCAAAAGTCATGACTTAAAGTATATATACCTACGTGACTTCAAGATGAGGATTCAGAGTATTGGCTTGGATACTTTGTTGCCGATTCTTGATTTAGGCTCACTAAACCTTTGAATCACTGCCGCGTCTACAAACCAAGTCATTCTCGCTGAACCTAGCACCTCAAGGTAGCTTGGGTATAAGCCATATTTGTTACTTGTATTGACTAACAGCAGTTGCCGCGCAGTGTATAGAGGTGAGGTTTCACTTTCTTTAAGCGAATGTAAGCACACGACGAAAAAGCGCTCGATATTAAGAGAAGATGCTGAATTAACAGAAAAATTAATTTGAGAGTTTTAAAGAAACTTGGCATTCCTTTGCCAAGTAACCAACAGAAGAGTAAAAACTAGATGTGTTGTTTCGCGATGTTGATCGCTGCTTCTAGATCTGGAATGGTCGTGAGTTCAGGAACGCGTTGTACGAATAATATTTTATTGTCTTTATCCGTGACTACAATGCTTCGGGTTAGCAAACCTAGCTCTTTAATTTGAGAGCCCGTTTTTAAACCAAACTCATGCTCAGCCGCGTCTGAAAGGTAAGTAGCATTCTTAAGAGAATGGGCTTTTATAAAGCGTTGCTGAGCAAAAGGCGTATCTGCACTCACTGCATAAAACTCAATACCCTGAAGCTCACTTTGGTGCGCAGAGATGTATTTTGACAACTCTATTGCTTGTTGAACGCAAACTGGTGTATCGACAGAAGCAAGCACGCTATAAATCTTAATTTTGTCAGATTTAGCACTGGTATCGTATGACTTCAGTTCTGACGTCAGTAAAGTAGCAGAAGGCATATATTGCCCAACTTTTACTGACTCACCAATCAGGTTGAATGTGTTCTCTTTCTCAAGTGTGACAATCTCGCCTGCCCCCAACTTTGCGTGGTCAGTGCTTGTCATAAATTGAGCCAACGCGGAACCAGAAGCTAAAGCGGTAAGTAATAATGTAGCCAATTTCATCCTAGTACCCCAAAGCCTTCATCACTGCGTCGTAGTTTGGTTCCTCAGTGATTTCTTTAACCAACTCGCTATAAAGTACGACTCCCGACTCATCAATGACGACAACCGCACGAGATGCCAAGCCTTTAAGGGCACCTTCGCTAATGTTCACGCCGTAACTCTGAGTGAACGAAGGGGAGCGGAAGAAAGAAGCAGTTTGCGCAATATCGATGCCTTCTGCACCACAAAAACGCCCTGTTGCAAAAGGTAAATCCGCTGAGATGTTAAGAATCTCAATTTCCTTTTTCGCTAACTTCTGGTTAAAAGTACGAACACTAGTCGCACATACTGGTGTATCAATACTCGGGAAAATATTGAGTACAACTTTTTTACCGCTTAAGCTTTCTAACGGAAAATCGTTAAGTTCTGCTGAGCATAAAGTAAAGCTAGGCGCTTTCTGACCGACTTGCGGGAAAGAGCCTGTGATACAAACTGGATTTCCTTGAAAAGTTACCGACATGATTTCCTCTTTACGTATTTAATAATTTTAATTATGTGAGCGATATTTTTATCGCGGAGAAATAATACTCTCGTTCAAAACAAATCAAACTAAGCAAATGTAAGTGATAGACTAACTATTAGATTGAATCTGTGGGTTTAGGGCACGACCCTTTAATTCCAACTTGGTTAATAGAACACCAATGAGCAATGGAATTAACATGAATAAAGAATGGTCCGATATTACTTTACCGGTCATATGAGCGTTAATAGAAAGGGCTACTAAAGGAAATATTAGAAAACACAGTGAAGCGACGAAAGGAGAAGATACTTTACCTAGTTTAAAGTAAGCCACAATACCACCGACACTTGCAAACACGCCAAGGTAGCCAACAGCCAACATAGATTGGGTAGAAAACACCAAGGTATTTGGCTTTTCAAACAGGAATGAGCTGATTAAAAGCAGCAGTGCAGCAATAAAACTTGGTGTGGCGTTGTAGGTAATGACTTGGATATCAGCACAATACTTTTGCACCACCACATACATCACTGCATGAATCAGTACCGCAGTGATCAGCGCAACGGAACCAAGAATGATTGTCTCTCCTCCGATAGCAAGTTCATTCGACAAAATCACACACAAACTCACAACTGCTGCAAATACACCAAATATCTGATGCGCTGCTAAGCGAAGCCCAAGAAATATCATTGATGTCATCATGACCGCAATAGGCATGTTGGCAAAGATAATAGAAGCTAATCCAGAGGAGATAAACATCTCGCCCGCAATCATTAAGGTAAATGGGATAGCAAAATAAAAAACAGAGACCACAATAACCCAGTGCTCTTTACCTCTTGGAAATAACAATGGTTGGTTTAATAGCCTAGCCAAGAAAATTAGAATGGGGCAAGCAATAAGAAAGCGCATTCCCGTCGCAAATAAAGGAGGAATCGTCGATACGGCTACTTCCATAGCAAACCAGGTCGTACCCCAAATTATGCAAACCGAAAAAAACAATAATATTGTTAATTTGTTTTTGAACATCTTGAAACTCGTTATATAAACTTGAAAAGAAATTTTCGTCACTAAATATCGCCGCCTATCTAGGAGAACTTAGGTAACGTTTATCAGAACTGTCAGGTTTGAGGAGCACATTAGCATCCACGTTGGCTTCCAAGTTCCGAATGAGGGTCACCATAGTGATAACATTTTTAACATTCAATCCGGGGTGTGTAAGTGCGGGTAAGGAATTGTCAGCCTCAATACTCAACAAGACTAATAATACGCATCTACTTTTGAGGTCACATTTCCCCCAATAAACGGGCTTTTCTCGTAGCAAAACATTGGCATTAGAAAGAGTAAGCTTGGTATAACAAACAAAACGACAATAAATCATGGAAGAAAGACACAATGCCGATTCAATTTCATCAGCTTACTGCAAAGGAAAACACTTCTACTCTCTCTATCGACGATTGGCAGATTGACGCCGGACAATCTTGGGGAATTTTTAGCTCTGAAGGCGATATTGGCTCAATGCTTGGCGACCTACTGTGCGGAGAAATCAAGCCAGAAACTGGCGAATTGAAGCTCGAAGGTTACCATATCGCACAGGTATCTCTTTCTGAACAGCAAAGGTTGTTGGAGTTAGAGATCGAAAAAGACGATACAGACTTTCTTGATCGTATTGACCAAGGTAGTTCAGTTTATCGATTGATTTTTGAGATCAGCCAAGATGACAACTTAACTCGAGCACTCATTGAAGACCTCGACCTATCTCATTTAACCGAAAGCGGATTTCGAGTGCTTTCAACGGGTGAAACACGACGCGTAATGCTTGCTAGAGCGCTTGCAGCAAAGCCTGACTTGGTGTTGTTAGATAACCCATTCACTGGTTTAGACGTCGCGCACCGTGCTTCACTAGCGGCTTATCTTCAAACATTGTCTCAATCAGTACAAATGCTGATTACCTTCTCCCGTGAATCTGACATGCCTGACTGGATAGAACGCATTGCGCTGTTCAGCGGTGGCAAACTTGACAGCACCATGGACAAACAAAGTTGGGATCAGCACCCTATCATCGCGCAAATAAAATCCCAGTCCGAGAAGCAAAGCGAAGAGATGATGACGTTGATTCGCCAACACCAGCATTCAACGCACTTCGATAATCCAATCTTCGAGCTAAAAAACGGTAAGGTGGAATACACCGAAAAGACCATTTTTACTGATTTAAACTGGCGTATAGATAAAGGTCAGCATTGGCAAGTAAAGGGACCAAATGGCTGCGGTAAAAGCACGTTGTTAGGGCTGATATTTGGCGACCATCCGCAATGCTATAGCAACGATATCCATATCTTTGGTAAGAAGCGTGGCACCGGAGAAACTATTTGGGAAATCAAACAACACATTGGCATGGTTTCTTCGGCATTACATCTTCAGTACCGAGTCAACTGCAGTGCCTTGGAGGTGATTCTGTCCGGCTTCTATGACTCAATTGGTCTTTATTCACAACCAAGTAAAAAAGAAATCAGCATAGCCAAAGAATGGCTAACGATTCTCCACATGGCGCAGTATGAGAAAACGTCGTTTAAACAATTGGAATACGGACAACAACGCTTACTTTTGATTGCTAGAGCGATTGTAAAACAGCCTACCCTGCTGATTTTGGACGAACCCTACCAAGGTCTGGACTACTTAGGACGAGTGCTAGTAAAGAACACCTTAGAGCTGATCGCCAAAGAGCACCTAAGCCAACTTCTCTACGTTTCCCATTATCAAGAAGATGGCTTAGACAGCATTCAGAATTATCTTGAGTTTAAGTTTGATCAAACGGCTCAATGTTACAAAGGGCACATCGAATAAGACGCCTACTTCGCATTGCCGACCACTTCTGCGTAAGGGAGTGGTTTGGCATACAAGTACCCTTGATGAAGGGTTACGCCCAGCGATCTTAAGTGGGCAGCTTGTTCCTCTGTTTCTACCCCTTCAGCAATAAGCTTTAGGTTCAGATCACCCGCAAGCCTTACGATAGCGTTGAGCACTGTCGAGTTCACGCTATCGATGCCAATAGTATCAATAAAACACTTATCTATTTTTAAATAGTCTACCTTCATATGCTGAAGGACTGCTAAGGCTGTCTGACCAGTACCAAAATCATCTATCAGGACTGGTATACCATGCACTCGCAGCGCAGCAATGTGTTTTCTCGCACTGTCATCAATCAACTGCCTTTCAGTGATTTCTATACTCAATTCGACATTGTTTGTTTTGAGCTTGCGATGAATATTCTCGATCTTTCTTATTACCTGAGAACCAACGAGGTATCCAGGAGGCACATTCACTCCCAAATGAATTGGCGTTTCAAACTTAACTTTAGAGAAATCGTTCGACACTTTTTCGAGAACGTAATCGGTCAGCGATTCGACTAACCCATTGCTTTCTGCCGCAGGAATGAACTCATCGGGTGATATAAAGCCTCTTAATTTGTGAGGCCAACGAATCAACGCTTCATAACCAAATGCATGCCCTGTTGTCGCGTCATATTGTGGTTGGTAATAAAGCAAAAGATCTTGGCGTTTTAATGCCTTTCTTAGTTCGGAAACCAGACTACGTTGTGGGTCAACAAAACGATGAATAACGACAATGAGTAAGTAGAACACCAACAAAATAGGTACCGCAGAGATTGCGTAGGAAAGCAGTTTTTGATCGACATAGATATCACTCGCCTCTATCAGTGCGTCGTAATTAAACTCGTTTGAATGGGCTAATGACACCGCATTCTGTCCGTGCTTTGAAGCGTTTTTAGGTGCCGACGCTCCGCCAACAAACATCGCAGACCGCTTCAGACGTACATCGTTACGATAACCAACAGTGACGCCAAAATAATCGCGATCAACGACAGTAATCGCTTTATATTCCGGACGCTTTTCACTTTTGGTGATCAGAAAAAGAACCTGTTCTTCGTAACCTTTAAGATGACCGAAAGACAATTGCCCGTTGCTATAAATATGCGTGTAATCGGTCAAAGGTCGAGACATCGCGCCTTGTTTTGACGAGCACACTATTTGCTCCCCCTTCACAATGAGCATTTCATCAATGTCACGTTCGAACATCAGGTTCTGTTGCAGGGCTTCACAACGCTCAGGGTTAATCAGTGCCGTCCTATTTTCGGTCTTGATCTGAGAGAGGATCTCGTCCGCCACTTGGACATTTTTATCCAATATATGATCGAGGTTTCTCTGAATGCTTTGGTTTGCTAAATAAAACACCTCCGCAACAATCAATGGCAGCGGGAGCATGTAGATAACGGCTTTTTTCAAAAGCTCTTTATTTATCATCAAAAAGGTGCCTTTTTTCAATCAGAATTAGTAATATCAAACGATTACTCTTCATTTATCAGCAAGTTAGAAACAACGTTTCATTCACTCCACTGAAAGCACTTCCACTGATTGAGTATGGTTAACAAGACTCAAAGTGGCAAATATAACAATAACTTATTGATATGTGGCTCATTTGCGAGACAGAGGTTATCAGGTTTCTTTACTCAGGTACGATGCGTGAAGAGGAATTCACATAAAATTTGCGTTTGGTTGGTCACTCAAAATCTGGCTGGCTTTCGCTATCTCTAAAGAACAGTAACCATCAAACGAGGGCTGCCAATTTACCTCTAAAATATTAATATGCCATTTTCTCACTGTATGAGAATATCCACTTCTAATTATTTTCCTTTTCTCAGCAACTAAGAATTATAGTTGTTGCATACTCATTATCACGTTACAACACACTCATGACGACAAACAAAGCCAACGCTAACCAAGTCAACGAAAAGGCGCTGCAATTGCTAATGCAAGTCGCAGTTAGTCCATTCCCAGTCTCTGCGAAAACACTCAGTGAACAACTGAATGTGCCTTTAAGCAGTCTTTATAGACACTTAAAGCTCCTCAAAGAGTGGAACTTGATAGAGGAAAGCGTGCACGACAAAACATTTGTGGTTGGTCCTGCCGCCTTGCTGTTAATGCACAGCTATGAGACCGCTCAACACGGTTTGGACATGGTAGAAACCATCCTTGCTCGTTTGGTTCAGCAAACCGGCGAAATGGCAGCTTATATGGTGCCATCTGGTTATCGTGCGCTTTGTGTCAGACAAAAAGAGAGTATGCAGGCGCTTCGATGCAGCTACGTCCAGGGTCAAAGTCAACCATTGCTTCGTGGCGCCTCATCTAAGGTGATGCTGGCTTTCATGCCTCAAAGTCGTTGTGAAAAGATCTTACGCCACTTTGGTCAAGATCATCGTCTCAACGAGTGGGAACAGGAACTCAGCACCATTCGTAAGAACGGATACGCTGTCAGTACATCAGAAATCGATCCTGGTGTCTCTGGCATCAGTGCACCAGTCATGAAAGGAAGTAAATTGATTGGCGCCGTCTCGGTTATGGCTCCGGCTCACCGAGTCGAAAAGGATAAGCAGCGTATCATTTTGCATGTGTTGCAGGCAGCGAGGGCGTTGCCGCCAGAAAGGTAATTCATCATGTTGAGCTTTTTCAAACGTTACAAATTTCATCGAGCTGACAAGCCAATTCATCACTACCCTTTTTCATTTATGACGGTATGTGAGCATTTAGCCCCGATGAGCCGCGGAACGTTTGAATTAGCTGATCAAAGCTTAGAAAATGCCAGCGATTGGCTATATCAGCAACATGATCAAGGCTCAGCAGCCAACCTTGGGCACTTTTCCCATCATCAAATCGAGACTGGTGATTTTCAAGAAGCACTGAGCTTATCTCTTTCTCGTCATTCCGTTCCCGTTGTGTTGTCCAATTGCACAGAAGCAGTGCTATCTATGCTGCCCGTTGTCGTTTGTGATGATGACGAAGTGGGCATTATTCACATTGGTCATAAAATGAATTTAAATCCAACACTTGAGCCTCGTGTTGGGTCTGCGTTCCATTTTGCGTTATCCCGTTACCAAAACGTGCGATTGTTCTTTGCAGGCTCTAGTGAGCAAGATACCAAACAAGAAGTATGGGAATACGCAGAAGACCAAGGCTGTGACTGGGTAACCGACCGAGAGTTCTGCTTTCGTCACCGCAACCATCTAAAACAACAAATGGGTAACTACTTAGATCACTGCAATCAAGTGATTGTCTCGATTGATTTGGCATCACTACTGACCAAAAACAGCCTTGATGGAACACCAGCTCTCGATATTCAAATGGTGTTACGCACCATTCGTTTGTGCTTGGTATCTGGCAAAGTAAAAGCCATTCAGTTAGTCGGCGATCGAGATAGACTTGTATACTCAAAACAAACCAAAGCGATCCTTGAAGAGCTGTACCAAATGGCACCTTTAATTGATCACGCAGCCTAATATCTTTGCCTACTGAAACTGAGAGCCAATGACCATTCGTTGGCTCTGCTGCACTTCGTACAAAAATCACCCTTTCTTATTATTTTCTAACAATTTATTACGTCAAAAGTGCGACACAGTTCAGCTCCACATCTTGAACTAAGATCACATTCAAGTTTTAATACTCATCATATGAACTTGGAACAACATACGAAATAAAAAATAACCACAGTTCAATAAGTAAGCGTTAAATAAAAAATAATATAAGTCGTTGAATCATTCTCTGTGAGTCCATTGCTCACTCTCGCTTGGTGCCATTAAGTTCCACTAAATTTAGGACACTTGATGATGCGCTTTATTAGCATTTTAAGTACAGCATTACTCTTACCCACGATGGCTGAGGCAAAAGTTTATGATCTTGCCGATATTCCAACGTTGAACGAAATTTGTGCGGGTGATGGATTCAAAGTGCAAGGAAACCTCTACACCTGCTCTAGTTCCATTAGCATCCCTGAAGGTGCTCACATTACCAACTCAAATCCTACCCCTCAAACTGCAACGATCGTTGCTCACGGCAATGTTGAGCTCAAAGGGAAAAACAATATTGGCTCTGAAGCAACGCCCATTAATATCAAGACCGAAGGCGGGGACTTTGAGATCATCGTCAAAAATACCGGAGAACCAAGCAAGATAGTCGGTAATTTAACCTCGCATGGTCTGCTTTCTATCAAAGATACGATTGTTTTTGGTCATGTCGAAAGTGCCGGTGGCAGTATTTTATTCAAAGGACGATCCAACTTTGTGTTTGGCGACATTCATGCTCTTCGAAAAGTAGAACTTGAACAAACTCAGGTGGATGGTGACGTCTATGCCGGTTCTTCGAGCTCGAACATGTTAGACACATCTCTATTGGCGAAAGACAGCGTGGTCAATGGCAACCTGAAGAGCGCCGGCAATATCAAGCTAGTTCAAGCAAAAGTCTGCGGAGATTTAAACTCAGAAGGTCAACACATCTTTTCAGAAGGCGGTCGGAGCCAAATTGTTGGCAATACGAGTGCATTTGCAACAGTCGACTTTAAGAATATCGATATCTTTGGTACCAACAACCTAACCAATAGCGTTAAAGGTAACAAAGTCACCATCGATGCCATAAGTAACGTTTACGCACCTAAATTAGCAATAAACTCATTTCAAAAAGCCACGCTGCAAGATACCTCAATATGTGGCTTTGTTTACTCTGCAGTTGCGATTGATACGGTTCCTGCAAACTACTGCGGCTTTGACGATGCAGATTGTACATACAGCAACCAAGTATCTAAGTTGTGTCCGATACCAGAAGAGATACCAATCTGCGATATCACACCACCAACTGATGACGATTATGACCTTATCGTCTCACCGACAGATGATATGGCATTAATGTGCGGTGACGATTTACCGATTTTTACCGTAAAAACAACAAACAAAGGGGAAGCTGCGAGTGCAAAAGTTGTCGCTGCGTTATCTGATCCAAAATTGTTTTCGCTGCAAATGGTCGAAGGCAAAACCGAAGTTGACGAAAACACCTTTGTTTCAAACGATGAAGGAACACTGATCATTAAGGTCATCCCGAAAGACGTAGACTCAATCGCACTGGATGCAAGCTATAGCCTAACCTTCTCTCTGCTCGACGACACAAACAAAACTCAAGACGTAAAGTTCATGTTTGCGCCTTTCATGTTTGAAGCTTACTCGGTCATGTCTGGGGAGTCTCTGGATGATATCAAAGTCATTGCAGGTAAGGAGAAAGATGTACACATGAGATTGCTCGCGTGTACCTCTGGAGATCAACCCGTTATCGCTTCCAATTACAATGGGTCACCCACAGTTAATCCAACAATTACACAACCTAAAAGTGGCAAGTTCGGTGATTTTAAGCTTTTAAACGACTTTAAGAATGGTGAATCAGAAGAGTCGAAGTTGAAAACCTATGAATCAGGGCAATTTAGAGTCGAATTATCGGATAGTTTTCAATGCGCTGATTATAAAGACTGTCCAAGTAGTGGCTCAGTCATAGTCACAGGGCATTTCAACGTTAGTTCTCGTCCTTGGACTTTGGCTATCTGTGACGGCTCTACCCCACTTGCCTCAGGTACATCAGAAAGTGGAGAGGGTTTCATCGCGGCGGGAGACTACTTTTCTCTTTCAGTAAAACCCATCGTTTGGCAAAACAAAGCGCTGCATACGAATGAAGTAAATACCTCGAATTACTGTAACGCCAGAGTAACGAGTAACTTTATGATGGAGGATGCTCCTGCGGCCAGCATCGTCCTTACCAGTTCACAGCAAACACCAAAGGCAACTGCCGAGCAGACTCATACCTTACTGCGCAGTTCAAATACCCTAAAACTGAGCCATACCGAGAGTGAAAACTCACGCTATTACTTCTCTCAGCTAGTTTGGGACGAAGTCGGCAGCTTAAAAATTAAAGCGCAGCTCGATACTACCTATCTGGGAATGACAGTGAACACAGGCTACCGAAATATCGGTCGCTTCTATGCCAAATACTTCGAGGCAAAAGATGCAGAATGGCAATACCCTGAGAAGCAAAACTTCATCTATATGAACCAGCCATTTGAGCAAGTTACCTATGATGTTGTGGCCCTTAACGCCAAGGAGAAAAACATCGAAAACTACGTGCATTTTAATCCCGCTTTGCGCGAGAGTTTTTACCTTGGGGAACTCAGTGACTATGCGAACCGATTTATTCCACCAGCAGCAAACAGCGCGGTATGGAACCTAGAGGCAGGAGCAAGCGTTGGAACTTTCACTATTGTGAAACCAGCAAACCATGCGACTTGCGAGAACAGTCCTTGCTGGAAGAAAGATGAAACCGATGGACGCTATCCAGACGGACCATTCAACAAAGTAAAAGACAATACAACAACCAAGACAAAAATAGGTTTGGCTTTCATCAGGCCAGTCGACGAAATTCACTTCATTGACGACACTCATATTCTGAAAGAGCAGCCAGATATTCGCTTTGGTAGACTCAACTTTAAAGATGTCGGGGGCAACCAAGGCATGACCATAAAAGTCCCACTGGATGTCGAAGTTTGGCACAACGGACGCTTTGTTACCCACTTTGACGACAGCGCGACCACGGCAAATGGACAGCATCATTCACGCACGCCAATTTGGTCCAACTCTGCTCCTGACAACACTAAGTTATCTGGTGAAGGCACCATGCTGGCTGGCAGAACCTACGATATCGTAGCCAGCCAAGTCGATTCCGCGCGAGAGCAAGTTCGATTCAACTTAGACTTAAGCGACAAGGGAAACAACTTACCTTGGCTTAAATACAATTGGGATAAGAAGAGCAAAGCCGAAGACAACCCACCCACTGTGGTCACCTTCGGGATTCATAGAGGGAATGACCGCATTATCTACCGCGGAGAACCGAACTTCATTGGTATGAATTAAACCGTTTGTATTTCCCCAGTTCACCGAGGTGATGGTTAGGTATCGTAAGTATAAACACAAACAAAAACGCCCCTCGTCATGAGGGGCGTTTTTTATATTCTGAAGTTAGTTAGAAGAGCGACGTGCTTTCAAACGTTTTACCATTGCTAGGCGACGTTCAGCTGAACCTTGGTCTGTTGCCGATTGGTTCGGGTTGTTACGACGACCTTGGCGGTTCTTGAAAGCTGGTTTTGAGTTTAGCTTCTCAATGTACGTTTCACGTTGTTTTGGTTCGTAACCTGCAAGTTCGATACGGCGAATACGCTGTTGAATAAGGTTTTCAACCTGTACTACCGTTAGCTCTTCTTCGCGGTTAACAAACGAAACGGCGTGACCTTGCTTACCAGCACGACCTGTACGACCGATGCGATGAACGTAATCTTCCGCTAGGAATGGCATATCGTAGTTCACAACGTGTGGTAGATCTTCAATATCCAAACCACGCGCTGCAACATCCGTTGCGACCATTACACGAGCTTTGCCCGTTTTGAATTCTTCTAGCGCACGACGACGAGCACTTTGCGCACGGTCACCATGACAAACAACCGCTTTAATGCCATCAAGCTTAAGCTCTTTTACTACATCGTTCGCTGTTTCTTTGTAGTTCACGAACACCAATACTTGCTTCCAGTTTTTACGACCAATTAACTCAGAAAGCAGTTCTGTTTTACGTTCTTGATCCACTGGGTAAAGGACGTGCGCAACCGTCTGTGCAGTCGTGTTCGCACGCTCTACTTCGATACGTTTTGGCTTGCGCAGAATGTCTCTCGCCAATAGGTTTAGCTGACTAGACGTCGTTGCTGAGAACATCATGATTTGTGGGTCAGTATCCACATCCAGCATGATCTTACGTACCGCATGGATAAAGCCCATGTCCAAGATACGGTCTGCCTCATCAAACACAAGAAACTCGATGTTCGCCACTGACACATTACCTTGTTCGATGTGCTCTTCAAGACGACCTGGCGTCGCCACCAAAATGTCGACACCGCGCTCTAGTGCAGAAATTTGAGAAGACATCTTGCGACCACCAAAGATCGCAGCAACCGATAGCTCAGTATACTTAGTGTACGCTTTAATGTTATCTGCGATTTGCTCTGCTAGCTCGCGAGTTGGAGCCATGATAAGCGCACGTGCCGTTTTACGAGATGCACTACGACCAGATTCCAACAACTGTTGAATCATAGGTAGCGAGAACGCGGCAGTTTTGCCCGTACCCGTCTGTGCAGTGGCAAAAATATCATGACCTTTACGAGCCATTGGAATCGCCTTCTGTTGAATTGGCGTTAACTTCTCATAACCGCATTCTGCCAGTGCTTTTACCACTTCTGGCGCAAAACCTTGAGATGAAAATGACATTGAGCGTATTCCTTAAACAAATCACTAAATAGCTTTAAAAATTTTAGCGGTGCACTATACCCGAATTCGAGTGATTTATCTCACTTTTCTCATGCGTTCACGTAAAAACTCATGGAATCACGCGAGTTTCGATTCGGTACTCTTTATTTTATGCCCAACTTTCGTTTACTGAATGAAGAAATAACGATTTTTCCCCGATTTCTTCGCTTCGTACATCGCCATATCGGCTTGGTGCATGAGGTCATCAAACGTGCATTCCGGTTCGCAGGAATAGCAGCCACCTATTGAACTGGTCACTTGATGGAACTTGCCCTCTACCACTTCGATTGGGTCTTGAATTAAATGAATAAGAGACGCCGCGTAATGCTCAGGGTTTTCCATATGTTCGGTATTGCTCAAAAGGATGGCGAACTCATCGCCACCTAAGCGAGCGAGCAACGCTCTAGAACCGAATACGCGACGCATTACCGATGCAATGTGAACCAGTGTTTTGTCCCCTGCAGCATGCCCATATTCATCATTAATGAACTTAAAGCCATCCAAATCGAGATAGATCAAACACGCCTTTTTGCCCTCTTTAAAACAACGCGCTAGGGTTAGCGTCGCTTGTTCTTGAAACGCAGCGCGGTTCACTAATCCTGTTAAGCTATCGTGGTGTGCAAGGTAATGAATGCGTTGATTATCGGAGAAAGCACGTAGCTGGAATCGAGCGATAAAATACGCCAGAGCGACAGCCAAAACCATACCCACTTGCATTAACCATTGACGTTCGTAAATGCCACTACTGATCTCTTTGCGTTTCGCAAAATCAACATAAGACACCAACTTCCATGCTGTTGAGCTGTTTTCGCTCACATGGTAATTCTGGAAACAATAGGGGTTAATTCTGTCCACAGCGCCAACAGACTCTATGGTCATGATGCCATGTTCAGTCTCAATCTGACCGGATTGCGTTTGCTTGATTTGAGCAGCTAATTCAGGGTAAGCATTGTAGACGGTCTCTTGTTGCCTATCGGAATACATAAACGCAAATTCTGCGTCTCGGTTTTGCTTGTTAAAAAGGAAATAGCCGTCTTTATTCAAAAGCATGTAGTTAGTACCCATGTCGAGATTGAACAACGCCATACCTTCCATCAAGTACTTGGCTAAGTAGTTAACCACCACGATCCCTCGCTTGTTTCCCTGCTTATCAAATACTGGCGTCGCCAAGCGGATCATTGGTTTGAGAGGAACTTCGATCTGTCCGTGTTCTATATTTAGGTCCAGAGGAGATACATAGATTTTACGGCATCCAAGTTTAAGGGCTTTTGAAAAATAGTAGCGTTTCGCTTTATTCTGTAATTCTTTCTTAGGTACGACTTCAGAATGACCACCATTAAAGTTGATTCGGATAACTTCATTACCCTGCATATCAAGATAGCGGAGCTGGTCATACACTTCTTTACGTTGACTCACAGCCTCTAGAATCGAATTCAAGCGAGACAATTCAGCACGTTGCGCTTGTTCAGAAGGAAGCTCAAGGGTTTCATAAACTCGTCTCGCTGCCATGATATCCGCCAACAGAGCCGTCTCTCTCACTACCGACCCCATCACCCACTCAATGTACTGTTTCTTGCCTTTTAATAGCGCTTGTTGCTGCACACGAATATTGCTTTTTGCCGCTTCTTCCGATGCTGATTTGTCGTAATGAATGATGGCGCCAAATACGGCAACTAACAAAAAGAAAATCGCGACAAAGCGTAAACAAAAGAACTTCAGTTCCGAGAGGGTAAAGGTAGGATTCAAGAGATCTCCGGTTTCTTATAGCGCGAGAAAACCGGCGATTATAGTGATACGCGTCGCATATATATAGAGCAACGGCGATAATAAATTTCTATCGTCTCAATAACAAGATTCTATCGAAAAAGACCCAAGTCGATACTCAGGTCTTAATTTTGAGCACTTAACGCTCAGTTATCGATGCCACAAAGCTTAAGTAGAATCGCTTCGAGCTGGTCCCATGGCATTAGTTGTGAGTCGATCACCTCAAGACGAGATTCGAAACCTTCTAGGCTCATTTGGTTTACCGACACCACGCCATTTGCCACGTTAAACGCGAAACAACCTTGGTCTGTGTTAACAACCGCTTTAACACGTTCTGCTGTCAGATCCGATAACATGGAGAACAGTTGATCAAAATTAAAGTGGTATTCGGCACCAAACAACCAACCACAGCTGTAATAGCCCTGTCCTTTGTTTTCTTTACGGATGAACGCTTCGCCAGGAGGCAATTGAAATTGTGGCTCTTGATGCGCGTGATCATGATGATGAGCTTCGATATGAGAAGAAGCACTACCGTGCACGCGTTCAATATCCAACACTTCAATGGGAAGATCACCATCATGAATCAGTTTGCTGAACACTTTTGAAGGCGATTGGTCCGTCACCCAATCGTTGAAAACATCAATGTCATGGCTGGTACACAGATCAACTTTGCTGCCAATAACCACATCCGCGCTATCTAGCTGATCGACGAAGTTCTTATTTGATAGGTACTTCTCAATGCTGAGGTTACGAGGGTCCACCAGCGCGATGGTTGCTTTTAAATCAACATACGGCAGGTACTGATCAGAAGTCAGCGTTGCAATGACTTGCTTTGGATGCCCCAAGCCCGTTGGTTCAATAAGAAGACGATCAGGTTTTTGGCGTAACAATGCCGTAATACCAACAGACATCGGCACACCAGCCGTACAACACATACAGCCACCAGGAACTTCTTTGATCATTGCACCCTGGTCAGTCATCATCGCGCCATCGATACCAATCTCGCCGAACTCATTCACTAACACTGCCCAGTTTTCATTTTCTGGTTTGTTTTTCAATAAGTTCAGAATAGTCGTGGTTTTACCGACGCCAAGAAATCCCGTCAGTATGTTGGTAGGTACTCGATTTGACATGCTTTTCTCCGACAAGCTTGTGCTTTAATGCTTAGCCAAAGTATACGGAGAATGTGACATGCTTCAACGCTTTTTATCTCGGGAGTTTAAGCCCTGATGAAGCGCTTTTGCTTTAGTTTGCTGTGATCGTTCGTAATAACCAAACGCATCTGCATTGCCTACGCCAGATAGATGCATGCTGGTATGAATGACACAAGTAAAGAACGCCACAATGGCAACGAGTATAGGAAGCAGTCCGAGAGTGTTTTCGAATTTTAGGGCCGCAATAGCCAAAGCGAAAACAACCGCAGAGGAAAGCGCAATGATCTTACTTCTATTGCTTTTCATGATAGTTCGCCTTTTTTATTGAAACGAGAGAGCAAAATGAATGAGTTAAACTCTTTCATCTGTCACCTCAATGCTACTCCTTTCATAGCCCACAAAATTTGAGCAACTTAACAGATACAAGAACACCGAGCGATGTGCCTAATGGCAGATGCTCGATGATATCTCATCAGCAAATCTGCCCTGCGGTCACGGCGATATCTGATTCATTATCTATGGCTACCTGAGCCAATCGCGCCAACCCTTCGACAATGACGTCCAGTGACATCGTAGGCTGGTTGCCCGAGCTATCTTGTTCTGGCAAAAGTGGGATATGCACAAAACCATGACGTACCGATTTATTGCGTAAATAATGTTGAACACCATAAAAGAGATGATTACATACGAAGGTCCCTGCCGTGTTTGAGACTTGGCATGGAATGTTTTCTTGTTGCAGTGCTCTTGTTATCGCCTTAATCGGTAACGTCGTAAAATAAGCATCCGGACCATCAGGGATCACTGGTTCATCTATCGGTTGATGACCACCATTATCCGGAATACGAAAGTCATCCACATTAATTGCAACGCGCTCAGGAGTAATCGCAGTACGTCCTGCCGCTTGACCAACTGTGATAACAATATCGGGCTGATGCAGTTCTATTGATTCAATCACTGCTTCAATGGATTCATATCGAGTAACAGGCACTTGGCACATTACCACTTCACCCCCATCGAGTTTTCTACCGTTTAAGCGCTTTACGGCCTCTAAGGCAGGGTTGATAGATTCCCCACCAAAGGGTTCAAAACCAGTAATCAAAACTTTCTTCATAGTGGCGGGTCTCATAGTAGTGGTCTTAACGACTTGTTGATGATGAATTTACAACAGCTTAGCTTTAGAACGTGAAGCATTATTACATCGCTTTTCCCACCCACCAAAGATTACGCTGCGCTTCGGATTGAAAATCTGAGATCCACCCTGATTTCACCATTGCTTGCTTGAATTCAAACCACTCGCATGTCCCTACTCCTCGTCCCTTGAGCCATTTGGTTAGTACAAATCCTTTCTTGGTTTCTGTCCGTAACTTAGGTAGAGTACGCGACCATTGAGTATCTACAATTCGAAGAGATTGAATACGATGAACATTGATAATCAAGTTATCGAAACACTAGAAGAGCTTGAAGCCTTCTTACACCTTATTGAAAGTGGCGCACTGGGTCTTGAGGGCGTAACCGGTGTGGCACTTGCGACAACGAACACAGATGGCCGTCCATTTGTGGCAGTATTGGGTGACAAACACCAATTGATCCTTGGTCGTTGGGTTTCTCAGCACGTTTACGATAACGGTAAAGACATCGTTCGTAACGGTCCACAGCGCAAACATTAATCGAATGTTTTTACCTCTAATCTTAGAGGGTTCTAAAACAGTAAAGCTCGCTCAAACAGCGAGCTTTTTTATGTCTATTGTCAGAGATTTAAGGTAATTCCTACAAGCCCTGTTTGGTTTCTAAGCTATTGTTCAAAAATAAAAAATAAGCTTGCCACCAACGACTTAACTCGTGACATTTCGCTGACAAAACTGCGAAAGAAACTCCTAGAATTTATCTCGGAAGCGATTCTAATGTTCGTTTCCGGACACCATCGCAGAGCAGTGTTCCTAGTTGCTCTGTTTGCCTCGTTTAGTCCGCTTGACAGCCTTGGACTAAGCGGGGCTTTTTTCTGGCATCAACGAAAAGATAACGGCTAATTAGCGAACCCAAGTGAGCTCGATTGTTTCTCTTCGTGAGAACATCTCGATATGAGAAGCCACAACAGCCTTCACTTTTACCAACAATTCTTCAGATTCCGCTTCACAGATAACCAAGAGGCACTCCCCTTCCAACCTAAATTCCGTGCTTCCGACAGGAAACGTCACTAAGCCCTTTTCGTCATTCCAAGTCGCAGGTACCTTGCGAGCAAAATGGCGGCATAAGGTGACGAGGTATTTACTCGCATGCTCGCTTTCGATTTTCGTCGTTTCTTTGATCATTGGTTTACACTTCCCTTCATAAACAAATCTCTCTCGCTAGGCTGTACCTTTCGAGCTCTCCAGAATAAAAAATGGCTCTCTGATGAGAGCCAAATAGCTAAGGTTGTTATACCCAAGTGACTTCAAGATGCAGGATTCAGAGCGCTGTCATTGATTCGAGAGTAAGGAAAACAACGCAGTGTAATAGCTAGCTCTTTCCAAGTTGTTTGACGCAGCAATCGGGTCAATGACACGCTCCCAAAGGGCGAGCTGCCTTGGCTTGTATACTTTGTTGCCGATTCTTGATTTAGAATGACTAGATCTTTAAATCGCCGCCGCGTCTACAAACCAAGTCATTCTCGCTGAACCTAGCATCTCGAGGTTACTTGGGTATATTAGAATTGATAAGCCGCCGATAACTTATAGTTACGTCCTGGCTCGTAATCATCCAAAGTAATACCTCGGGCAGTCCCCGAACGAGATGCATGAGACGTATATAGCTCGTCAAAGACGTTATCGATACCAAACGTTACCGATAGACCATCGATGTCAGAAGGCACCCATTGTGCGTACAAGTTATGTACATCGTAGCTGTCTTTCTTAGGTTGACCATCAAACACATTGTCTTCTTCAAGAACAAACATTGAGTTCCAACCGAAGATGGTTTCTAGCGAATCAGATTGGTAATCCAACGTCAGCGAGATGCTGTCACCCATATCAATACTGCGACCATTGCCGCCCGCGACAGGACCACCAGTATCTTTGTTCTCTGTATCTGATTTAGAGTATGACAGTTTGCTACCGAAGCTTTCATAACCATAGAAGACACTTGCTTCGAAGCCCTTGATTTCCACATCACCCAAATTGTAAATAAGATAAGTTTTCGTAGTACGTTGGTACTCTTCAGCAATGTAGTTATCAATATCAGTTTGGAAGAAGGTTAAATTTGCACCAAATGAATGCGCATCCATGGTTTTGTCAAAGCGCACGCCACCTTGTGTGTTTTGCCCCGTTTCTGGTTTCAAACCATCTTGTAGGTAAGCCACATCTTGGTAAGCGATAAAGGTTTCCATTAATTCTGGACCTTTAAAGAGTGAACGAGAGCTTGCAAATAGCGTCCAGTCTTGTGTTATTGCCCACTCTGCTGCCAGTGCCCATGTCACTTCATCGTAATCGTTGTTACCTGTTTCTGCTTTGCGCTGGTAATCGTCAAAACGCAGACCCGCTGTGATGGAGAGAGCATCAGAAATGAAGAATTGGTCTTCAACAAAGAACGCTGTAGAGACCGCGGATTCATCCATGAACTTACTGCTACCGTAGTAACTCTCCGAAGTCTTATCCATGTAATCAAGACCGTACGTCGCACGATGATCAAAATCACCCAATGTCAGCAGTGATTGGAATTTTACACTTAAACCAAAGTTCTGGTTTTTCGCCGTGTTTTTCGACAAACGATTTGCCGGCCAACGCGGTGCCATTACGGATTCATCACGAACAATTTCAGTCTCGGTGTTGTAAAGTGTTACGTCACCTTGGTGTTGATCGCCGCGCAATTCATAACTAAGAGTGACCGTGTCACGATCATAATCAGTCGGAATCAATAAGTTGTTGGATAGACCATTGTTCGCGCCACCAGACATATCAGGTCGTGGGTTGTAATCACCACTGTCACGATACATGTCATAAGAAATTTCAATGCGATGGATATCACCAAATTCGTACCCTAATTTCCCTAGGATATTGTAAACGTCACCTTCCGAGCCAAAGGTTTTATTTCCGTCACCATCTTTAAAGTCATCACGCGTCACATAGTGACCGTAGACCATAGCGTCCACGCTTTCAGACAACAGCCCATAAAGCGTTAAAGAGCCCTGTTGGTTATCATTAGACGCATAACCACCGTAAACACGCGCACCAAAGTTTTCATCGTAACGCAGCAGATCACGTGCATCTTTGGTTTCAAAGTACACCGCCCCACCAAGACCACTTTGAGTTACCGAGTTATTACCCACTTGGATATCCGCTGACTTCAAAATGTCCGGGTTAAGCGTAAGGTTACCAATATGGTGGAACATGTTGGCGTGCTGAGAGGCACCATCCAAACGGATATCAAGGTCGGTTTCACCAAGACCGCGAATCGTAATGCGTTGGTTGACAGAGTGCGTACCACCCACATCAACGCCCGGAATATCACGAAGTAAATCCGACATGTGATCGGCTTGCTTGAGCGACATATCGTCAGCAAACATTGATTCGGTGTTGCTGGATACTTTCGTCCCCCATACAACTACCTCTTCGAAGTGAGAGTCTTGATCTTGAGCTAAAGCTGGATGGACAAGCGCCATCCCCACTGCTAGGCATAGGCTTGAGAGCTTAATTGGTGAGCAAACTGGGCTTTCCATAAACGTCTTCCTAAATATAAATGATAATAATTCTCACGCATGATAGGATCTCAATTCATAAATACAAAGACGAATCACTTATGCAAAATCGCATAGGTGTTATGAGGAAACGTCAAATGGCGGCAGAGACCAAAAAAAGAACTAAAATTGCCAAAGTAGCTCTGACCAAAAAGCTTGAGCAGACGGAAAAACAAATAATTGTTACGGAAGGTCAAAGCAGCCAAACTCAGCTTGCTGAAGGGAAATTTCTCTCCTACCAATACAACGACCAGATCTTTGTCCATGGCGGACGATGCATCGAATTAGTCGATTCCAATATAGTCTCTACTGCCCATTCAGCCCTACTGATTACTATCCTTCTTGAGGGAAAGCTATCTTTTGGCTATGACGATCTTCAATTCGACTTTGACGCTAACAAAGCACCACAAGGTGTGGTTGTTAACCTAGCAAAACCCGCTAACTTCCGCCGCTCACTTATTCAAAATAACAGAATGAATAAGATCAACATTCTTATTAAACCACCTTGGTTAGAATCGAGAATGGCGGGAAATTGTGGACACAAGCGCTTCATTGAAACTCACCAAGCTTTTTACACGCTGGAGCTTAATGAGACGTTAATTGAGCTTGCACGCTCTCTCACTCAACGTGAATCTCCGACAAATATGAAAGATCGTATAGAGGTCGAAAGCTTGATTTACCAAGTGCTTTCCCACTCAATCGGGCAAATGCCTGACGATTACTGCGCGGTATGTGAAAAACAGCATCGCTCCGCTGACACTCGCGTAGAAAATGTAGTCAGTTACATAGAAACACATCTCGATGAAGATTTAACCTTAGAGCGTCTAGCAGAAGAGTTTTCAATGAGCGTTTCAAACCTCCAACGACGTTTCAAACAGGCTTTTAACATGACCATTAATGGTTACATCCGCTATCGCCGCTTAGAGATCGCTCGCCAGCATTTGGAACGCGGATTAGTGACTATCACAGAAGCGGCATACGAAGCGGGTTATCATCATCCATCAAACTTTACCAACGCCTTCAAGAAAGTATTTGGTGTTCCCCCACATGAAATCGTCAACAGCCATTGAGTATATCCATATAAATTTGCTCTCAAAGCTATTTGGGAAGACAAACACTTGGCGTTATACTCGCGAGAAAGGTTATCTGAAATACAGAGGTCATCATGAATATTGGTGCAGTTGCGAAACTAACGGGGTTGTCTTCTAAATCGATTCGTATGTATGAAGACAAAGGCATCATTTCATCACCAGCTCGTAGCGATTCAGGTTATCGCGAATATTCTGACAAACACATCCAAGAGCTCAACCTTGTTTCCCGGGCAAAAAATGCGGGATTCTCACTGCAAGAATGCAAAGAATTTGTGCAACTGGCGCATAATCCAAATCGCAAAAGTAGCGAAGTAAAAGCGCGTACGATGGATAAACTTCATGAAGTAGAGCAAAAAATCGCTCACTTGTTGGAAATTAAAAAGCAATTAGAAGGTTGGGTTTCATCTTGTCCGGGCGATGCCGAGAGCCGATGTCCAATCATTGATGAGCTCACCAAATAAGCTCATCAACATTTCTATTTCGGTTTACAGGGCTATTGTTCTAGTAAGGTACTGTTTTAACGTAATTCTGTTTTAGTAAATATCGTTTTAATGGTAAGTACACATACGCTTGCCATTAAGCTCAATGATATTAAAAGGTGTCTCGTAGATGTCTTCTAGCGTGGACGCCTGAATTACCTCATCTACCTTGCCACTGGCAACCACTTTACCCTTCTTCAGAGCAAGGATCTCATCGGAATAACAAGCTGCAAAATTAATATCGTGGATCACCACCACCATAGCTTTATTCATATCATGCGCAAGACGTTGAACGACTCTCATGATTTGAAGCGAATGCTTGATATCAAGGTTATTCAATGGTTCATCGAGGAAAACATAATCCGTATCTTGGGCTATCACCATCGCAATAAACGCCAACTGTCGTTGACCACCACTCAATTCATCTAAGAACTTATCTTGAATTTCTTTCAGATCTAAGTAGTCGATGGCTTGGTCGATAATCGCATGGTCATCTTTGGACAAGTTGCCTTTTGAATAAGGGAATCGCCCAAACGATACCAATTCTTTTACGGTAAAACGCATCGTAATCGTGTTAGCTTGACGTAATACCGCCAGTTTTTTCGCAAGTTCTTTGGTGTCCCAATCTGCAATCTCTTTGCAGTCGATCATGACACTACCACCATCTCGCTCGGTCAATCGTGACGCCATGGACAGCAAGGTACTCTTTCCTGCTCCGTTTGGACCAATAATCGATGTCACCTTCCCTTTCTCAAATTGGGTATCCGCGCCATCAACCACTTTGTTGGAACCAAATGCTTTGGTTAATTTATCTATAACTATCATGTTTATACGACTTTGTTTTTCAGCAGTAGATACAAGAAGTAGATACCACCAATAAAGTTAATCACTACACTCAGCGTCGTTTCAAATGAAAAGACGTTTTCTATAATCCATTGCCCCGACAATAAGGCACAAATTGCCATCAAAGAGCAACCTATTAACAAGGTACGATGCTGGTAAGAGCGGAACATTTCACGGCTCAAGTTTGTCACCAATAAGCCAAAGAACATGATTGGTCCGACTAAAGCCGTCGAAATAGCAATGAGAACCGCAGAGAGAATAAAGACATTGCGCGTCACTTTAGGGACATCAACCCCAAGACTCTTAGCATTGTCTTGGTCTAGCCAAAAAACATCTAAAGTACGATGCATGCGATACAACAACCAGCAAGCGATAAGTAATATTGGTGAACTGAGATACACCAAGTTCACCTTCACATTATTGAAACTCGCGTACAGTTTAGATTGCACAAACGCAAAAGTATTTGGGTCCATAAGAAGGGAGAAGAACACCGCAATGTTGTTAAACAACTGCCCAAAGATCAGCCCAACCAACAGCAAAGTGATGAGGTTGCGCCCGCCTTTTGAAAAATAAAACCCAAACAGCAATAGCGAAAATCCCACCATGACCAGCACAGCAATCGAGAAGTTGATGTAAACATTCAGAACGAGCGCGCTTAAACCACCAAACAGTAAAACAATCAGCACTTGCGTCAACACATACAACGCATCAAACCCCATGATGCTTGGAGTAAGAATCCGATTATGGGTAATGGTTTGGAACACCAACGAAGATTGAGCAATCGCAATACCCGCCAGTACCATGGCTAATACTTTAGGCACACGTCGCGACAAAAAGTATTGGTAGTTATCAGCCGTTAAGCCGATACCAATAAACAGAAACGCAAAAAGCAGCGCGACGGCTGCCAATAAGAACAGTTTCTTGGAATCACGCACTTTGCTTCCCTCGCAACAACATCGCGATAAACACCACTCCGCCCAAGATACTGATCACGATTGAAATCGGCATTTCATGAGGGAAGATGATCAATCGGCTAACCAAGTCACACGCCAAAACGAGTATTGCCCCATACATGGCAGTAAGCGGGATATTGCGTTTAAGATTATCACCGTAGAAGTAACTGACTAAGTTTGGCACGATAAGCCCAAGAAATGGCAGTTGACCTACGATCATCACCACACTGGCTGACATTACCGACACCAAAAGTACGCCTAACGTCACCACTTGCTGATAGTTCAGCCCAAGGTTTACTGCAAAGTCTTTACCAATGCCAACCGCAGAAATGCGTGCCGCAAATAGGTAACTTAAAAGAGCGACGGGAACAGCAATATAAAGCAGCTCAAAATCACCACGCAAAATGTTTGCAAAGTTTGCGACGCTCCATGCTGACAGGCTTTGTAGTGCATCGTATTTGTAGGCAATGAAAGTAGTAACAGCGTCAACAACGTTACCAAAGATGATGCCCACGAGTGGCACAAACACGACGCTTTTGAATTGAATACGTTGAACGAACTGGACGAACATCAAGGTACCCAGGATAGAGACAGCAAAGACAAGCCAAAGCTGTTCGCCATTACCAAAAAACACCACACTCATTACGTAACCAAGCATGGCACACTCAATCGTGCCTGTTGTTGAAGGCGCGGCGAATCGGTTTTGGCTAATTTGCTGCATCACTAATCCAGCGATGCTTAGCCCTGCTCCCGCAAGAAGGATGGCAAATAAACGCGGAACCCGGCTAGTAAAGAAAAGTTCTAGTGCTTTTGCATTGCCCGAAAACAACTGTTGGGGTGTCATATTTGCCACCCCAACAAACAACGATGCAACGCTTAGAACAACAAGAACAAGCAATAACTTTTTCAAAGTTAACCTCAGCTAGCTTCGCTTACAGATCGATCGTGTGTTTAATTTCACTCACCATCTTTTCCGTTGCGGTCACGCCGGACATTGCTAAATACCATGCGTCAACATCTAGAAAAGTAATTTTCTTGTTCTTGTAAGCCGAAGTCGCTTTAACCAAATCGTTATCCAGCGCTTTAGCGAGGTCATGATCAGACTTTGCGTGAAGTGAATTTCTATCAATAACTAGAATATTTTTCGGATTAGCTTCGCGAATAAACTCATAAGAGATTACGTCACCGTGCGTGCCTGTTTTGAGGTTCTTCACTGTTTCTGTAAAGCCAAAATCTGTGTAAATCGCCCCAAAACGAGATTTCGCACCAAATGCGCTGATGTTGTCACCAATACTTAGAATCGTAAGCGCATCATTATTATGAGCTTGGTTATAGTCATGAATTGCTTTGAATTGAGCGTCTAACTTCGTAATTTTTTGCTCGACCTTATCCTCGATATTGAAGATTTTGCCAATATTTCGCCATTGTGCTTTGGTCCCTTGCCAGTAATCTTCATTCTCGCCTGAAGCAAATACTACCGTTGGGGCAATTTCACTTAACTCATCGTATTTTGACGAACCGCGAGGACCAACCAAAATCAAATCTGGTTTTTGCATGTAGATGGTTTCGAAGTCTGGTTCGAACAGACTACCTGCCGATTTGTAATGAGCTTTACTGTACTTAGATAAGTACTTTGGAAGATGGGAGGCGTTCGATACCGCTACAGGGTCAATACCAAAACTGTCGAGTGTATCGAGTGGACCAAAGCCAATCACAACCACACGTTTTGGCGATTGTTCGATTTCTGTCGTTCCCATGTAGTGATCGATTTTGACGGTTGCAGCAAAAGCAGGTGAGATTGTTAGCAGCGAAACAAGAGCCGCACTGACGAGTTTTTCCATTATTCTAAGCCTTAAATGAGATCCATTATCATGCGCATTCGCAATATATCGTTACTCAATCAGGCATTCAACCGATTCTTTAATAACTTTATACCCAAGTAACCTCGAGATGCTAGGTTCAGCGAGAATGACTTGGTTTGTAGACGCGGCAGCGATTTAAAGGTTTAGTGGGTCTAAATCAACGAATTACACCTCACCAATATCGAATTTGAGACGGTAAGCGCAAAGTTATCAAATTAATATTTATCACTTTAATGAATGTTTATACTTCTTTTAAATGACTCACTAAAAAGGACTAGATAATGAAGAAGTTAGCATTGGTTTTATTTGTAGCAGCACAGCTAATGGCATGTACGGAAGTTGGCAGTGAAGCGTGGTGTAACGATATGAAAGAGAAACCAAAAGGCGATTGGAGTGCTAACGAAGCTTCCGATTTTGCTAAGCACTGTGTTTTCTAATTCAGAAATAAGCGCTTATCGCTCTTAGTAAAAAGTGATCATGATGACCCACAACATTGTATTTCGGAATTCTAACGTTGTGGGTTATTCGTAAGCATCAAGAAATGTTTTTAGTGCCGCTTCATCAACAATCTCAAGCCCCTGCTCGCCTTTTCTGATCAAACCTTTGTCCATCAGATCTTTTACCGCTCGACGATAAACGCGTCCTGACGTGCCAAATCTTTCGGCTTCTTGGTTTACTTTGTCAAACCCACCCAACAAGGTGTTGGTCTGCTTTTGTACTAGCAAATCATAAGCAATGTTGTAAGTAATTGGGTGCAACAAGCGATTGGTATAGATATCCATTGAATCTTGATAATCCTCCGCCAAAGCAGAAGCAAAGAAAAACATCATGTCAGGTTGCTGATGCAATGCCTCAGTCAGTTTTTGGATGCAGATAATATCCACTTGCATATGTTCATCGGCGACGACGTTCCACTGACAAGGCGTTTGCGTGAAGTACTCCATTTCACCATAGATATGATAATCGCAATTGGCTTCACCCAATTGAAAACGACGACCGTTGACAGCAATAATACTCATTGAAACTCGACCGACTGGCACAACATACAGATATTGAAGCTGCTCGCCTTGGCGAAGGATCTCTTCACCAGAGTCAAAGTATCGACTGCCGATTTGGCATTGATAGATTAAGTCACGAAACTCGGCACTTTTCTGTTCTAGAAAGCTTTTGAAACGTCCGGTTGAGTAAGGGCTGATTTTCACGTGAGTTTCTCTTTAATGACAACAATCTCAAATAGATTGTACTTGCTAGAATCGTTTGATGACAGCCAATAAAAAAGCGACACCAAAGTGCCGCTTTAAAAATTAACTAAGCTGTGATCCAGTTAACTTTGCGCAATTAAGGCTTCAAGAGCAGCGTAAGACGCTAAACGCTCCCCTTCCATCATCACTTGCGCTTCGTCTACGTACTGTCCTACGCCTTCTTTCACATCCTGCTGATACAAAACCACATTGTTCAAGATAGAAGCAACATTCAGTCCACGCAGGCGACCGACGGTAAACAGAGCCGAGGTCTCCATATCCGCACCGAGAATACCTTTCTTGTTCCAGTATTCACAAATCGCTTCTTCGTCGTCGGTGTAGAAGCTGTCATGGGAGCGAACCACACCTAAATGATAGTGCGCCTCTTTTTCGGCTAAATAGCTATCCAGCGCTTTCAGTAACGAAAAGCTTGCGTAAGCCGGATACGAAGAGCGAACGTATGCTTTCGAACCACCTTCGTCTCTTACTGCGCCTTCAGCCACTATCAACTCACCGAGTTGAATGCCTGATTGCATCGCACCAGCCGATCCCACACGAATCACGTCTGTCACACCACACTGTTTTAGCTCTTCCACCGCAATGATCATCGAAGGAGCGCCTATGCCTGTACTGCATACTGAGATTTGCTGACCTTGGTATGTGCCAGTGAATACTCTATATTCACGGTTTTCAGAGACCAATTCTGCGTTATCAAACAACGCGGCAATACGGTTTGCTCGATCTGGCTCACCACAGACGATCACTCGCGATGCTATCTGGGTGTTGTCTACGCCAATATGAGGTTGTTTCATCATTGGCTTAACCTTGCGCTGTCGCTTGAGTTAGGGTCTTATCACCATTGCGTTTCGCACTACGTGCCCATTCTCTTGTGCCGTTTGCGGCGATGAACATTAGAATCGCGTATTGAACCGACATTGCGTACACGCCTTGTGTTGCGTAAATACCAACGCTGATGATGTTGATTACGACCCAAAGAATCCAGTTCTCAACGTACTTACGTGTCATTAAGATTTGCGCCACGATAGACAGAACGGTCATAGTTGCATCCCAGAATGGGAAAGCATCTGGCTCCAACACAGGTTCAGACAAACCTGCACCGAACACATTTAACGTATCAACGGCAATGTTAGCTAACGCAAAAAAGAATGGGTCGATATAGATGGTTAACAGCGCAATCGCAACAATGCTTACTGAACCTGTCGCGATGAGCTTCTGCTTGCTTAACCAGCGCACCTCTAGTGTCTCACCTTGTGCATTTGGTCTTGTCCACGCATACCAACCATAAATGTTGGCGCAGAAGAAGAACAATTGAAGCAGAAGCAATCCGTAAAGCTGAATCTGGAAAAAGATAACGGCGAAAAGTGTTACGTTCAGCAAACCGAACAAGTAGTTAATGGTTTTTTCTTGGCTCGCAAACCAAATACAAAGCAGACCGAAAACCGTACCAAAAGCTTCGATCCAACTCATCGCATAGCCACCACCAATAGGAATATTAACAAGGGTGTTATTGATGTCTAACAGGGCAAATAGGTCCATGAAGATGTCCTTTATTATTGTGCTTGGGATGTGCTCATCTTATTGCCTCGCAGCAAACAAAAAGGAGGACATTTGTCCTCCCTTCGATGTACCCGATCATAAATCAGATCAATACTTGCTTTAAAGTGCCTGAAGCACACTTATTCCTTCGCCACTATTTAGGATTCATGTCCCAAGTAACGCTTCTTGAAAGATGATGCCGCAGCAAATAGTGCTGTAGCTATGAACGTAAATGCGATACCCAATAAGTAAATGAATTCTTCATTGGCAAGCAACTCATAAACACTCAAAGAAAACACGAATAAGACTAAGAGAATATTGATACGGTGAAACCACGGTCTCTTAACTGAATGCAGTGCGTATCTCTTGACGAACATAAAAATTTTCCATTTGCTACAATAATTTATAAATCTATTTATAGACCCTTTTAATAATAAGCTTTTTGGAATATTTCTACACGAAATCTTTTACTTTACGCGCAAAAAATCACATTTTGTTGGGCTTATTGTTCAAAAGGCGTGGGGTTGCTTCCTAAATCCTTGTAAAAAGCACCTTCAATAAAAGTATAGGTCTATAACTTATTGAGAATGAATAAATTTTGAGCTAAGAGAGACGCTTCACACTTTTACGTTCAATCAGTGTCGGCTCTAATTGCACAACCTGAGCTTCGTCAGACTTATCATCCAATTTACGCAACAATGTCTCTACAGCAGCTTGTCCAAGACGGTACTTAGGCTGATGAATAGTGGTGAGGGATGGCGACATAAACTTAGCGATGTGGATATCGTCATAACCAATGATAGAAAGCTGCTCAGGTACTTGAATACCCAACTCATTTGCCGCGTTAATTGCGCCCATGGCCATCATGTCGTTGGAAACAAAAATAGAACTTGGTAACGGACCACGTTCCGCCATTTTTTTGAAGGCTTGATAACCACCTTCGCATTCAAAGTCCGATTCAACAATCCAGTTGGCGTTGAACTCAAGCTCTGCTTCGATCATCGCGCGTTTGTAGCCTTCGTAACGCATTTGCGCTTGATGCTTAATTAATGGTCCAGTGATACAACCAATCTCTTTGTGACCACAATCGATAAGGTATTTGGCTGCCAAGTAACCACCACGAAGTGAGTTATCTTGGATCTTATCGCTTGTGAACAGCATTGGTCCCCAATCCATCACTACAACTGGAATATCAGGGTAACGTTCAAATACATCAATGCGCTCCCCTTCTAACGATGAACACATTAGAATCAGACCATCAACTCGCTTTTGTAGCAACGTATTGATGGAATCACGCATGCGTTCGTTATCGCCTTCAGTGTTACACAGGATCAGGCTATAGCCTTTATGGTAGCAACTGCGCTCAACACCTTTTACGACTTCACCGAAAAATGGGTTGGTTGAGGTAGTCACCAGCATACCAATGGTTTTGGTGCGATTGACTTTGAGGCTACGCGCCAAAGCTGAAGGCGCGTAGTAATTGAGCTCTTTGGCAGCGTTGTTGACTCGTTCCGAGATCTCTTCGCTGACAAAGCGAGTTTTGTTAATAACATGGCTCACAGTTGAGGTGGAAACCCCTGCCAGTTTTGCGATGTCTTTCATCGTTGCCATGTTATTACTCCTTAATTAGTTTTTAACCAGAAACTCCTCAACCTCTTTTCGGGTTGGAATGGAGGTTTGCGCGCCAAAGCGAGTTACTGAGATCGCTGCTGCTGCGTGGGCAAACTTAATCGCTGATTCTAAAGGTAAGTCTTCCAATAAACCAGTGACTAATGCCCCATTAAACGTATCGCCCGCCGCTGTGGTATCTGTTGCTTCTACGCGGAAACCAGGAATGATTTCACCGCGACCGTTTTGACTCAACCACACTCCTTTCGCACCGAGCGTGATCATGACGATTTCAATGCCTTTCGAATGCAGGATGTTTGCCGCTTCTTGTGCGCTGTCATCGTCCGTTACCGTCACACCTGTTAGTACTTCCGCTTCCGTTTCATTTGGTGTGATGACATCAATGCAAGACAGTAACTCATCAGACAATTCACGCGCTGGCGCTGGGTTCAGAATGACGTTGGTTTTGGCATCTTTCGCGATTCGCGCAGCTTTCTCGATGCCGCACATTGGCGTTTCTAGTTGCATCAACAAGTAATCAGCCTGACGAATGCGCTCTAGATCTGGCTCAATCGCCTCTGCAGTCAGCTTGGCGTTGGCTTCTGCGGAGATACAAATGCTGTTCTCGCCGCTGTCCGCCACTTGAATCATGGCAATGCCCGTTGGGCAGTTCGGCTGCATTTTCACGCCAGCAATATCGATGCCATCCATTTTGAAGTTCTCACGAATGTTGATGCCGAATGAATCATCACCCACACACGCAATAAAACCGATATCTGCGTTTAATCGAGCTGCCGCAACAGCTTGGTTGGCACCCTTGCCACCTGGGATAACTTGATAGTTGCGACCATGCAGCGTCTCGCCTGGACGAGGGAAAGAAGGCACTTGAAGAACATGGTCAGCGTTTACACTACCTAACACCACTAACTTATTCATACGGTTATCCTCGGTTCTGAATGAACCCTTTATATTTGAACAGGAGTAATAGGTTTACGCTCTTTGAAAAAACGTAAGCGTATTACGATTCAAATAGATTCAGTTTTCTAACGTACCATTTTTGTTGTTTGGAATGACCCAACACATTCATTGGGTCATTCCATTATCTTCAACAAAGAAGAATCACTGAGTTGGGAGTTAAACTTACTTAGTCACGACTTTAAGCGGAACAGGAATGTACTCCTCAACCTTCTCACCTTTCAATACTTTGTCGGCCGTTTCTACACCCAAAGCACCAATAAGATCTGGCTGCTGCGCGATAGTTGCTGCTAGCTTGCCACGGTTAACTGCTGCAATGCCGTCGTCAGTGCCGTCGAAGCCAACGATGAGTACATCTTTACCAGACGCTTGAACTGCGCGAAGCGCACCCAGTGCCATCTCATCGTTCTGAGCAAATACTGCTTGAACGTCAGGGTTCGCTGCAAGCAAGTTTTCCATTACGTTCAGACCTTTAGTACGGTCAAAATCAGCAGGTTGGCTTGCTAGTAGCTCCATGTTGCTGCCCTTCACTGCTGTCATGAAGCCTTCACCACGCTCACGCGCCGCAGACGTACCGGCAATACCTTCTAGCTGGATAACTTTCGCTTTCTCACCTACTTTTTCCATGATGTAGTGACCAGCCATTTCGCCACCAACTACGTTGTCAGAAGCGATGTGGCTCACTACGTCACCACGGCTTGCACCACGGTCTAGTGTCAACACAGGGATCTTAGAACGGTTCGCCATACGAATTGCGTTTGACACAGCGTCTGAATCTGTTGGGTTAATCAGAATCGCTTTTACGCCACGAATCGTTAGGTCTTCGATGTTTGACAGTTCTTTACTCGGGTCATTTTGCGAGTCCAGTACAATCAAGTCGTATCCCAGTTCTTTCGCTTTCGCTTCTGCACCGTCTTTCATCGTTACGAAGAACGGGTTATTCAATGTAGAAACTACAATCGCCATTGTATCTTGAGCGTGCGCCGCTACCGATACGGTTGAAGAAAGAAGTGCAGCAGAGATAAGAGTTGCGAGTTTTTTCATCGTTCTAGTCCTTTGTGTAGGGTGAGCCAGCACACGTCCTCTGGCTCGGTTTGTATTCAGGATGTAATGGAGCTCTTTATTTTAAATATCAATTACTTGTTTTTGTTGTCTACCAGTACTGCTAGCAAGATAACCACTGCTTTCGCAATCATTTGGTAGTAAGAAGAAACATCGAGTAGGTTCAGCGCGTTGTTTAGGAAGCCGATGATTAGAGCACCAATCAATGTTCCCATTATGCGACCTTTACCACCCATCAAGCTGGTACCGCCAAGAACAACCGCTGCGATAGCGTCTAGCTCGTAGCCCATACCCGCTGTTGGTTGTGCCGAAGACAGACGAGACGTCACGATAATGCCAGCAAGCGCTGCCAACATGCCGCAGATGGCGTATACACCAATTTTCACACGGTCAACGTTGATACCAGAAAGGCGCGTTGCTGATTCGTTGCCACCAAGTGCGTACACGTAGCGACCAAAACGAGTGTGGTTCAGTAGGTACCAAGCTGCCGCAAAGACAATCACCATCAACCAAACTGGAACCGGGATACCAAGTGCGTAACCTGTACCAAACCATGCAAATGCATCTGCTGTGTCAGTAAAGCCCGTAGAGATAGGACGACCGTCGGTGTAAACCATGGTTACGCCGCGTAGTAACGTCATGGTAACCAGTGTTGCGATAAAGGCTTGAACCTTACCTTTGGCAATGATGATACCGCTGATCGCCCCCAAAGCTGCACCAGCGAACAATGCAGTCGGAACTGCGATAAGCACAGGCACTTCTAATGCAATCATGCTCGCGGCAAACGCACCACATAGTGCGAGTACAGAACCTACGCTTAGATCGATGCCTGCAGTCAGGATAACCAACGTCATACCTACCGCGATGATTGCGTTAACTGAGGTTTGACGAAGGATATTAAGAATATTGTCTACCGTAAAAAAGTTCGGGTTCAAAAATGACACGACAACAATCAAAAATAACAGTGCAATCAGTGACTTTTGTTCAATCAGCCACTCTTTAGTGAACAGCTTCTTGCTGCCCGTTTCGTTTGGTTTGCTCATGGTATTAGTACTCATGCTGCTTCCTCATTGATCTTCTTGCCTACGGCACAAGCGAGTAGTGTTTCTTGGTCGGCGTCTTTCGCATCAAATTCGCCCGTGATTCGACCTTCGTGCATCACCATGATGCGGTCACTCATGCCTAGCACTTCAGGCATCTCAGAAGAAACCAAGATGATGCTCATGCCATCGGCTTTAAATTTGTTGATTAGCTGGTAGATTTCTTTCTTCGCACCCACGTCGACGCCGCGAGTTGGCTCATCCAGAATCAGAACTTTGGGTTTGGTCATCAGCCCTTTTGCGATTGCCACTTTCTGCTGGTTACCACCAGACAGGTTGCCAATGATTTGGTCTCGGGTTGGCGTTTTGATGTTGAACAGTTTGATGAAGTCTTCTACCGCCACGACTTCTTCGCCATGTTGGATTTGGAAGCCTTTGGTAAGTTTATCCAATGCACACAGAGACATGTTCTCCTTCACGGATAAGCCAAGCACCAAGCCATCGCCTTTACGGTCTTCAGAGATGTAAGCAATACCATTCGCCAAGCCATCTTGTGGGCTAACCGGGTTAATGGTCTTATTGTCTAAGTTGATGACGCCACGCTCACTTGGTAGCGCGCCGTAAATCACCTTCATCAACTCTGTACGCCCCGCGCCCATCAAGCCTGACACACCAAGGATTTCACCACGTTGAAGCGTGAAGCTAATGTCATGAACACCCGAGCCCGTCAAACCAATCACTTCAAGACAAACATCACCATGCGTCACATCGATACGCGGGTATTGCTCTTCCAACTTACGACCAACCATCATTTCGATGAGTCCATCTTCGTTGGTGTCTTTAACTTGGCATTCGCCAATGAACTTGCCGTCACGTAACACAGTAATGTCATCACAGATTTCGAAGATTTCTTTCAGACGGTGTGAGATGTAAACGATGCCGCAACCTTGGTCGCGAAGTTCGTTAATCACTTTAAACAGCGATTCCGTCTCTTTGTCGGTCAACGCATCCGTTGGTTCATCCATGATGATGACTTTGGATTCGAAAGACAGCGCTTTGGCAATCTCCACCATTTGCTGCTCACCAAGACTTAAATCACCAAGCAATGTTTTTGAAGAGTGCTTTACGTTAAGGCGTTGAAGCAACTTATCTGCTTCTTCGTACATTCTGCTCCACTGAATACGTCCCATCGTGCCGGTAAATTCACGACCTAAATAGATGTTTTCAGCAATCGTCAGCTCAGGGATCAAGTTCAATTCTTGGTGAATGATACTGATGCCCGCTTCTTGAGAATCACGCGGACCTTTAAACGCCGCTGGCTGACCTTGATATTTGATGCTTCCTGCATCCATGTGGTAGATGCCTGTAAGCACTTTCATCAAGGTCGACTTACCTGCCCCGTTCTCGCCCATCAGCGCCATCACTCGACCCGGGTATACATTAAGGCTGGCTTTATCCAACGCCTTAACACCCGGGAAGGCTTTCTCAATGTCGCTTAGTTGTAGAATGGCTTGAGTCATAATTTGTCCTCAATTAGTTGTGGCTTAAAACACCACGCCAGCTTGGAAAATCACGTTCGCATACGGTGTGCACTCGCCTGTTCTAACAACAGCGCGACTCTGTTCTGTACGAACTTTAAAATCTTCATGCGATACATAGTTAATCGCGATTTGCTTACCTGTTTGCTCACTCTCTTTGGTTAGTTCAGAGATCAGCGCATCGTGGTGAACTGGGCTAACTGTTGCGAATTCTTCAGAAATGATGACCCCTTCAATTTGGGACTCAGACAGAATCACGCGAACGGTATCAAGGAAACCAGGTACGCCATGAGTCAACGCTAAGTCAATACGTTGTACATGATCAGGAATTGGCAAGCCCGCGTCACAAATGGTGATTTCGTCGGTATGACCCAGCGTCGCCACCAAGTAAGAAATTTCTGAGTTAATTAGGGTACTTTTTTTCATCTCATCGACCTTTCGGTTACACGTTCATACAACTGTGAGTGTCTCTCTTGGACTAATTTCTATATTGACAAAACACTCATCGAAACGTTTCGATGCAATAATAGAACGCCAAGGAGAATTGACCAGTCGCAGATCGATAAGGTGTGAGAATGATCCGTAATTGAGTGCTAACTGATTAAGAAAAAGATATTGAGGTCACACTTCGCCATCGAAACGTTTCGATGGCATCTGTTGAACGGGAGAGAGACTTCCATTCAATCGGTATTAATCTGAATTCATAAGTCGGACGAATGAGTTGAAGACCTTTTCGCTGGAATAAATCTGTTCAATTTATGAGACGGTGACACCTGTGAACATGAAAAAACCTCACACAGCATCACAAATATCGGAAACCTGACTGACTTTCGAAAAACACACACTTACAATTTCCTCGAATACAAGGAAAGTATCATCATCCGTTCGATACCTCAGGTAGGCACCAATAGGTAATACTCTCAGGTTAGAAGCGTTTGTAGGGACACAAACGGAAAGTAAGAAATACATGAAATTAAGCAACAGAGTCGTTTTGCTTGTCGCCCCTGTCATTCTAATTAGCGCACTGGTGTCGAGTTACATCATCTATAGCATTCAAAAAGTCACGCTAATCAAAAGGGAAGACAGCTATATCCAGCTGCAAATGGAAAAGCTCGCTGGACAGTTTCGCCAAGCCAACATTTTTCTCAACAGTTATGCCTATACCTTGGGTAAAAGCGAGGTACTGCAAGATTATTTTGTAAATCATGATAACCGCTATCGTGAGAGGCAACTGTTCAAACGTTTAGATGAAACCATAGAGGTGCTCAGCCACGGGTACCGAGGGGATGCCAACATGGCGATCCTCGATGGTAGACAAGACCTTCTCTACTACACCGAAAATCAATATTACGAATCAAATGGTCGAGTGGACCCTAAGATCCTTGAGTATGTCGACAAAAGCTATAAAGCCAATGGGGATGTCAGCCATACCGGTTTTATTTACAACAGCAGCGGGCAAAGCATTCTATTGCAATATGAGTTGTTTGATAAACGTACCGGAGAACCCCCGTTAAGCTTTGACCCACAAAACGTTTTCTTTGTTATCGTGTCTGTGTCACTCGAAGCGTTCAATGACATCAAACATGAGATCGAATTTGATACGCACAGCGTGATTACCTTTTCTGACAAGCCGATTATCTTAGATATTCCCCTCGCCCAGACGATTGAACTTCTACCCCATTTCTATGCCATTTTATCGCCAGCAGAATATCTGATGTGGAATAAGGTCGATAAGGTCTGGCTAGAACTGGCATTGTCGTTTGGCATTGCCTCGTTTTGTACCATCACATTAATTGTCTTGGTGCTGTATCGTTACGTACTTAGCCCGGTATCCCACTTAGACAAACAGCTTAGAGAAATTGAGTCCAACAAGCGTGCTAACATTGAAAAACTAGACACTGATGACGAGATTGGACGCCTTTCTTCTCGCTTCTTTGATATGTATGAAGAGCTGAACAACGTCTACCACAAGACCAAGCGTTTGGCAGAAACCGACCACTTAACTCAACTTGCTAATCGTCATCGCTTCCATGAACTTGCAAGCCGTGAACTGGCGGATCCTTCAGATCAGCTTTGGGTAATTTATATTGACCTAGATAACTTCAAATACGTCAACGACAAATACGGTCACGAACTGGGCGATAAGTTGCTGCAAGTCTTCTCCAGACACATCAAAAATGCGTGTCAGAAGTTCACTCAACAATACAATAGCCCATGTTTCGGTGCGCGTTTGTCCGGTGATGAGTTCGCAATCTTACTCAGTTCTAATCAAGAGAATAGCGACATACCCGATCTGTTTGCCGCGGAGTTGCTAAAGCCAATTAACAACTTAACTCAGTCAGCGAAAAACTCATTTCCAGTAACAGCCAGCGTGGGTATCGCTCAATACCCAACAGACGGTGGTGATATCGCCAAGCTCTTATCGAGTGCAGACGCAGCAATGTACCAAGCTAAGCGTGCTGGTAAAAACCAATACGCTTACTATTCTGCAGCACTCAATATCGAGGCTCAACGTCGTAGCCAAATTGAACGCGCATTGCGCAAAGCTAACGTTGAAGAAGAGTTTCATCTTGTTTTCCAACCATACATGAACAGTAATGCCAACGAGATAGAAGGCTTGGAAGTCCTATTACGTTGGGAAGCTGAAGGGATCGGTTCAGTACCACCAAAAGAGTTCATTCCTATTGCTGAACAAACCGGTTTGTTCGAAAAGATTGACCGCTGGGTATTCGCGAATGCCATGGCGGAATACCACCAGCTCAAAAATATCTTTGGGAAAGACATTATTTTGTCCATCAACTTATCGTCTGCAGAACTGAACTCACTGTCTATGGCGGAATTCATCCATGATAAAGCATCACAAAATGGTGTTCCTGCGCATTGTATTGAGCTAGAAATTACCGAAACTTTTGCGTCTGATAAACAAGGTACAGCCCTACTCGATGAGCTATCGAAACTAGGTTATAAACTGGCAATAGACGACTTTGGTTCTGGTTATACTTCTTTGACGCAATTAGTGCAGTACCCGGTACAGAAAATCAAATTTGACCGAGAGTTTTTGTTAACCCTGATGAACACCGATAATGGGCATGTCATCAAACCAATTATAGAACTGTGTCATGCACAGAATAAGACCGTTACGGCTGAGGGCATTGAGCATAACGTGATGCACGAGTGGCTTTCTTCTTACCGCTGCGACTTTATGCAGGGCTATTTGTTTGGCAAGCCAATGAACAAAGAGCAACTCGATCATTGGTGGAAATCTGCAAACGATCAGCCGTTCAAGAGCACGCACATCGCTTAGTGGGTGAAGCGAATCTTCAAGAAAAAAGCAGCATTCTAAGTGCTGCTTTTTCGTCTTATTACGGCTTGCAAAAGTTTGCCGAACCTATTTTCAATTACATGCGTTTCAGCATATTCAGAGTAATGTTTGCAGAATTGTCTGCAGTTGCCTTCTTCAGGTCTGAGTAAACAACATCTGCTGAGCCATCCGCTTTATCAGAGATTGTGCGAATCACTACGTAAGGTACATTGAAAGCGTCTGCGACTTGACCTAGTGCTGCGCCTTCCATTTCTACCGCCATCGCGTTGTATTCTTGGTAAATGCCGGTTACCTTCACTTTGCTCGCAATGAACTGGTCACCTGATGCGATAATGCCTCGATAAACACTCTCTTTCCCAAGTGTGTCAACGGCGGCATCGAATGCATACTTTTGCAGTGTTTTATCGGCGTAGAAGTAACGCTCTTCATAATCAGGCAGCAAGCCTTTCGGCATGTTAAATGCGGTTAGGTCCACATCGTGTTGCACCAAACGCGTAGAGACGACCACGTCTAGCGGATCCAATTTCGGATCACTTGCGCCCGCAATACCTGTAAAAATAAGTTGGTCAACACCGAAAGATTCAATCAGAAGGGTTGTCGTCATCGCTGCATTGACTTTACCAACACCCGATTGAGTCACAACGACCGTTTTTCCCTCTAACTCACCCATATAAAAGCGATGGCTACCGATTTTCTTTACTTGTTGATTTTGGATTTTTGGCAATAGCGCTTCAACTTCAACATCCATCGCACCAACGATACCGATGGTAGAACCTGCAACGGAAGGAAGTGAGTACGCAGCAAGCATGAGAGCAAGAGATTTCTTCAACATGGGAGTCCTGAAATGTAATACGTGTCACCAAAGTGTGACGCGACGCAGATTATACAACACATCCCAAACCAAGCAATCGTTTGCATTGGTCAATGCATACTGATTGGCTAAGAAATTCTCAATTAATGAGAAAGACTTAGCCATTTTTGGTTTTCATTGAAGAAGCGACACGCTCTTTTGCGCTAACGGTTGGCATAAAATAGTCACACGCTGGACGTTTTGCATCAGTGGGATGCCCCCATGCACCGCAAATATCTGCGCTACCTTTTTGACGAGTAAACTGGCGGCATTGCCCGCATCGATAGTTCATCACTCTTCCTTGAGTTCGTTGATCTGATTAAGCCTGTTAAGCGAAGTCTCACTTTGAGTCGAGGGCTTTTTCTACCGCTGCTTTCGCGTGGATTTCAGTTGTGTCATAAAGCTTGACGTCAGTGTGCTGAGATTCAACTAACATCGCGATTTCAGTACAACCCAGAATGACTGCTTCAGCCCCCTGTTCCACGAGTTTCTCAATAATAGTAAGGTAGTGTTGGCGCGAATCATCATGCACTTCGCCTTTACACAATTCGTTGTAGATAACGTCATGAACAATCGCCTGGTCATCTGAACTGGGTACGACGACATCAACACCAAATTTATCGATAAGTCGTTGCTTATAGAAGTCTTGTTCCATGGTAAAACGCGTACCAAGTAAACCAACCTTCTTAATGCCATCCATCACCAGCTGCTCTGCAGTCGCATCGGCAATATGAACAAGCGGTACATTAACAGCCTGCTGAATTTGGTCTGCGACTTTGTGCATCGTGTTTGTACAAATCAAAATAAAATCTGCACCGCCCGCTTCCACTGATTTTGCTGCCTGCGCGAGAATGATTGCAGTATCATTCCAACGGTCTTGGTGTTGCAGCGTTTCAATTTCGGCGAAATCGACGCTGTACAAGCAGACTTTACCTGAATGCAAACCACCTAAGCGCGCTTTCACTTCTCGGTTAATAATTTGGTAATAGTTTGCGGTAGACTCCCATGACATGCCACCAATCAGACCTATCGTTTTCATTTTCTTCCTTGTATATTTAGCTTTTGTTCAACTTTTACAGAAACTAGCATAACTTACTGAGAGAAAAGTTTATTTTTGATCAATGTTTTATACCCAAGTAACCTCGAGATGCTAGGTTCAGCGAGAATGACTTGGTTTGTAGACGCGGCGACGATTTAAAGATCTAGTCACTCTAAATCAAGAATCGGCAACAAAGTATACAAGCCAAGACCCTTACTATTTGCAAAGAGTGCCCTTTGGGAGCGTGTCTTTGACTCGCTTTTTTAGTCAAACAAATGGCTGCGTCAAACAACTTGGAAAGAGCTGGCTATTACGCGGTGTTGTTTTCCTTGAACTCGAATCAATGGCAACGCTCTGAATCCTGCATCTTGAAGTCACTTGGGTATACAATTCATTTAAACTCTTTTTCAGAAAAATCTTATTTCAAATGTACTCGTCATTTAATCATTAATTAAAAATATTATGATTATCCACAAACATTATTTATTGAGAAGTCATTATTAAATACCGATTTTAATACATGCTTTAATCTTTGATATTCACTTAAAGCTATGCGATCCACTTCTGTAGCAACAGGCGCATTTATTATTGGATACCAATTGACAGATTCTGCTTCTAGGCTCTGAATATCTCCCACCCAATCAGTGACTACATAATAATGAAGCAATTGAAGTTCGGTGGTTGGGTGATATAAAGAACACAAATATCCGCACCTTTGCGGTCTGATGTTTAGCTCCTCGTCTAATTCTCTCAGCAATGTCATGGACTGACTTTCGCCTTGTTCCATGTGCCCACCGGGTATCGCGATCATACCTGGGTCAGAGTCCTTGTCCTTCGATCTTGTTTCTAATAACACTTCATCATCCTTAACTAGGATAAATGAGACACACTCATGAACTTCCATCTTCAATGCCTTCTGCTAACAGTTTTATAGCACGCTAACATAAAAAGTTTGGATGATGTGAATGGTGAACACGAATAACTTAACGATATACAACAATCTAGCTGGCCGTTTGGTTGAATATGCCCCGCAACCCATAGTAGCTATCAATACATTCACCTTTATTCAGTCATGATTTGTTACGACTAGGATCACAGTCTAAAAACTTTTCTCCGAATGACCAGTTAGAAATAAGTTCATTGAATTCAAACAATATTTTTATTAAAAGTATAATTAAACGATGTTTTATTGAGTATCCATCTCAGTAAATATTGGTAAACACAGTTTTATTAATTAGCCAAATCGGCTAGTATTTGTTCTGAAGATTTTTAAAGTCATCAATTAACCTCTCAATATTGATTAAATTCAGTAAGTTAGTTGGATAGTCTTTACCAAATACTAAAAATATTTGAGTAATAGGCGTCACTACGCATAATAAGCAACATTGGGAATAGAGTTAAATTGATGAGCATGCTGTATTAACGACTGCACGAAGCAATCGCTAAATTTGTTGCACCAAGAGTTTTATTTAGTACAAATGAAAAAGCTATTTTTATTATTGATATGGACATCGCTGGCAGTTTCTCCTTTTGCCTTTGCTCATCATTCAGGCAAAGCGACAGAAACGAAAGCCACTAAACAACTTGTTGAAAAGACATATAAAGAAGCCAAGTTGGAAGGCGTCATTGACTTCAGTTTATTCAATGATGCGTTCTTAGCTTATAAGAAAACCTCAGACCGCAAAAAGCCACTTTTGACTATCATCGATTACAGTAAACCATCTACTGAAAAACGCTTTTATGTGGTCGACTTGGACAAGAAGAAGCTCATTTTTAATACTTATGTCTCTCACGGCGTAAACAGCGGCAAGAAGACCGCAACGAAGTTTTCTAATGTTGTGAACTCTCGTAAAACTTCTCTAGGAACATTCTTAACCGATACCACATACTATGGTTCTAACGGTTATTCACTTCGCTTGGATGGACTGACATCCGGCGTTAACGATAAAGCACGAGAGCGTTACATCGTGGTTCATGGTGCAGACTACGCGAATCCTTCTTTTATTAAGAAGAATGGTTATCTTGGTCGCAGTTGGGGTTGCCCCGCTCTGCCACAGAAGCTATCACGAGAAATCATCGACACCATTAAAGGTGGCAGTGTTATCTACGCTAGCGCTTGAGGTTTCTTGACCTAATGTTGAAAAGGGAGCTGATACGCTCCCTTTTTTAATGCGACAAAAAACTGTTCATCCTTTCAGCAAGTCGTTAGTATACGCAAGCGCCACCTTCAGGCAGCAAACGAATATCGATTCCATAGTGTTTTAGGGTTAGTTTTGGTTCACGTATTTCGCCTTTTGCTTTTGTTGTCACTCTCCCTGTTCTCAGGGCAAATGCTTGCAGCGCAAAATCAGCCATCCTCAGAATTCCACTACACGCATTCAGAAAAGCTTTATAAGCTCACTCAATACGATTATCACGCAATAAAAGCGCCTTATCGTGCATGGAATACTCGCGACTCTTGGAGTCCAGACGGTTACTTTCGTCACCTAAAACGTGATTTGCTTGGTTTACTCCCTTGTCGCCGTACATCCGGTAACGATGGTGATTTACCACTAAATATAACGCCCGACTATCACCTGTTAGTCGCGTTTTTGTCTCCATCACTGTTGGACATAGCGCTCAAAGCAACGCCATTACCCGATGCTGCCGATGTATTTGCATACCGTCGCTCGTATCATCTAGCTAGATGGAAGCAAGCCAATTTACTGTACGTGTTTGCACACAGTCGCGACGCTTAGCTCGCACATTGACTGTACTGACACAATATGGAAACCGTCAGTACCAGCCATGGATGATCTCATCTGAACACCGAATTAACTCGAGATCCTGATTATGAAAAAAATCGCGACTATTGCCACTTTGGCGCTTATTACTTTATTCACAACAACTACGCACGCAGCAAAACCAGAAGAAATGAGCAACAGCGCTCTGATGGAGTGTGCCAATGCTTCTAACGCCCGAACTGCGGTTCCTGAACACCGTGCAATGTTTCGTCATTACTTAATGGCAGAACGTGGGTACACATTCAGCCAGCTTTCTTCGGCAGAGACCGAATTCAAAGCAAAAGGCATGGATGAAACCAAAATGGAGCAGCTCTACAAAACTGAGTGCAAAGAAGCAGGCGAATACCTTTATAACAATGGTTACTGATTCCAGCTCATTTCAATTTACGTAGAGAACCAAAAAGGCGCGATTATCGCGCCTTTTTTGCTTTTCGAACTTCAGGTTTATAAGACTATGGCAATTGCGGCGTGGTTTTCGATTTACTCCAAGCCTTACGCACCTTCACCAATACAAAGCTCATAATGGCAATGGTCAGGGTAATCACCGGTGCAGCCATCAATCCCATGGTCACAATCTTGTTAAGCTTCTCTGGCAGTAGAGGCAATAATAAGCCTAAACCACACAGCAGCAGCGTCCATAGAATCGCACTCAACCATGCGAAGTAATGGAACTTACTCACGCGATTAACGCGCAAACCCATCATTAAAGGCAGCAAAGAACGCACAACCGGAATAAAGCGCGCACAAAACAATGCAATCAAGCCATGCTTACCAAGTAACATGTCAACTTGCTCCAAGCGTTTTGCGGGAACTGCATTTACCCAACCCTGCACCTTTGGTAAACGGTTTAACCATTTGCCTTGTAGGTAAGCAGCCCAGCTTCCCATTGCCGCACTCACTACGATCACTAACATGATCATCACTGGGTCCAATACACCCACCGCCGCTAAAGTGCCAGAAAGCACAACAACACTGTCACAAGGGAAAGGCGCCGCAGGAATAAAACCACTCTCAAGAAAAATAAGCGCACCCACAACAAAGTAGATAAGTCCTGCACTACCGGGTGCCATCAGTGCAGTAAAATCCTGGTGCCACAAAGCAAACAGCACCTGCGTAATTGAATCAAACATAACAAACTCCTAAACATCACAATCAAACTTCGAAAATTAATGAATAGGAATTACCGCGCATGAATAAAGCGATAGATCAGGTTGGACTCTTGCCCTGCCCCCAGCCGATATTTGGAGTGCGAATAAAAAATTTGAATGACAGGCAACGCTACGTCAGTAAACTCGCGTTTGTTGAAATCCTGCACGTCATTTAGCCAACGTGCAGGCAGCACATCGAAATCATCCGAATCTGGCGACGTATTGGAATGGTTGACGCGGAGTGCATTGCGGCTGAATAAACTCACAGCGACTTTACGTGAAGGAGAAAACGGTGCTTTCTCTAGATGCGCCTCACCATCGATCAATGAAGAGGTGTAACTGACGGCGTAGGAGATTTTTGGTGACGGTGAAGCCTGACTCAACCCAAAAGCCATCAGCGCAACAAAGAGTCCTAATACAGAGACTAAGTAAGCACGCACAGAATTCACCTAAACCACAACGATACGCTGTTGTAACTCCGTGCGTGCAAATTTGCAATTCAAATTCTTAATCGATAATAAAAAGAGCGTTTTGCAAATGATTGTTGGCGCGATTAGGCGATGATTTAACCTTCAATTTACTCTTTACCATACGGGTAGTTTTCAAACATTTTCGTGACTTCTTCCGAGATCAACTCTTCGCGCTTTTCAGTACTCATTGACTCGGTGAGCTTACGGCTAGAAACCCCCTTCCACACCACTTGATTGGCTTTAGTATCGACAAGCTCAACGACCAATTTGCCGTACTTCTTCTCTTTGTAACGCTCAGGACTGGACGTCACCACACCAAAACTGTTCCAACCGTAACCGACACTAAAACTTGAACCAGAAGATACGATCTCCGATTCTTTGATAATGTCGTGGTGCACATACAGATCACCGCCGCTTTTCACGCGCGACATTCCTTTTGATTCCAGTTGAGCTGCTAACCCTTGCTCAATGCGACGAGCATCCAAACTGGTTGGGGTGTCTGATTGTTCACCAAAATCAAACGTCTTGTAGGATGAGAAATCCGCTTGCTTGTCAACATCAGTGGTTACCGTGGTACAAGCAACCACCGAGATAGCAAACAACGTTGCCAATAAACCTTTCCACATACTCTTTCTCCTCTCTCTATCGCGCCGGTCTCTCGGCAAGTTGTGGTGTTTAATCTTACGAACCTGAGAAAATATTGAATCATTTCAACATTTAGTCTTGACCATGAATGCCAAGTGTTCAAATTCAAGACGTAATAGAGACTAAGAACAGAGTAAAACACTGGTTGAGAAAGAGAGTGAAATCGTATTCAGAGCGACATATTGCCAACAGTGCTGTGCGCTTTTTGAACGAATCGGTATTTATTTACTCACTAAGCAACTTATTGAGCAAAAAAGACTTTTCTTTTGCACTCAATCTGGCATATTGAATGAGTCCTATCGATGCGCGGGCATCGTATAATGGCTATTACCTCAGCCTTCCAAGCTGATGATGCGGGTTCGATTCCCGCTGCCCGCTCCAAGCTTTCCCTAAGCTAACTTTTTATCAGTTCCCTAAAATACCCTTTAAACTCGTACTTCATTGCTATCATGCTGTGGCTGTAATCGATCTCTGTATTTGCTACCTCTAACTGCAGGCATAAAAAAGCCCCTGCAGAGTGCAGGGGCGCGTCTTCGTTATTGTGTTCCCCATATCTTTGGGGTTAATCCAACTGAAGTGTCGTGAACGTGTCGTTTTTCAGCCCGCCACCAGCGCGTTTCTTCATGGTGACCTCAACCGATCGCTTCCCTTCATTGATGCGATAACGTAAGGCTTGAGCGAGATATTTATCATTTCGCTTCAAGTCCCTAGCATCAATCTTTAACGTACGATTCTGACGATTCACCGTGCAGCGGTAATCCCAATCGTTTTTGCCATTTTTCAAAGCCAGCAAAATACGTTGACCCGATGTTCCCGCTGATTTAATCCCGCGAGGCTGCTTATCAATAGCCAGTGCCAACCCTGCTTTACACAACTGATCTGCACTAAAAGCAGGTGCTGCGTATGCGTACCCAGAGCTGAGCATAGCGGCGGTCATCGTTACAATTGAGAAAACTCGATTAAATGTCATCGTCCGTCCCTTAAAACTTACAAAACACCGTACGCATTAAAACAACATCACCGAACACTGTCAAGCATTAATGGTATGGCGTTTAGTTAATCATTCAGAGCAGTTACTCAATTGTATCGGACGGTGGAGCAAACAAGCACCGCCAGCGCTGACGCCAAGACAAATTGGGACGGGTCACCTCTTTGAACATGTCTTTCCATTCTGCAAACGTCACGGTAATAGGATTAAAGCTGTTAACGGGCTTTGAGATGCCATAACGGACGGTTTCTACTTCAGGCTCGAACGTCCCGAACATGCGATCCCAGATAATCAATACACCAGCGTAATTTTTATCAATGTATTGACGATTCACACCATGATGAACTCGGTGATGGGATGGTGTATTGAAGACCCACTCCAAAGGGCCAAGGGACCGAATCGACTGAGTATGAACAAAGAATTGCAGACCAAGATTGAGCAGTACAACAAACACCACCCATTTAGGATCAAATCCAATAATGACCAGTGGCAACCAGAATAACCACATGCCTGCCAATGGGTACATCAGGCTTTGGCGAAATGCGGTACTGAAGTTCATACGCTCTGAACTGTGGTGCACCACGTGCGCTGCCCACATCCAACGGATACGATGGCTTGCTCGGTGGAACCAATAATAGAAGAAATCTTGCAAGACCATGAGTAACAGGAAGGTAGAAACCGTCATCTCGATATCAAACAAGCGCCAACCAAACCACCACAAATACAGTTTAGCGATCAGCAGTCCTGTTAAGATATCTGTCGCTTGATGAAGCCCAGCCAATACAAAGTTACACATGACTTCTGGCAAGTAATATCGCGCACTCTCAGGTAATCGACCACCACGTTGCCCAAACCAATATTCTGCCGCAATACAAAGAAAGAATATTGGTGCGAGCAACATCAACAATAAATCAGGATGTTCCGTAATCTGTGACCATTCCATAGTCCGTTCCTACCATTTCGCGTAATGATCTTCGGTGAGTCCCATCACCTCATCAAGTTCATGTTTAATGCCATTGTCATCAGTCAAATAACCAGAAAAGTAACCGACAAACTGACGAAAGTTACTCTTCAAAAACCAAAAGTTCTTTTTCTCTGAGCGTTGATTTTTAGGCTTGAAGATCAAGTCGATGCGCTTGTCTTGTGAGGTAATTCGCCATGACGCTTCTTGATGCAGGCGAGAAAATTCGAATTGGACAGGTGGCATCAAATGCCGTTCACCATCAATCCAAATGACGTTTTCACAATACCCAGTTTCATTCACACCAGCCGCAAGGTTCAGTCCTATCCGTTTGCCTTCCCTTTGGTGATTGATGCTCGCCCATCGCCAACTGGTCTCTCTGCGCATGTAACCAGCAGAGAAATCATACCCAGCGACTGCGTTGGTGAGATCTTGTGGCTGCCCTTTCACGCTCATTTCACCTTGAACAGCGAGTGCGTTGTGTTTTTGAGTGTAAGTCCAGCCCGAATATGCTGTTGGCGTGCAGAGCATCAAAGGCAAACTTTCTGGCTCAGGCGTTAACCTTAAGTCAGCTTGAATAAGGTCTGTTGAAAGCTGTATATGCCAGAGTCCATTTTCAATGTTGAACTGGATGGTGTCACTAGCGAGATAGGCTTGGCTGTTCCAACTAGAAGGTTGTGTTTGATAGCCCATGTTGAGCGGCTTTAGCCACTGCTGCTCGACAAGTTCATGAGTTTCGATATCAAACACATAGCAAAAGCCAGACGCCAAATAACGAATATCAGCAATCGCGACACCAATGATGTATTTCTCTGTCACGATCGAGATGAACTGGAATTGCTTATAGTCGAATCGCTTACGCCAACTCGATGCAGGCTGGTCCATCTCATTAAGATACTGAAACGCATCCAACTGAAGCGATTCGGGAATCGATGCTAAATGACCAAATTGAGGTAATCCATTCGCTTGAATAAAGGGATTCAAAGGCGTTTGCACATCCATGCTCGCTATTAATCAATGACACACCATTCGATATTAACATTAATTTAACAACAAACAGTTTGCGCCACTGCACAACATTGATTCACATACCGACTTAAAATGAACCAAAATGTGAAACCAGTCACCCATATTCAAACTATTAAACGGTTAATTAGAGCTTTATACCCAAGTAACCTCGAGATGCTAGGTTCAGCGAGACTGACTTGGTTTGTAGACGCGGCGGCGATTTAAAGGTTTAGTGGGTCTAAATCAAGAATCGGCAACAAAGTATACAAGCCAAGGCAGCTCGCCCTTTGGAAGCGTGTCATTGACCCGATTGCTGCGTCAAACAACTTGGAAAGAGCTGGCTATTACACTGCGTTGTTTTCCTTGCTCTCGAATCAATGACAACACTCTGAATCCTGCATCTTGAAGTCACTTGGGTATAACTTAGGTTACACAACAAGCAAGATTATGAAAGCTTCACCTCACTAACGCTTTTAATGGCTCATTCTCCTAATCCAATAACTCTGTCACGACGTCGGTCTTTACAGAGTTAGCGATAAAGCAGTTTTCATGTGCCATATGATGCATTTTTTCTAACTGTTCACGTGTCGGCTGTTTGTCTCCTGAAAAGACAATGTTTGGTCTAAGTGTCACTTTTGAAACCCACTCTTTACCATTTTCTCCCGTTGTAAGTTCGCCCACCGCTTCATCTACGTAGGAGTCGATCACATAACGGCGTTTAGCAGCAATAGAGAGAAAGACCAGCATATGACAGCTTGAAAGTGCCGCAATAAACGCTTCTTCTGGGTCCACATTCTCAGCTACAGATAAAGGCAATGGAACAACATGAGGAGATGGCGAAGCAGGAACACAAAGCCCACCATCAAACTGCCAAACGTGCGCTCGGCTGTATTGATTATCACTGAAAATTTCGTCGGTTTGACGTTGCCATTTAATCACTGCGGTATGTTGACTCATTGCAATTCCCTGCCCTGTCGTTGCGCACTCCAAAAGGAGATGATTTCAAAAGAGAGCTAAGTAGACCACAACCTAGTGCTTACTCCCACTCACAAGGCAGAAAATGCGGGTATAGAGCGATCAAATCACTTGGTTTGAATCTGTTTGTTGCTTTCGGCAACGATCAATCAAACGCTGTCCTTGATGAATATTAACTTGCAGTCGGTTGATCAACTTTTGCAATTGTTCAATATCAGGAATCTGCTTGTTCTTAACTTGAGTTTCGATTTCTAGCGCCTGATTCGCCAGTGTGTCTAACCCAAGATTCAACGCCATCCCTTTGGTGGTGTGCAAGGTGCTGTAAAGTGACGATAAGTCTTCTGCCATGAAATACTCAATCAACTCATCAACCGATTTTTCGAAATCATTCACTATGCTTTCAAGCAGATCTAACAGTGCATCAGGCTCCTCTTTGAGCATTTCTACCGTCTCAGAATGAGTCAGCTCTTCTTCTGTCAGTCTCAGCCTCTCAATTGGTTCACGATGTAACTCAACCACGTTTTCAGCTTGATCCGATACGTCATTTTGCACAGGTAAACGAGAGGCAAACTGCTTGAGCGCATCAGCAAAGCTCTCTCGCTGCAATGGTTTGGTCAGTACATGGTCAGCACCCGCGTCGATAAAGTTATCGTGCGCTTCTCTAAACACATCGGCGGTGTAAGCAAACAATAAGGTCTTCACACCAATCTTCTCTCGGATAAATCGCGTCGCCTCAACCCCATTCATCTCCGGCATGTGATTGTCCATCAGTATCAAGTCATATTGGTTCTCTTGCGCTTTCTTAGTCGCAATCAAACCATTCTCAGCAATCTCGACCGTATGCCCTAACTTTTCGCAGAAACCTTTCGCCACAATCGCATTCACACGGTTGTCTTCGGCAAGGAGAATGTGCAGATTGCGTTTATTCTCCTGCTGTTGCTCAGCTTTGGTGTTTGGCATTGCCGGCTGTTCTTTCTCTACCCAAGGGATAGGAAGATCCACTAAAAACTGAGTCCCAATGCTCTCAACACTCTTGAGCTTAATCTCTCCACTCATCAATTCAGTGAGCTTTTTGACAATCGCGAGACCAAGCCCTGTACCTCCAAACTTACGCGTGGTAGAGGTATCAGCCTGTTCGAACGAGTTAAAAATGCGACCTTGTTTATCTTCCGGAATACCAATACCAGTGTCGTTCACCGAGAGGAGAAGACGTTTTCTTTGTTCATCAAGCTCAGCGCGGATCAATACATGCCCATCACCCGTAAACTTCACGGCATTGCCTGCGAGATTGAACAAGATCTGTCGAATACGCGCGCAGTCACCGTTAAACTCGATGTTTTCTGGCACTTCGTTCTCGACGTAAAGCTGAATGTTTTTCTCTTCGATTAAAGGCTGAATCGCACTACAAACTGGGGTTAGCACTTGAGGTAAATTGAATGGTGCGGCTTCTAGTTCCAACTTGTTCTCTTCAACTTTAGAAAAGTCCAAAATGTCATTGAGAATCGTCATGAGGTGTTGACCAGAGTCCAAGATCACTTTTACATGCTCTTTGGTTGTCTTTTCTTGAGTTTCGCTGGCGATGATTTGCGAAATGCCCAATACACCATTCATTGGCGTTCTTAACTCATGGCTCATGGTTGCTAAGAATTGTGACTTGGCTTTTGCCGCACGTTCCGCCTTTTCTGTCGCTTCAGTTAATTCGTCATTGAGATGTTTGAGCTTATTCACACGATGTTGAGTTTGCAGCACAAATACGGTTACCAATAAGATGATGGACAAAAGAACAAACACCCATGTGAGTCGAGCTTCACGCTGTGCGATCTCAAGTAACTGATGTTCAGAATACTCAACAAACTCAAAATAATGGCTTTCTAAAATCTTGTTAGTAAGCAACTCTATCTTTCGCTCACTTTGGCGCAGTCGATTCAAGAACAATGAGATGTTTTGACTTTGAGGATTATCGCCTTGTAATGCGGCATTGGTTAGAAAGTTAAAATAGTGCTTCTCTAACCAAGAGTCATCATTTTGCGCCGCAAACTGACGTTGATAAATATTGTGTAGAGTGAGTGACTCGTACTGGTTTGCAACTTGAACACCAATTAACATGTCCAGGGTTTGCGTCGCATCGCGAACCTTACCATCAAATTGAGCTACGATATTTTTTACACGATTTTTCGTAGGCGTAAATTCAAACCAAATTGACTGTTTAAAAACCGAACATAGATTCTCGGCGGCAAGTTCAAGCTCAACCAAACTTTCGGTAATTTCGTACGTTTTTCTCTCTTCCATTGAATAACGATTGACGACTCTGTCTCGGGCTTCTATCAAATGGTGACCAATTTCAGAAAGCGATGCGTGCAACCCTTGAGTATTTTTTGAATTCACATGGCTCATGCACGCTAACACCGCCATTACGGCAATAACGACGAATAAGGCGGCGTTCACTAAACGGAATTTATTCATTTTCAAACACCTCCAAAATTGCAGGTCTTGGGGCGCTCAAGGTCTTAAGGAAGGCTTCGATATCTGCCACGTTATCGTCGCTCATCGTTACACCCTATTGAGTCTGCGACATGATTTGTATGGCATCCGATAACTTATCAATTTGCCCATTGTGAAAGTAAGGGCTGGTTTGTCCTACATTCCGTAAGCTTGCCACTCGAAAGTAGAACTTGTCTTCTCCATCAGAGGTTCTTAAATGCCGTCCTGTGTCGAGGTTGTCATCAGGTACTTGAAAATAGCCAAACCGTTGAATCATCGCCCCGCCAATATTTCGTCCTTGATGACATTGAACACAACCCACTTGCTGAAAAGTCTCCCAGCCTCGTATTGCCTGTTCATTCATAGCATCTGTCTCACCAAGCAAATAAGCATCAAATGGAGAACTTGGCGTCTGGAGCCCTTTAACAAACTCCACAATTGCACGCTTAATGTTGTTCACATCAATACTTCGGTTATCCGCTTGCTTAAAAAGCGCCTGATATGACGGGTTGGTCTGAACATATTTTTCTATCTCTTCCCAATTAGAGTCCATCTCCAATGGGTTTTGAACTGGACCATCGATCTGAGCCATCAGCGAGTTTGCTGTACCATCCCATAGAAATCGATAATTTAAGGCGGCATTAAAAACGGAGATTGAATTGCGAGTGCCAACGCCATGCACCCCAGTAGAAACTGGCGTCAATTCTGCACCATTCGTCGAGAGATCATGGCAAGTCTCACAACTGATCGTGCCATTAGATGAAAGCTTTGGGTCTCGGAACAAGTGCCAACCAACTCGAGCTAGATCCATGTCGATCGTAGGTTTGCCATCAATTGGTTGCACCAACTGAAAATTCACTTCGTCATCATGCGTAGTACCAGCAATAGCGAAAGCGCAAAAACCTATCATCAAACATCCACATAACCCTTTTGTGGTAAGCCTTTTGTTCATAGTTCTGGGTATCCTTACCTAACCTCTTAATATGAACTTAGTTGCTTTTAACTTTTTTTCCATTACTGCCCGTATGGATATTGAGCACCCTCCCATAACTTATTGATTAATCGTGCGCAAGTTTGCACAAATCCCCCTCTTTAATATCAAGCGGAACTTGTCGACAGGACAAACATCCTTGATTGGCGGAAAGTGGCGAAAAGCTATACGATTCCGCCCCCTTTTTTGGATTCCGTCCTTGGCTGGAAATTTGAACCTAGTGAAACTTTTCGCTTTCATCACCGCATTACTGACTACTCTTTCATTCAACGCCTTTGCTCAAGACTTTCTGAGCTTTGAAGAGAGGGAATTTCTAAACAACAAAGAATCACTAAAAGTCGGTGTTCTCGAAGGTGACTGGCTACCCTATTGGGGAGACCTAGCATCAAAAGAAGGCATCAACATCGAATACGCGGAATCCATGCTGCACGACTTGCATGTTGGTGCTGAGTACGTGCCATATAAAAGCCTCAACACTTTATTTGATGGCTTGGAAAACGGCGAAATCGACTTAACCGTCGGCTTTGTTGCGACTCAAAAACGTGCGCAACGCTTTCTGTATTCTCAACCTATTTTCAATACGCTAAGACTGATATGGCTTCGAGATGACAGCCTCGCAAACAAACCTCTTGATGAGCTGAAATGGGTTTGTGTTAAAGATTCCAGTGCGTGCGACCAAGTTCACGCGCTGGGGTTCAAACACGTTCATGCTGTTAAGAACAACTTAATGATGACAGCATCACTCAACAGTGGCGCTGCTGATGCTGCTGTCGTGGGTCTCTCTACACTGAGTTCTTACGGCTTTAAAAATCCGAATGGCGAACTTGTTGGTAAGGTGGTTTACAACCGATCTCTTAAACCGGGAGAGGTCACGGTGTTTACTGGCAAGAACTCACCAAAGCTAATGAGCATCATCGACAAGTACATTAAGCACTCGAAAGAGTCTAAACATAGTCGTTTACACATTGAAGCCAACATCAACATTCTTCACAACGAGTTGATGTTGGATATTTTGAAGCAGCAACAAGGGCACAAAACAGTTCGTTATACGATTCAAGATAACGTATACCCATTGTCTTACCTCGACCGAGAAACAGGTGAGCTAAAAGGCTATGTCCATGACTTATTAAAGCTTATGGAACAAAAGAGCATGATCAAATTCGAATACGTGCCAACGAATGGACGTGATGTGGATTTGATGCTTCAAGAAAAGATGGTCGATTTGCTGCCTGCAAGAAACATCAACCTAACAGATAAAAAGCGCTTTATTACCACTCGCACACTTGGGTTCCTTCAATATGGTTTTATTGAGTCACTCAACGAACGAGCGAAGAAATCCGTCGCGATTCTGGATCGTTCAGGGAACTTCTACCCTCATTTTCTCGAACATCCAGAATATGAGTTTGCTGCGGTCTATAGAGAGTTTGACTGTTTGATGAAAGCGTTTGAAGACGGCGACATTTCTCACGCATTCGTCAACCAAAGCCTGATTGACAATCATTACTACGGTGGTCAAGGGGTGAAGTTTAAGCCAGCGACACCACCCAACGATATGCCGTTGAAAATCAAATTGGGTATGGAGTTAAGAAAAGACTCGGAGTTTCTGCGCAGAGTACTAAACACGGTACTTAAGATCACGACCGACGCTGAACTAAAACAGTTAATGGATCGCCACAATAAAGTAACGGTTCAATACGGTGTCGACAAAGAAACCGTCGTCATTTGGGCGTTGGGTGGCGTCTGCCTTTTATTGGTTGCAGTACTGATTTACATCGTTAGAACCGGACATCTGACTCGTACCATCAAACGCAAAGAATACGAAACTCAGATTCGCCAAAAGCAAAACAAGTGGTTGTCGTCCGTACTGGATCAACTGCCCAATAAAATTCTGATATCGGATGACAATAACAAGCAGATTCTGGCAAACAAGCCGTTTATTAACATGCTTTCGCGCTGCAATGTCGATAAGAGCATTCCAGATGATGAACGAGAGCAAGTGCTCAAGTTGACCCGAGAGTGCGTAAACACAGATTCAGAAAGCTCAGAAACGTCTTTATGCTCTTTGGGAGACAAACACTACCGCGTTCGTAAGCAGACCCTACTCCACCCGGAAGAAGGGGCTCAATATTGCATGACGGTGTTTGATGACATCAGTGAACTTAAACAGAAAGAAACCGCACTGAAAGCATCCAACTTAAAGGCAATGCAAGCGATCGAGGCTCGCGAGCATTTTCTAGCCGTGGTTAGTCACGAACTCCGCACCCCAATCGCTGCAATGTTGGGCTTAATGGAGTTGTTAGAACAAGATTTAGAACGTTCAGAAAGCAAAGAGCTGCTGAAAAGCGCAATGCAATCTGCAGAGCGATTACAGCTGCACGTCAATGACATTCTAGATTTTTCGAAGATTGATGCGAACCAGCTTCAGTTGGATGTTCATGCAGGCAATGTTTATCAAGAGCTTGGTTCAACACTAAGAAGCTTTGAGAAAGCCATAGAGCAAAAATCGTTAACGTTTGAGTTGAACTGGACTCCGACGCCGCATGCGTTGGTGGTTCTTGATTGGTTGCGAGTCAACCAGATCATCAATAACTTATTGAGCAATGCCGTAAAGTTCACCGAACACGGTAAAGTCATTGTGAGCGTCCATGTCAGCAAAAATCAGCTTGAATTTAGTGTACAAGACACCGGGTGCGGCATGAGCACGGCGCAATTGGCTGCTCTTTTCCAACCTTTTGTCCAAGGGGATAAAAGTATCAGTCGCCGCTTTGGGGGAACTGGGCTTGGTATGTCTATCGTCAAAAGCTTGGTCGACATCATGGAGGGCAGCATTAAGGTTGAAAGCCAAAAAGAGCAAGGCACAACCATCAAGGTGCAACTTCCGATGACCAGTCAACCGCTTGATTTGACTGCTTTGGTTCCGGTTTATACTGAAAGCAAACAAGTCCAGCGTTGGCTGAATACATGGCAAGTCACGCTAGATGAATTTGAGAGCAAGCATCATGTTGTCGAGGTAGATCCGCATTACTCTAATGTGTATCCCGATTTGATTTTGCAGAAATTGAACCGTAATACGACCACGCAAAGCCCTTTGGAACTAACAGAAGCGTATCATTGGGATGGTCGTGTGTTAGTCGTCGATGATGATGCTATCAATCGACTGCTATTTAAGCGTCAGTTTGAAAAGCTGGGGGTTAATTGCCAGCTTGCAGCCAGTGGCATCGAAGCCATTGAGGTGTTAGAACAAGCGCAAAGCGACAATACGATCACCTCTTTTAGTTTGGTGATTACTGACTGCCACATGCCTGATATGGACGGCTACCAACTGACTAAGGCACTCAAAGCAGATAGTAAGTTTGCCTCTATTCCCGTTGTAGCGTGTACCGCAGAAAACTCACGTAATGTGATTGAAAAAGCGGAACACAATGGCATGGAAACAGTACTGTTTAAGCCATATAACTTGGGCGATCTACAAGCCTTATGCGAGCAATACTTATCGAGAGCGTTTAACAGTGAACGCCAAGAAGACTGGCTTGAAGACTACAGCTACGAAGAAAAGCTCGAAATGGCACAGGTGATTTGTGAGGCTTTGAGCAACGATATTGCGTTGATTCAGTCTGGAGAAGAAAGCCTCAAGTCCATCGCGCACCGCATCAAAGGATCAGCCGCCGCCCTCAACTTAGTCCAGCTTGGATATGTGGCAATGCAATGTGAGTCTTCAGTAGGCAGTGAGCAAGAAACTCAGGCTCGCACCGCGCTTATTAACGAATTAGAAACCATAGTCAGTACCACACAACAGTGGCTGGAAATGAGTGAGAGCAATTAATTGAATATTTTGATTGTTGAAGACGATCGATTACAAGCAACTAATCTTAAGATTTTGCTCAATCGTCTGTTTGAGGGCACGATTACTATCGTCCATCGAGGTGCTGAAGTCGCGACCATTTGCGAGACTCAGCCTGTCGATCTGATGTTCTGCGATATTGATTTGCCAGACATTAACGGGGTGAACCTGCTGTCCAACCTGGCAGAAAGCGCTCGCCCTAAAGGTGTCGTGATTTTAAGTGCAATGAGCCAAGATGTGGTCGAAATCACCTACAACATGTGTTTGTCTGCGGGTTATGGCTTTGTTCGAGCGTTAACTAAGCCGATCTCTCATCAGCAGTTGAATCAGATCTTTAATGAGTTCAAACAATACACATTGGAAGAACAAGTGGTGGCCTTGCCCATTTTGATAGGTAGGGATGAAATTAGCACTGCTTTTGAGCAAGGTTGGTTTCTCAACTATTACCAACCTCAATACTCCGCGAAAGATAACCGCCTGATCGGCGTCGAAGCATTAGTGCGTTGTCGACATCCACAACACGGCATTATTGCACCCGCACAGTTTATTACTGAGATTCAGGCTCGTAACGAGTTAGATAAGCTGTTCTGGATTGTATTAGAGAACGCGCTGCAAGACATGTCTCAACTGAAGGTAAATATCAATTTATCGGTAAACATGAATCAAAAGACACTCAAGCAACCTATGAGTGCTCGCTTGTTTGCGTTGTGCGATCAATACCAAATCGCACCTGAACGCATCACGCTTGAACTCACCGAGGATGAAGTATACGACTGCAGCGTCACGTCCTTGGCGAATCTCGCTAACTTACGTTTAACAGGCGTTGGCTTAGCGATTGACGATTTTGGTACGGGTTACTCATCACTCAGCCAACTGGCAACACTGCCATACACCGAGTTGAAAATTGACCGCCAGTTCATCAAAGATGCGTTGACGAACTTCAAAAGCCAGCAGATCACCATATCGAGCCTACATCTAGCTAAGTCTTTGGGGCTTAAGTCAGTGGCTGAGGGTGTGGAAGACACTGAAACGTTAAGTTATTTGCGCGAACTTGGTGTGGAACTGTACCAAGGATTTGTTCGCTGTCGCCCTATTCCCTTTGAGCAGTTGGAAGCTTTGATCTAATTCTAGCCAGTGACTGTTCATTCGCGGTCACATGGTTCATATGATGAGTCTCTTTGAAATGAATACCAAATCTTTCTCACAGTACAATGTGTTAATCGTCGACGATGCACCTATCGTGGTACTGACATTACGTAACATGCTGACCAAGCTTGGCTTTTCTGACAAACGCATCTTCACCGCTCGCTTAGCCAAGGGGGCGGTTTCCATTGCTCACCAAGAGCGTATCGATCTGATCATTTGTGACTATAACTTCGGTCGAGGTATGAATGGCAAGCAGCTGTTTGAAGAACTAAAACATCTCAAATTACTCAACCATGACACGGTGTTTATTCTAGTGACCGGTGAAAGTTCTGCGACCATCGTACGCGCTATTATCGAGCTAAAACCAGACGAGTACCTACTCAAACCTTTTAATTCCATTACGTTGCGAGAACGCATCTCAGCAGCGGTGAAACGCAAGAACGTGTTGCAGGCTATCTATCAAGCAGAACTCAACAACGACTCTCACGCCGGTTTAAAAGCATGTGAAGAGCTGATGCCTTTTCATCCCGAGTATTTTTTCATCATTGAGAAGTTCCGCGCTGATTTCCTAACGCGCCTAAAGTTGCATCACGAAGCCAAAATCGTCTACGAACAAGTCATTGAACGCAAAGACGTTAACTGGGCAAAAATCGGCTTGGCGAACACATTGGTTTCTCTGGGTGAAAACGACGAAGCGCATCGCTTAGTGCGTACTCTGCTAGAAGAGTCTCCGAACAACGTAGAAGTACGTGAATGTGCCGCGAACTTCAATATGTTGAACCGCGAAGTACCAAGTGCAATCAGACACTTGGAGCTAGCAAACAGCTTGGTTGAAGGAAATTCAGAACGTGAACTGGTGATTGTAAACTTGTGCCTTGCAGAGCACGATTACCACTCAGCATTGCAGCACTATCACGCTTACATGGAGATCAACAAAGATACCTATCGCAACAACACCTTCTCTAAGCTAAATTTGATCCGCAATTTGCTTTACTGCGTGCGAAAATTAGAAGGTCGTGAGGATTTGCTGGCTCAGGCAAAAAGCCTGTTTAAATCGATCACTAATGGCCCAGAAAACAAAGCAATTAAGGACGAATTGGATTTAATTGCCGCGCACATTGCGATTGAGGAAAACCAGTACGTTGCAGCGTTTAAAGTGCTCAGTGATTTGTATCGCCGTAAGCCTTTCGCTCACTTTTATGCACAATTTCACCTCGCTTGGTTATTGCATGAGATGAACTTCGAATCTGAGTTTTCTCAAGCCATCACTTGGTGTTTTGAAAACCTACAAACCGACTCAAGCGATACGATTCTATCGAGTAAAATTGCCCTTGGTCGCTCTTTAGAAACCGACAACGCGGAGCGCCAAGCTTGGATGCAAGAACAGTACAAGAAGATTCGTGCTGCTGAGCAAGATTACCAAGCTTTGATCGATGCCTTAATTGAGCTTCAGGCTCGTTGTCCGCTGCTAAGAACCGTGTGTATTAACATCATCAAAGTGCTAACACGTGCTTTTCCGAGCAACAAATCGTCATTAGAGGTCGAACTGCTGATCAAGCGCTGCGATAACATTGTAAAGCAATTGGTTTCTAGTGAAGAGCTTGAGAAAAGCGGCTACGACAAGTTTCTTTTTTTAGCTCAAGATCGATGTCAACAGATGTCTGTGGTGAACACCCCACCTACGCAACCAGAACTGGCAAACTAGACAGTAAAAAGGGGCACGATGCCCCTTTCATTTCAGATTATAGATTGAAGAAACGATTAATCCAAGTCACCTCACCGAACGCAATCAAATCGTAGATAGTGAAGAACACTGCACAGATAACGGCAAGCTTCACCAATCGAATCGCAATTAACATCATAACTTCCCACTTACCTTCTTGTCTGAGTGTCGTTGATTCCTCGCAGTTTACTGGTTTTCTTACGAACCACAACGCATGAAAACCCAGATTACGTGAGAAAGTGTGTATTACAGCTTAAGCCTCACCCTTGTACATTTGCTTATACATTTGGAGACGACGGATAAATCCATTCTGTTGTCCACGCGTATCTATACCCAAGTAACCTCGAGATGCTAGGTTCAGCGAGACTGACTTGGTTTGTAGACGCGGCGGCGATTTAAAGGTTTAGTGGGTCTAAATCAAGAATCGACAACAAAGTATACAAGCCAAGGCAGCTCGCCCTTTGGGAGCGTGTCATTGACCCGATTGCTGCGTCAAACAACTTGGAAAGAGCTAGCTATTACACCGCGTTGTTTTCCTTGCTCTCGAATCAATGACAACGCTCTGAATCCTGCATCTTGAAGTCACTTGGGTATATACTTTAAATAGCGTTTTCAATAAGTCCCAGTGGTAACACAAGGAGGGCTGTATGAAACAGATACGATTGTGGCTTCTTCCTCTACTCTTGTTCGCTAGCCAAGCGCTAGCGAGCACCGTTTGGGTATTGCCAGTCAAAGGCGCAATTGGTCCTGCTCTGAGCGATTATCTGTCGCGAGAGATTGAAGAGGCTCAGCAAAACGGCGTCGACCTCGTCATACTAAAAATGGATACCCCCGGCGGACTTGATAGCTCAATGAGAGACATCATTCACGCCATCACAACCTCTTCCGTACCCATTGCTACTTGGGTTGGTCCGTCAGGCTCTCGGGCAGCCAGCGCTGGCACCTACATTCTGCTGGCTAGTCATGTTGCCGCGATGGCAGAAGCCACTAATTTAGGCTCAGCTACGCCCGTTTCACTAGGCGGAGCACCACAGCAACCTTCGAGAGCCGACGACAAAGGCAATGACGAATCGAATGATGAATCATCAGGCAAAAACTCTGATGAAGTGCCTGCTAAAACCGCATTGGAAAAGAAAGTCATTAATGACGCCAGAGCATATATCAAAGGTTTGGCTCGCTTGCATGGCAGAAACGCAGAGTGGGCAGAGAAAGCCGTCAGCGAAGCTGCAAATATAGACGCTTCAGAAGCGCTAGAGTTAAACGTTATTGATTACATTGCTAACTCGCCCGAAGACTTGGTTTCAACGATTAATGGCATCGAAGTCAAACTCAACGGCAAACCGTATAAGCTGACGTTAGATAATCCAACGTGGGTGGAACGCGTCCCAGACTGGCGTGCAGAAATGTTGGCGGTGATCACCAATCCCAACGTCGCTTATATCCTGATGCTGATTGGTATTTACGGACTGCTATTAGAGTTTTACAACCCCGGCATCGGCTTGCCCGGCGTGCTCGGTGGGATATGCTTGTTACTCGCCATGTATGCCCTACAAATGATGCCAGTGAATTACGTTGGTTTAGGGTTACTGCTGCTCGGTATTGCTCTGATGATTGCTGAAGCCTTTAACCCGAGCTTTGGCATACTCGGCTTAGGTGGTGTCGTTGCGTTTGTTCTCGGCTCGATCTTCCTAATGGACAGCGACATCCCCGGCTTCCAAATCGCTCTGCCATTGATCATTGGTATCGCTATTTTCTCTGTTGGGTTAATCGTGATTACCGTTGGCTTGCTGCTTAAAATTCGCAGCAAAAAAGCCACTACTGGACTAGAAACCTACCCGGGCAAGCTCGCAGTTGTGAGCGATGATTTTGTTGATGGAACGGGGCTTGTCCAGCTGGATGGTGCTTTGTGGCAAGCCAAGGCTGACGCCCAGCTCAAACAAGGAGACCACGTCACCGTGGTAACAATTAAAGGGTTGACCTTAACCGTGAAACCCAGTGACCGCCCTAAGGAATAGGAGGCGCTTATGATGCTCTACACTGTTGCCGTTATCATTGTTTTATTGGTTGCACTGGCAACGCAAATGTTCAAGGTGCTGCGTGAGTACGAGCGTGGCGTGGTGTTCTTCCTCGGTCGCTTCCAAGAAGTGAAAGGACCGGGTTTGATCATCTTAATTCCTTTCATTCAACAAATGGTTCGTGTCGACTTACGTACCATTGTTTTGGATGTTCCGACTCAAGATTTAATCACCCGTGACAACGTATCAGTCCGAGTCAACGCCGTGGTTTACTTCCGAGTTGTTGACCCACAAATGGCGATCAACAACATTGAAAGCTACAGCGATGCCACCAGCCAACTTGCGCAGACAACGTTGCGCTCGGTACTTGGTCAGCACGAACTGGATGAATTGCTTTCTGAACGTGAACGCCTCAACAAAGATCTGCAATCCATACTCGACCAACAGACCGACGATTGGGGTATCAAGATCGCAACGGTTGAAGTGAAACATGTCGATCTTAACGACAGCATGGTGCGCGCCCTCGCCCGCCAAGCCGAAGCAGAGCGTAACCGCCGTGCGAAGATCATCCACGCAACCGGTGAATTAGAAGCGTCCAACAAGCTAAAAGAAGCGGCAGAAATGCTTAACGAAGCACCCAATGCGTTGCAACTTCGATACATGCAGACGCTCACTGAAATCACCACAGACAAGACATCGACCATCATCTTCCCGATGCCGATCAATCTCGTCGAAGCGGTCTCTGATATCGCCAAAGCTGTGAAGAACAATCAAGGCGAAAAAGAGGAAGGAAAAGAGTAAACTTGAGCAACAAAATGAAAGGGAGTAGCCGCCGTCTACTCCCTTTGTTATCTCTTTAAGCGTTAGCACACTCTTTTTTCATTATGGCTAATCCCGTCTCAAAGCAGTGACGCCACGCATACTCGACCCTTTCATCAAAGTCAGAATCACATTGGGCGACGGTTTCTAACAGGCTTTCAAACCAGACATCGATATCTTCAGGGGCGACGCCAATATTGTTATGCCCGTGCTTGTGCCCGTATTTCCGCATCATATCTCGAGCATCTACAGAGGTATCCGCCATCATCACAAACACGATAGACCCTTTAAGCATCCGGATTTGCTTCTTCATGTCCACGCCATCGAACTTTTGTCTGAAGTTCTCACCTTTCGACCAAAAGTTCTCATAGAACAAATCAAAGAAGCCCTCATGGGTAACACAGCGTTCATAGCTGTTGTTAAAAACTTCGATTACGTTCATCCCCTAGCCTCCAACCAACTTATCTATTTTCATTATGAATGTAATTTGATAATCCTACCAAGCTCGTTGGGACGGTTTTGTGGTTTCTGAACGTCGGCATACGAAGAATGCCAACCTGCCCTTCAGCCGTTCAAATTCGATTTTCAATAAAAAATAGAAAGTGATTTAAACGAAACACGTATTATCAATTCGATAAAAGTCGATATTATGGACTCACTTTCGAGGTACGCATGGTTGTCGATGCTAAGCGCATCCTCATTTGTCTAATAATATTAAGAGGATATAAACGTGTCTCATCAAATCATTACAGACCTAAACAACCGTTACACAGCTAAAAAATACGACGAAGAGAAACGCATCTCTCAAGAAGATATGGCAACCATCAAAGAAGCAATCCGCCTATCTGCGTCTTCTATCAACTCTCAGCCTTGGAAATTCATCGTCATTGAGAGCGACGAAGCGAAACAGCGTTTCCACGACACGTTTGCTAACATGCACCAGTTCAACCAACCGCACGCTAAAGCAGCATCTCACACTATTCTGCTAGCGTACGACCCAAAGTTCACTAAAGAGAAATTCGCGAAGCGTGTTGATGCTGAAGTAACTTCTGGTCACCTACCAGCAGACATGTACGACATGTTCATGGGTGCTTACGCATTTGCTGAAGCAAACACAGATGAAAACGGCTACAACGGCGGCTGGACGAAAGCGCAAGTTTACATCGCGCTTGGTAACCTACTGCACACACTAGCGCGTCTAGGTATCGACTCTACTCCAATGGAAGGTGTTGACCCAACGCTGATCGGCGAAGAGTTTAAAGCAGAACTAGACGGTCACGTATGTGAAGTTGCACTAGCAATCGGCTACCACAAAGACGGCGAAGACTACAACCACGGTCTACCAAAAGCGCGTCTAAACATGGATGACGTAATTACTACTCTTTAATGAGTATCGTCTCCTAGCTCCTGGGTTCCTAGCCTAGAGCTTAGCTATCTAAATCATTGTTCAAATTGAAAGAGCCGTACTTCTTAGTTTCTCAATCTAAGAGTACGGCTCTTTTTTATTTTGCTGAGGGGAATCAACAAACGTTTTGAGATAAGAGACAGCTACGCCACTTGCTTGGACTTAAAATTACCAAGCAGTGCGTCATACAACTCGTTATCACTCAATACGCCCACTAGCTTGTTCTCTTCCACCAGCAAGATAGGTTGATTGCTGCGCTGCTTCAGTTCAATCGCCTCACGCATGCTGATGTCTGGATTGGCTTGAACGACCGTGCTTTCGCCGATGTCGTCGAGCGTGGTTGAATCGCTTTCCCAATTCACCAACGACTTATCGGAATCCACCAGCGTGACACCTTTCGGCTCTTGCTCGACCCAAATCTGCTTATCTGCACACACCAACACACGGTCATTCTGCTGCTTAAGCTCGGTGCTGGCTTGCATCAATGAACGACCTTTCAATACATTAAGCGGATTAGTGTGAGCCACAAAGTCCGCCACATACTCATTTTCTGGAGCAAGGATGATTTGCTCAGGCTTGCCGTGTTGAATCAATTTGCCTGATTCCATAATGGCAATGTTGTTACCGATTTTCAGCGCTTCATCTAAGTCATGGCTCACAAACAAAATCGTCTTGTTGAGCTTCTCTTGCAGTTGAATCAATTCATCTTGAAGCTGAGCGCGAATCAGTGGGTCGAGCGCAGAGAACGGCTCATCCATCAACAAGATATCGGTATCCATAGCAAAGGCGCGAGCCAAGCCAACACGCTGCTGCATACCGCCAGAAAGCTCATGCGGGAACTTACTCTCCCACTCGCTCAGCCCAACCATTTCAAGTTGTTCACGCGCCTTTTTTCGACGTTCCGCTTTGCCAATGCCCTGCATCTCAAGACCAAACGCCACATTATCCAATACAGTTAACCACGGCATAAGCGCAAACTTTTGGAACACCATAGAAACGCGGTGAGTACGCAAGTTACGTAAAGTCTGTTCGTCACAATTGGCAAGCTCCACCATATCTTCGCCATCTTTGATTTTGAGGGAGCCACGAGAGATCTCATTCAAACCATTGACGGCACGAAGCAAACTTGATTTACCCGAACCGGACAGCCCCATCAATACACAGATCTCACCTTGTTTGACGCTCATTGAGACCTTATCAACACCAACCACTTGTCCGGTTTCATCAATGATCTCTTGGCGAGACTTACCTTGGTCTAAAAGCGCCAATGCTTGCTCTTGCTGCTGACCAAACACAACGTCGAGGTTTTCAATCGTAATTGCATCCATGTTATGCCTCCTTTTGGTTTGGTGCTTTGCACAAGCGGTCAAGAATAATCGCGACTAACACAATCGCTAAACCCGCTTCAAAGCCTTGAGAAATATTCACGGTATTCAGAGCTCGTACGACTGGTTTACCTAGACCATCGGCACCGACTAGCGCCGCAATCACCACCATAGAAAGCGACAACATAATGCACTGGGTTACACCCGCCATAATGCTTGGCAATGCTGCTGGGAGTTCGACTTTGAATAGCAATTTCATGCGGCTTGCACCAAAGGCTTTACCTGCTTCAATCAACTCTTCTGGCACTTTGGTGATACCAAGGTAAGTCAGACGAATCGGCGCGGCGATGGCGAAGATAATGGTAGAAATTAGCCCCGGAACGATGCCTAAACCAAATAGAACCAATGTTGGGATCAGATACACAAACGTTGGTACGGTCTGCATTAAATCGAGTATCGGGCGCAATAAGGTGTACAACCACGGGCGATGCGCCGCCATGATGCCAAGCGGCACGCCAATTAATACGGAAATCGTTGTCGCAGCGAAGACGAGAACAAAGGTTTCCAGCATTTCTTGCCAGTAGCCGAGGTTAAGGATAGTCAGCAGCGCCAGCACGATAAACACAACTAGAGGAATGCTGCGGTGTAGGAACCACGCAATCGCTGCGGTCATGATGATTGGTGCTGCCGGTGGCATCCATTTGAAAATATCCACCACGAATAGAATGATGGTTTCGAGAAAAATAGAGATAGCATCAAAGAAACCCGACGCGTTCATGGTTAACCAATCCACGCCTGTTTCCATCCATTCGCCCAACGGAAGTTTGTTGTCCGTAATAAAATTCACAATAAAACCTTTGTGTTAAAAGGCGGGCATCGCTGCCCACCTTTTCCTAAAGAGAGGAACGATTAAGCGTTTGTTTTTAGGTAAGAAGTAATCGCTTGTTTTGCATCTTTACCGTCTAGCGTCTTCACGCCTTCTAGCCACGCTTCAAATTGTTGTGGGTTAGCATTCAACCATTCTTGCGCTGCTTTCGCTGGCTTCTGTTTTTGGTTAAGAATCGCTTCCATCAACTGGTTTTCCATTTCTAGGCTGAACTCTAGATTCTTAAGCAGTTGACCCACGTTTTGACACTCAGATAGGTAGTCTTGGCGTACGTTGGTGTAAACATTTGCACCGCCGTAGTTAGGACCAAAGAAGTCGTCACCGCCAGATAGGTATTCCATCTCAACATTGCTGTTCATTGGGTGTGGTGCCCAACCTAGGTAAACGATCCATTGGTTACGACGCACTGCACGAGACACCTGAGACACCATGCCCGCTTCGCTTGATTCCACTAGGCTGAAGTCTTTCAAGCCGAATGCATCGCTGTCGATCATATCTTGGATCAAACGGTTGCCATCGTTACCCGGCTCAATCCCGTAGATGCGGTCTTTAAATTTGTCGGCATGTTTTGCCAAGTCAGCAAAGCTTTTCACGCCTGCGTCATATACATACTTTGGCACGGCTAGAGTGTATTTCGCGCCTTCAAGGTTTGCGCGAACGGTTTCCACTGTGCCAGCTTCACGGTACTTGGCGATATCGCCTTCCATGGTTGGCATCCAGTTACCTAGGAATACGTCAATGTCGCCGTTTGCCATTGAAGAGTACGTTACAGGTACAGATAGAAGATCGGTCTTGGTTTTGTAGCCCAAGCCTTTTAACAGTTCAGAGGTAACAGCAGTGGTTGCGGTAATGTCTGTCCAGCCTACATCGGCAAATCGAACAGTTTTACATTGGTTAGCGTAGGCACCTGTCGCTACTGCACTCAGCGCGATAGATGAAAAGATTTTTGTCATCGTAGACATGTTTAAATTCCTTGTAATGATTACTGACTTTATGAGATTGAGCTTAAGTCTCTTTTCGGCGGACGCATTCTTTGCGTCTCTTGCCAGTTCGGAGCAATCCAAACCGGAGTGTTATTCGATTCTTCGAGTACGTTCCCCAAGATCATGTCCGCGGCACGCTCTGCGACCATGATGGTTGGTGCGTTTAAGTTGCCATTCGGAATGGTTGGGAAGATGGATGAATCCACCACGCGTAAGCCTTCAATGCCGCGCACTTGGCAGGCTTCATTTAGAACTGCCATTGGGTCATCGTCTGCACCCATTTTGCAGCTACACGAAGGGTGGTAAGCACTTTCCACATTTTGCTTGACCCATTCATCAATCGCTTCATCGCTGGTGATGTTAAGACCGGGCTGGATCTCTTCCCCACGGAACGCATCCATTGCAGGTTGATTGAGGATTTCACGCGTTAGACGAATACAGTCTCGCCAATCCTGCTTATCTTGTTCCGTCGAGATGTAGTTGAACTCGATTTTTGGCTTGTCATTTGGGTTAGCAGAAACCACTTCGACACTGCCGCGACTCTCAGGCTTGTTTGGACCAACATGCACTTGGAAGCCGTGACCATCAAATGCCGCGCGTCCGTCATAGCGCATTGCCGCTGGTAGAAAGTGATATTGAATGTTTGGCGATTTCAATCCTTCACGAGAACGGATGAACGCGCACGATTCAAAGTGGTTGGTTGCGCCCAGACCTTTGCGCGTCAAAATCCACTCGGTACCAATCAAACCTTTGCTGATCAAACCTAGCTTGCTGTTAAGCGTGATCGGCTGTTTACAGTGATACTGGAAGTACACTTCAAGGTGGTCTTGCAAATTTTTACCCACGCCTTCTAGCGCGTGTTTCACTTCAATGCCCGCTTTTTCAAGCACAGTCTTAGGACCAATACCCGAGAGTTGCAGCAGTTGTACTGAACCGATAGAACCTGCGCTCGACACAACCTCTTTGTTGGCGAAACACTGTTTGATTTTGCCAGATTGTTCAAACTCAATGCCGACCGCTTTCTTGCCTTCAAGCAAAATGCGATGAGCTGTCACGCCTTTCATCAAGGTGAAATTACTGCGCTTTTTTGCACGGCTTAAGTAAGCATTAGAGGTAGAAGCGCGCACGCCTTTGTCTACCGTCATGTGCATCGGACCGAAGCCCTCTTGCTGATAACCGTTGTAGTCTTTTGTTTCTGGGTAGCCAGCATCTTTACCTGCTTCAATAAACGCTTGGTAAAGTGGGTTCAACTTCATGTCGTTGCCGTTGCACGTCCCTACCGGACCGCTGTCGCCACGGTATTCGTCTGCGCCGCCTGTCCATGTTTCCGCTTTACGGAAGTACGGAAGACACGCTTGGTAGTTCCAGCTTTTCGCGCCTTCTGCTTCCCATTCGTCAAAATCACAAGCATGACCCCGAACATAAACCATGCCGTTGATCGAAGAGCTGCCCCCTAACACTTTGCCGCGTGGACAATGCAGTTGGCGTCCGTCTAACCCCTCTTCTGCAACAGTTTCGAACTGCCATGCGTACTTTTCGGTGTTCATTGGGTAAGACAGCGCCGTTGGCATTTGGATGAAGATGCTCTTGTCTGAGCCACCCGCTTCCAGCAGTAAGACTTGGTGCTGACCGCTTTCACTCAGGCGATCCGCCAAGACACAGCCTGCCGATCCAGCACCGACGATGATGTAATCGTAGTGTTGTTGCATTACAAATCCTCCAGACTGATTACGCGTAAGGGCTGTCGAAATCACCCAAATGCACTAACACGCTCTTGGTTTGGGTGTAATGCTTAAGGGTTTCAACGCCGTTTTCACGTCCAATGCCAGACAGTTTGTAACCGCCAACTGGCATTTCAGCTGGGGAATCGCCCCACGTATTAATCCAACAAATACCTGCTTGGATTGAATGAATGACGCGATGTGCACGAGAGAGGTTTTGCGTGAACACGCCAGCTGCCAGTCCGTAATCGGTGTTGTTAGCACGAGCAATAACTTCGTCTTCGTCACTGAACTTAAGCACTGACATTACGGGACCAAAGATCTCTTGCTGCACGTGCGGCATGTCGTCTTCGCAATCAATGAAAACCGTTGGCACAACAAAGTTACCGCTCGCCAAACCATTGTCTGTGACTTTGTAACCACCAGTCAGCAACGTTGCTTTGCTTGCTTTCGCTTGTTCAATTGCGGAAAGAACTTTTGATTCATGCTCTTTGGAAATTAGCGCGCCGATTTGGGTTTGCTCATCAAGCGGATCGCCAACCACCAGCAGCTCAGTACGCTTCTTAAGTTGAGCGACAAACTCATCATAAATACCTTCATGAACGAACACGCGAGTACCGTGCGTACAAACCTCACCTTGGGTATAGAAGTTCGCCACCATTGCAGCAGAAACCGCGTCGTCTAGCTTGGCATCATCAAAAATGATCATTGGCGATTTGCCGCCAAGCTCCATAGTGACTTGCTTCAGCGTATTGGCACTGTCACCCATCACCACTTTGCCCGTACCGGATTCACCCGTGAAAGAGACTTTGGCGATGTCTGGATGTGCGGTGAGCATCTGCCCCACTCGGTAATCACCCTGAATGACGTTGAACACGCCATCAGGCAATCCCGCTTCGCTGTAGATTTCTGCTAGTTTGAGTGCGGTTAACGGTGTTTCTTCTGATGGCTTAAAGATCATCGCATTACCCGCAGCAAGCGCAGGAGCAGACTTCCACATCGCGATTTGAATTGGGTAGTTCCATGCACCAATGCCTGCACAAATGCCTAGAGGCTCGCGGCGAGTGTAGAAAAACTGCGATTCATTCAGCGGTTGCTGTTCGCCATGCATGCTAGGCGCAAGGCCTGCGTAGTATTCGATCACATCAGCGCCCGTTGCAATGTCTACGCAATTCGCTTCTTGAATCGGTTTGCCCGTATCCGCGACTTCTAATGCTGACAGTTCGTCGTTTCTTTCACGAAGTAGCGCCACCGCTTTAAGCAAAATGCGGCTTCGTTCTGTCGCCGTCATTGCAGACCAAATCGCAAAACCACGTTTGGCAGATTCAATTGCTGCTTGCATGTCTTGCTGGTTAGCCTGCTTCACATTTGCAAGCGGTTCACCATTGGCTGGATTGTATGTGGTGAAGTGTTCTTCTGAGCATCCTAGGTGCATGGCACCATCGATGTAGTGTGCTTTCATATCCATTTGAAGGTTTGACTCTTTATTTTAGTTTTGAGTAGAACGTGAGCTGTTTATCGAGATAGTCGTTGATGATGACGCGTGCTTTCTCGGCATCGATGCCTTGCGGGTTGAGCGTTCCGCGCAGCCAAATGCCATCAATCAGTGACGCAATACCATGCGCAACGAGCTCTGCTTGGTCTTGATCCAACAAAGCTTTTAATTCTTTTTTTAGATGAGAAAGGAGACGTCGTTCATTCACTCGTTGCAGACGTTTGAGCTGTGCGTCATGCATAGAGTACGACCAGAATGCCAACCAAGTTTTTGCCACTTGGTTCTCGGCTTGGAAACCCACAAAGTTGCCGTCGATGATGGCATTAATACGTTGATGATGCGCATCAGCTGGCAGTTGGCTTAAGTTCTCTTTGATGGTGGCAGAAAGCTGGCGCAGGATCTCACGCATGGTCTCTTCTAACAGACCGTGCTTTCCACCGAAATAGTGATTAATGATCCCCGTTGATACCCCTGCTTCTTTGCTGATCAACGAGATACTCGCAGCGTGCAAACCTACTCTGTCGATGACCGACATCGTCGCTTTGACTAGCTGCGGTTTTCTGATTTCAGGCATCCCAACCTTGGGCATTTTGCATCCTTGTTATTTTTAATTGAACGGTTAGTTAAATATAAAATGCCTCAAATTTAGTTAGAACTCAAACTAATTATCTACAAAAAACAACAGAAACAGCCGAATCATTTCGACAACAATCATTATTAAAACTTGAGAAAAGAGAGAGTTTATGAAGATTTAACACGTAAAAACAGAAATACAAAAACCATTAAAATCAACAATTAGAGCATTTATAGCGCAAGTTATAGATGCAAAGACTCATGAAAACCCCGTGCTTATCAAAAGTACAAACAAAGACAAATGCAATGAGTTCAAATATTTTCTGCACATTTTATTTTTAAGTTTGTTAATTGACCAAGGAATGGCATACCACTTCACCAAAGCGAATCCACAGCAACAAAATGTAAACGTTTCGTGTCAATTAAAATCGCCCAGTACAGCAAGGAAAACAACGAACCGGAATAGCTAGGTGTCTCCGAGTCGTTTGACGCCCCTATTTAGTTAACTAAGAGCGAGCTTCAGCAAAACGGCTTTCATTTTCGCACTCAATATTTCTGCTGAATTTGATTCAGCAATCAAAAAGATCATTAAAAAACTCTCTAATGAGCATATTGATCACAACTCATATCAGCCTACTTTGCTCAAAAATAGCGCAATTTATATAATAATGCTGAATCGATTCAGCAATACTTAGATTTGAAAAATAAATAAGGAATAAAGGATAAAAAATTCGTACATCGCTTGTACCGCTATGCTACTCGGACTCACTACCCTACCTGTTTCTTCAGCAGAATTTGTTCTAACTAATTCTGCTTTAAATCAAGACGTTGGAGATTGGAAAATGTCTAGTCGCTCCCTCGGCTTTAATCCAGACTTGCCCTTCAGCATTGAAAAAAAACGTTTGCACGGCGGAAAACAATTTGGTGTTGATGTTCTCGTCATAGACAACGGCATTTTGGAAGTTACCCTTATCCCAACTCGTGGGATGGGCATCTTTGATGTCAAAATGGATGGAGAGCGAATTCTTGGCTGGGACTCACCTGTCAAAGAGATCGTAAACCCAGCATTCATCGAGCTGGAAAGTCGCAATGGTCTTGGCTGGCTCGATGGGTTCAATGAAATGCTTGTACGTTGTGGGTATGAATGGACAGGTCACCCGGGCGTTGATGATAACGGTCAGCTTCTAAGCCTGCATGGTCGAGTCCAAAATACACCCGCTTCTACAGTAAAAGTGATCATTGATGATAATCCCCCACACAGAATTAGGGTGCAAGGTACCGTTTCAGAACGCACTTTCAAAAAAGCTGAACTGGTGACTCATACAGAGTTATCAATACTGCCAGGTAGCAACTCATTCTCTCTACACGATGAGTTAACCAACATGTCTGACTACGATGACGAGTACCAGATTATTTACCACTCTAACTTTGGTAGACCTATTCTTGAAAAAGGGGCGAAGTTTTCCGCAGCAGTCAAGGAAGTCTCTCCATTCAACAACTATGCAAAGGCGGGCTTAGATAGTTGGCAAACCTATCAAGGACCAACAAAAAGCTATGATGAAATGGTTTTTAACTTGAAGCCTATAGGTGACGATTCCGGACAAAGTTTAGCGGTGCTTCACAACAAAAAAAGCGATAAAGGTGTGGCGCTCAGTTATAACGTAGAGCAACTGCCTGTACTGACACTATGGAAAAATACCGATACATACAAACAGGGTTATGTGACTGGCATTGAGCCCGGAACCAGTTACGCCTACAACACGAAGTACCAACGGCCATTAGGCTTAGTTCCAACCATACGAGCAGGTGAAAGCAAATACTTTGATCTAACTTACTCAGTACTTAGAAACCAAAATGAAGTCAAACAAGCACTCACTGAAGTCGCTAAAATCCAACAGGGTCAAAAAGTGGAACTGATCAGCAAGCCACTCGTAAACCTAGATAATTAACAATGCTTCAGCAATAAAAAGAGCCGCGATGTGCGGCTCTTAATCTAATGTATGCTTTAGGAAGTCGACTATCGAGAACTAGTAGCAATCAGCGCTTCCATCTCAGAAACGTGCTCGCTTAGCGGTTCACCTTTCGCGCCACAAACACGATTTCGCCCTAAATTTTTGGCTTGGTACAAAGCCTTGTCTGCTCGACGATAGGTTTGCTCAACCGAACGATTGATTGCCGTAATGCCACCACTGACCGTGATGTCCAATACACTTTTCGACTGAATGATTTCTTTCAGACGGTAAATCGCTTCAAACGCGTTTCGAGTATTGGTCTCAGGCATAATGATGGCAAACTCTTCTCCCCCAACACGTGCAACAATATCAGTTTCACGACACTCCGACTTCATCAATCTAGCGAGGTCTTTGAGTACGGCATCGCCCACATCATGACCGTGCTGGTCGTTGATTTGTTTGAAATGGTCAATATCTATGATGGCTAAGGTGGCATTAGAAAACCCATATCGACCGGCGATGTTTGCGTAGCGAGCTAATTCTTCGTCAAAACGACGACGGTTCCAGCACGCCGTTAAAGGATCTTTTTCTGCTAAGTTCTTTAATTTGCTCTCTAGTCGAGCACGATGACTAACATCTCGAAAACTCACGACATAACGATCTCGCGTACCTACCCCCACTTTATAATGTGTGATGTGCACATCTAACGTTAAGCGGTCTCCAAAACGATTGGTCACTTTGATCTCGTCTTTCCAATTCGCTTTAGCGCCCAACTTAGTAAGTGCTTCATTTAATGGACGAAAGCCAAACTGCTTTAGATTTTCACCATTTAATTGTTCACTTGTGTACCCCGTCAGCCTCAAGAAACTTTTGTTGACGTAGTCTACTCGCAAATATTGATCAAGAATCACCACACCAATGACTGAGTGAGCAGCAATACTGGCAATCTTTTCATCAATTCGTTCGCTCTCAAGATAATAATTACGAATAACCATCAATAACCCGATGGCAAAAAGCATCAGTGCCTGCCAACTGTAATCATACGTAAGTGTGTAAATACCCCAGCCGGTTATCGTCAACAGATAAACAATGGGCAGCAACTTCCGTTTATTGTCGTTAGTAAATTGTCTCGCATTCATGACGTATGCTCCGAATAATTCAATGAGCAGAGGTTATTCAATTCGGAGAATAGAAATTTACCAATTCGCGCCACTGGTTTATCGCTAACCTCGCTCTGACAAAACAGACAAAGTGATTGATTGTTCGCAAATGTCGCTTAATGGCAATTTTTGTTATCCATTTCTCCCTACCTTATTCGTCAACTTATTTGAATTAGGAAACAGAAATGAAAGCACGCAATGCCCTTTTAATCTTATTGACGAGCACAATTGGCTTTAACGCTTACGCGATTACAGACGCCAGCAAGATCGGTGCGAATGCAGGAGCAATGAGTTATTGCTACGACCACGTCGCCTCTGGCAAAGACAAATCGAAATACCGTTTGTTGAAGCTGAAAACACTGGAAGAGTATCAAGACCTAGACAGCGGTGACCGAGCAAGAGCCTTAGTAATGAAGAAAGCCGCTGAAGATGGAGAATACCTTGGTGACCCGTTAGATAAATCTCGCTGTAACAGCTTAAGAAAAATGTTGTTCGTAAAATATTAGTCGATCAAGTGCCCGACAAAGCCATCACTGTTTAGTGGTGGCTTTTTTGTATCTGTAATCCACTCATCATAAATTCACCTTGGTTATTTATAACCATTCCAAGCAATACTCATTTTCTATCTTTACGTGCGAGGTGGCGCCAAATGGTAAGTCCCTAATCTCACTTATTCCTACTATATCGCTACAGGGTATGCATTGAGCGACAGGAGTCCCCCACTTAAAAATGAGAGACCAACATGACTTACGCAGAGTTCAAACAAACTGATTTACACACGTGCCTTACTGTTTCTGGCGAATTGATTGTAACGATTGGTAAAGTTGCTTTTAAAGCCGTAAAAATTCTAAGCAAAGCCTTTGGCTGGTTGGTAATCAAAACCTATCGTTATGTGATGAAGTAAGCCCTACAAGCCCTTTCACCAAAACCTTTTTAGTCCGAACCGCGCCTTATTTAAGGCGCGGTTTTTTGTTTGCCTTGTTTGTATTTCATCAACCCTTTTATGCTTTACCCAGGTAACCTTGAGACGCTTGGGACATCTCCGTCTCTTTCCCCTATCTTTTTTCTTTACGCACGCCATCTAATAACCAGCCAGTAACGATGTCGCTCTAAGAGATGAAATCTCTGCCTCTGTCTTCTCCTATACCGCTTAATTTAAGGTGTTCTCCCTTCGACACTCCCGTGGTAGAACATAACTAAACTCAATGCTAGAAGAACATTAAGTTGCTCTCGATAGCCAATACGAATGAGTTTAAAGTGGGCACGATGGTTTAACACGAGTAGATGTTGGCAGTAAGAACCAAATGGATGGAGCAAGCAATAGATTAGCCGATAAGGTTTTGAAAAGTGATATCCACTCTAATCCCAAGACGCAAAAAAGGCGCTCGATGAGCGCCTTTGATAACAGGATAATGTTTTTACAATGTGTTCTTATAAACCACGCCATCTTTCATGATGACTTTCTTAGTTTCGTCTTTCATTACACAATCAACTCCCTCAAGTGGATTCCCGTCGACGATAAGTAAATCTGCATACGCACCTTCCACAATTTGACCTAATTTGCCTTCTTGATAAGGGTGCTTGTAAGTCGACAATTCAAACAAACGACCACAGTTTGAAGTTGCCGTGCGCAGTGCAGTGATGGTGTCGAACGTTTTTTCAATCGCACCAAGCTCTTGCATCTGACTTTCATGAACGTTTGCTTTACCGACACAGTCAGTACCAAACGCTAGGTTTTGAATATCGTATTTCTTGATAAGCTCAGCAGACTTAAACATTGCCTTACCAACGCGTTCTGTCTTGCGGTAAGTCTCTTCGTTTGGCAGCGGGATCTTACGCTCCGCAATCAGTGATGACGTGAAGTATGACGGAACAAGCCAAATGCCTTTCTCTTTTACAATTTGAGCGATTTCATCGTCCATAATAGTAGCGTGCTCAAAGGACATTACCCCTGCTTCTGCTGCACGTTTCATCGCTGGTGCAGTGTGAATATGAGCCGCGACATAGGTACCATAGTCGCTTGCAGCTTCCACCGCTGCTTTCATTTCATCTAACGTGTATTGCAACGTATCCAGCGGGTCGAAGGTAGAGGATGCACCGCCACCTGCCATCACCTTGATTTGGGAAGCACCCATGAACAGTTGCTCACGAACAGCTTTTAATACTTCAGCACGACCATCCGCGACTTTAAACGCGCCCGTCTTCATCAGTGGCGAGTCTTCATGACCGCTCGCTAGACGTTCTTGCGCTTGGTTTTGACGGTAGTCTGAGTGACCACAAGTTTGCGAAATCGCCGCCATACAAGGCAAAATTCGAGGACCTTTGGCGTAACCTTTATCGATGCTGTTTTTCAAGCCCAGTGTGTTGCCAGCAACATCACGAATGGTCGTAAAGCCACGCATCAACATCTCTTCAGAAATTCTCGCAGAACGAATCGCAATCTCTTCTCTCGTCATACCATCTAACTCATTAAAGCCTGCTGAAAGCGTGATGTGTACGTGCGCATCAATCAAGCCTGGCATCACCGTTTTGCCTTCTGCATCGATGATTTGCTCAGCATTCGAGTCATCCACTTTCCCGATTTGTGTGATTAAGTTGTTTTCAATCAGAAGGTCCACGTTCTTCAGAAGTTGCTCATCCACACCGTTAAACACGTTTGCATTTTTAATTACGATACTCATGGTTTCTATCTCCGAGTCAGTTGTCTCAATACAGGTGCATCATATCGAGTGGTTGAGAAATAGAATTGCCATTTCACGACAAGTGCACATTATTGGTCTAAGCAGTGAATCAACAACAACCAGAAAAAGTGCCGGAGTAGAAGTGTTAGATGCTAAGGAAGGAGACAAACAAAGAAACTCTGACCAAGAATTGTCAGAGTTTCTTTAGTTCACAGTAATCAGTGAGTGGCTTGGAGATGCTGCTCTACGTTGAGTTGAAGTTGATGGATTTGATCAATCGCACTAGGCGTACCTTTCGCGAAATCGAAAGGCTCATTATTCAGTGCGCACACCGTCCCAATAACTTCACCTTTAAAGGTGATTGGCACACCGTAATACACACCGAGACCAAATTTCACTAAGTCTTCATTGCCCTTCCACTCTTCATCCATACTTGCATCCGCCACCAGCAACGGCTGTGCAGTATCAACGACGCGTTCGCAGTACAGCTCATGACAACCTTGTTGATTACTTTTAGGACCAGCATCACCAACGTGGTAAATAGGTTGCTCATTCGCCGCAAACACCACCATTTGATCCGGCTTAGATTCCATAATCAATAAGGAATGCAGTTGAAACTGATGGGCGATATTTTCGAGTTGAGCTGTCAGCTCATCACGATAATTGGCTAATTTGATAAAAGGCATCGTATTTCTTACTCCTATAGATAGCTATTCACTTAAATCCGTTTTCTTATGGGCTAACTGATACTTCACGGCATTGTCGTAACCCATGTATTTACCAAGCTTTTTCTCCGGCACCGAAGTCAGATCCACGACAATCAAACCATCTAGCGTAAAGTTAAACGCAGGGTCGACATTAAAGCAGACTAACTTGCCATTCATGCTCAGGTACTGTTTGAGAAGCACCGGAATTCCCATACCACGTTCAAGACGACTGAGCACTTTGGATAACAAAGGCAACTGAGAGAGTGAGCTCAACATATCCGGTCGCCAAAATTCTTGATCGTTTCTCTCTAAAGGCGTTGTTGGCGAAACCAATTTGGCTTTGTCATTATCGTAATAATGAACCGACATAACGGAGGCGATGAGCTGCCTTGCCACTGGGCTATAATCGTTGCTGATGCTTACGGGACCAAAGAGATGGGTGTACTTTGGGTTGCGCTGAACAAAAGACGCAATGCCCTTCCACAATAAAAGTAATGAATGCATGTTGCGTTGGTATTGCTTCGCAACCACCGAGCGCCCCAGCTCAATCGAGCAACCTAGAGTTTTGATAAACGCCTCATCATATTTGAACAAACTGGTTGAATAGAGGGCATGAATTCCGCCTTGTTCAATCAGCTCATCAACCAGACCTAAACGATAAGCACCCACAAGTTCTCGGTTGGTTTTATGCCAAACAAAGAGCTGATGGTAGTTGGGATCAAAGAGGTCGACATCACAGCTCAAGCCGCTGCCTTCTCCAACATCTCTAAAGCTTTCTTCTCGTACACGCCCAATCTCACGCATCATTTGCGGCATTTTTGGTGTAGGCGCACAGTACACTTCAAAATCAGCCTGCTCTAATAATTTAAACTCAGACAGATCCAGAAGTTCATTTTCTAAAGTCTCTGTAAGAATAGGCGCAATTATTGGTTCTGCATGAAGAGTTTGTTGAGTGAGCTCCTTGCGACTGTCCATACTTCCCATTAAATAGGTGTTCAAACGGAAGTACTGGGTAATATCTTCATCATTTTCAAACCCTTGTATCTCGCGATAAGGGATTGGATTGCCGATTGAAACAGAAATGATCTCACCCGACTTATTGAGAAGTTCTCGTCCCAGCAGTGCCGTTCTAAGAAGCGGATGAATTCTCCCAGCTTGATAAAATAATTTGCTGTTCATACCACTTATAAACAAAGGCACAGTCGTCGCTTGAGCATGCTTAACAAATTTTGCTACTGAGTGACTCCATGTTTTATCAGTGATTTTATTTTCACTGGCTTGCCAAGAAGAGACTTCTCCAGCAGGGAAGATAATCAACACCCCACCTTCTTTAAGATGTTGGTTCGCCGCTTTAATTGCTCGTCGATTGGTTTGCTTTGCCTTTTCACCACCAAACACATCAACACCAATAAACAATTCATCCAGCTCAGGAATTCGCTTTAACAGTTCGTTAGCAAGCACTTTGACATCCTTGCGCACTTGGGAAATCAAGGAAGCTAAAATGATCCCTTCAATTCCACCAAACGGATGGTTAGCAACAACCAAAACCGAGCCATCACTGGGAATATTCTCTAAGCTGCCATGTTGAACTCGATATTGAGTACCAATTCGAGCAAGCGCTTCATGCATAAATGAATGACTATCTTCAGGCAACGGTTCTTGCTTGTACAAGGAATCTAACTTGGAAAGCCCAGTAGCCCACTCGACAACAGACTCACCTATTCCAAATGGCGTTTTTCTTGATAACCGGAAAGGACTTTCAACCATATTAGGCTCCTTTCATTAGCAAGGTGTTTGTAAAAGAGCCCTGAGCTCTAATATCGCGAATGGTTAAGAAAATAGCGGATAGCCAAACAAGGCAAGCCATACCAAATAGCAATCCACCATCATTACCTATCACTTCGCCCGTAGCGCTAAATTCAGGCATGACAACACCTAGCGGCGTAAACAAGTGGAATAAAATGGCTCCTGTCATAATCCCAACGGCCATTGTTGAACCAACACCATGGAAACGAGTAAACAGTAAAATGGCTGCAATTAACTCAGCAATCCCAATTAAATACCCGCCATAAACACCAAACCAATGAATCCCTGACCATTCTCCTAACGTGCCAAAAATATGATCGGTTTCATATGAACCAGTAAACTTAAAAAATAATGATTGAATAAAAACGAAAGCAATAAAAATCGAAGGTATATGTTTCTTTGGAATAAATGTCATGAGATGAACCTTATTATTTCTGAGTCTTATTACTGCTGAATCAATGTTGGCCAGTTTTTATCGGCTGCAGCAATATGTCCTGCGCGGTCATCATCCCACCACTGCTTCACTTCTGCGTCGTAATTTAGATACAGCTTGCCATCAACAATTGCCCATTGTTTAGGATCCGCAGGGGCAAAATCATTTTTAGCGGATACCGCCCATGCACAATAGCCACCATACTGTGGCGCATAAGCTTCTGGATTTTCTATAAATTTATTTAAATTATCTTGAGAAGAAAAATACCAGTCTGCCCCTTTGTATTCAGTTTTCCAGTTACTGTTTCCTTTCACAGGCTGACCTTCTTTAAAATAGGAGACCGTGTCATAACCGCTTAATGCCTTATTACTAAAAAATCCGGTATAAATTTCATCTTCCGCAAAAGAAGAGAAGCTGATTAATACCATCAGTAATGCGAATAATTTTCTCATCATTAAATTCCTTATTCGGAAATACATTCTATCGAGGTATTGCCCTCACTAAGAAGGCATATTCACTGCGTGATTTATTTGGTGCTAATAAAAAGACAGGACAAATGAGATAAAAATTACAAAGAATTGAAAATTAAATAAGAAAAGTACTGAATAACTGTTTTACGGCGTGAAGTTGAATAACAGATGTCCCCATTCATCACCCGTTGTTGGGGTATCCATACCCAAATAACCTCAAGATACTTGGGTATAGATCAATGCTTTTAGTCTGTCATCGGGTACAGCTGCGTCAGGACTTTCTCTTCTCGCCATGCTTGAATGAGAGCACCCAGTGTCGGCGTTTGATGCCCTCGCAGCCTCTGCTTTGATCCGATTTGATAAAGTAATCGGTACTGCTTTAGCAATGTGGCGAAGATATGAGTTAGTGGTGTATCGCTATCCCAGATATGTGCCGCTTCACTGCTCGCACCATTAATCTCTAAGATATCAAAATGTTCACCATTCATTAGAGCATGAATATCTTTAAACTTGATATCCAATCGCCCGTAGTGGAATCCATTAAAATCCCCTAGCACTTGATCGAGCTTCTTTTCCAGCTCTTGCGTAATGAATCGGTTACCATCGCGAAAAATGGCACCACGTGAATGGCTTCCTGCAAAGGCTAGTTGAAATTCTTCACCTTTCGCGACGATCACTTCTAATTGCTCACTGTGCCTTGGTAAATAAAGGTGCTGTAACTTACCAGCCCTTGGACACTTCTCGATAAGCTGCTTAAGTGTAGACTGCCCATCACCAATCACTCGAGGGGAATATTTTAATGTCAGTGAGATGATTTTCCCTCGGGTTTCGCCTGGCTGCCTGACGTAAAATACCCCAGCTTCAGCGCTGTAGTCTGATTTCTTCTGTAACAGGAAACGTCCATCAACGGGAAACGTTTTAATGTAGCTTCTTAGCTGTTCATCTGAACGCAATAACTTCACGCCAGCACCACGGCAACCAAGATCAGGTTTCGCCACCAATGGATACTCTAAACTCGATCGTTTTAGCTGCTGTATTGCGTCTTCTAAAGCAGTTTCAAGCTGTTCATGCGTCTTAGTTAATGTGATAAAAGGCAATATCCACTGCTTAGTTTTGTCTCCCGAAGAAGCGAAAATGTCATGCTTGGACTCCCCCACCATACCGCTTAACTTGATTGAAGGGTTTGCGATCAAAGGTAATGCCCAATCTCGGTGGATAGCGCTGAGGACCGCGCTTTGAATCACCACGGGTGTATAAAAAAACCAAGCTGGTAAAAACTCAAACGGAGAGACTACTCGCTTTGGTTCTTGAAGAATGGGCATACCTGCATTAACCATTCCGTTTGGGATCATTTCAACGTGGGCGAGTTGCACCATATGTGTTCCTTAACAATGTTTTTGAAATCAGTTTGTTGAGCAGCAACATCACGACCAATCCAATCGGAATCAACAAACTGTTTATTTGATGTTGTTGAAGCCATTGCATGCTGCCTAGTTGGAAGAAAGAGCCAAAAATCAACGCAGTCCATAAACTCGTCGCGCTTAACACGGCGATGAGAAACTTCATTTTGGGCACATCCAAAAATCCGCTAAGCGTAAATCCTACGGTTCTTAATCCGGGAATAAACCGAACGATGAATAACGTAATGAAAGCTTTACGATGAAGTGTGCGTCGCACGCGCCTAGCACGTTGATATCGAAGCAAGCGATAGCGGAAAAAACGTACCTTTTGTGCCAATTTCCCCAGCCAATAAAGCCCTATGTCCCCTGTGGCGATACCTGTAAAAATCGCCAATAACGCAAGAGGTGTTGGCATCACTTGCTCTACCGCTAAAGTAGCGGCAGTAACGATAGCCAAATCTTCAAGTAAGTATGACAACAATACGACTCCGAGAAATAGCATCGACAGAGGCACATTGCCTTGGTATAGCCAAGCTTCTAACGTTGCCACTTCACTCATATTCTCTGTCCCATTGCTATTCACTCGTCATTCAAGGCCTCTACGAGATGATTTTTCGATCCATATTGATGAACAGAAATAACTAGAGGCTATGGTTAAAGACAGGATCATCAGTAACAAAATTTCACTGCAATACAGAGAAAGTCGATAACGCCCAACGTTGTTGCGTCAGTCGAATTCAGGAAGTTTCCAGTAATAGGAACAAAAAGAGCCGCGAAATGCGGCTCTTAAATGTGCTTGTTTACTAATAAGATTTAAAGGGGGAACGATGTCTTAGTTCATGTTCACCATACAAATGAACTTATTTGTATCAAATGCTTGATCCAATTCTTCATGCTTCTCCGATGAATACACTTTGCCATCTTTCGTCCAGTAATCTCCCGGAGATAGATAGGTATAGAGGCGCAAGTATTCATAAGCGGCTTTGTTTGGCAAACGAGACGATAGACGCTCACAATATTTCTGTGCGTCAGCCTGACTTAAGAAGATGTCATGAGACTTTTTGTTACCTCTGAATCTTGGCAATAGATAAGTAAAGGCTTCATCTTTGTACAGTACCTTATTGGTGTAACGCTGAAGATCGGGCTCTTCTGCAGACTCCAGCTCAGCGACGACTTTAGGTGGTAACAAACTCTCAGAGAATCTTACTGTATCTTTAGGTTGAGCCTTTTCACTGTTCGCATCAGTCTTGTCTTCTACCGCTAAACGTGTAGGAACCGCCTTCGGAGCACTGGCTTTGCTCGCAAACGGGAAGAAGTAGTCGCCACCATTTTTAAGATTTAGCTTAAGCGACTGAGTTTTATGATTGTTCACGGCTCGCACACTATAGATACCCACATAGTTGCCCGTTACATCCACTCGCTCGCCAGAGCCGACTTCCTGGTCATTGATGTAAAAAACCGTTTGTGGTGAGTTTGAACGGAACACAAAGCGCACGTTATCAAGATCAAGTGCTTGTCTCAGTTCAACCTCTGTATTCGCACTGTAATTGTGCTTGTAACTTGCGTCCGCAGTGAAAGAAAGGTCGCCGTTTAATTTTTGGTTTGCATCCACGACTTTAAAGCTCGTGAGTTTGATTCGAGATAAACCACCTTTGCTTAATACAAAAGCGTTCTTGATAGAAGGGAGATTTCGGTTTACGCACGTTGATAAACTTTCCGCAACGTTACACTGCAATTGACCAGAATAAGTATCGTTTATCACACGTTTTGATTCATTCAAATGACGCTCTTTTATCTTTTCGTACAGAGCAAGGAGTGCGTCGTTCTTCACTCGCTCGATTTGACTTGCCTCTTGTTGGTCTTGTGACAATTGCTGCTTAGTTTCGACCAACAACTTCCCCGCGGTTTCAATTTCCTTTTTCATTGAATTCACTTTGGCAGACATATTGCGCAAAGTCAGAATTAAGGATTCGTCATATACACCATCAACCAACTTGTCTTTCAAGCGATTAGAGTCAGATTTGATCATCTCGACATTAGTCGCCAATTTGATCTTGGTGGACTCTATTTCAGCATTCAATTTATTGTAGTGCGAGATGTTTTCATCAATTCTCAGCGCACTGTACTGCTGGTCGTAAGCAGTATTAATGCTGTTTAATGTATCTTGCTCGTTAAAGTTAATGAGCTCTGAGGCAGCGGTCATACCACTCCACGCTACCCCCACCATAATGGCTATTATTGTTTTAGATTTACCCACTGCCACTCCAAATTGACCCACCACGACACCATTGTTGTTAATGCTTCACCTTGCGTTTTAGGCAAGGTGAACGCTCTACGATTAAAACCTATTCCGTTGGCTTTACTTCGTCTGGTTTTATTTGATCTGGTTTTGCCTGATCATTCTTAGAAGCCCATATTTCTGAGCGTCTGTTTTGTGCTCGCCCCTCAGCGGTTGAATTCGACGCAATCGGCTGAGTTTCACCAAATGAACGAACGACAATACGGCTTTTATCCACGCCTTGCGCAATCAAACCGTTAGACGTTGTCAACGCACGTTGCAAGCCTAACGATTGGTTGTAGCCTTCAGAACCCTTGCTGTCGGTATGACCATCTACCGCAATAGCACTATCGCTATTTTTAAGCGAACCTGCGAGTTGATTCAGAGCTTTGCTGCCCATTGGTGTTAAGTTGGATTTATCAAAACCAAAATGCAGACGCGCAACCAAGCCATCACCTTGATGATTGTTATTTTGATTGCTAATCCATGTCGTACAGCCTGTTTGATCCAACCCTAACTTTGATTTACCTGCCAATGCTTGTTTGAGCTCACCATTGTTAGACTTCTGCTCTATTTGTAAAAAGCCCTGTCGATGTTGAGCAATTCCGACAACGTCATCCACTTTGATACTATGTTGGTACTCGCTGAAGGTATTGTCGCAATAAACGCTAATCCCCTCTTCTGCCTTAACTATCAGGCTAAACGGCAACGTCGAGATAGCGAATGCACCAATGACTAACTTTTTCATATTTTCCTCTAGTACAACTTAGTTATTCCGCTTGTTTTTGAGCCTTTGCGGATGAGTTCTTCTATCTTTTCAATCAATTCATCTAAGTTAGATACATCAATGATGTCTTCACTTGGATTAACAACACAGTCTTGAAAACCACTTTGTTGAGATGCACGGAAATCGATACCAATAACACCGATGTATAAGCCCGGAATCTCTGCTCTGGCTTTATCACACATACCGTTGTCTACTAGCCCCTTCAGAATGCCGTTGTTAGGGCTTTCTTGCCCGTCACTCAAAATCAGCAACATCTTGATTTTCTTGTTGTAAGCTTGCTGCTCTTCTTCATCGGTACTGTTTGGGTCTCCATCATGAAGAACCTGAGACCCTCTTAATATGCCTTGAAACGCTGCGGTACCACCGTCTGCCCACATCGACTTAATCGAGTCCAAATCTGAAAGTTTGTTCGATAATTGAATGTTATAAAACTGCGATGAATTTGAAGAACCATGAGCATTAAACAGTCGGGTGCCGCTCACACCATAGAAATTAGGCTTTAATCCTGATTTATCAGTAAACATGGTCGATACCGAAGTCGGTAAATCAACATAGTTGTAGACATCAGCTACGGCGTAGCGATCTGCTTCGAGAACATCACGAATACGTTTGGCATAATTCTGATTCTCTGACCGAGGACTTTGGCAGTACGACTGCCGATAAGCACAATTGTACACTTCGCTTGCCGAATACGTGCGCCAGTAGTCCCAATCGATATCGTTGTAACTATAAGGTGACAAATAAGCCTTGTACCCGTTCTTGTAACTTAGTTGGCTTGTCGCATTGGCTCTATTGCCTGCCACAATTTCTCTGGTGCGAACGTTAAACGGCACAAAACCAACTCGGTTAAGCAGTTTGTCCCCGGTGGTGTCTTCTCCAGGCTCATCACAAACGTCTTTCCACTCTCCGTCGACGAAGTCTTGACGGATTTTTTTACAAAGAATCTTGTTTGATATCTGATCGATCGCGGTTTTCAAATCGTCAATTTTTTTGCTCCGACTTGAGCCCCACTTATCATTCATCGAGCCAGAAAAGTCCGAGACGAAAACGATATCAATGTTGTTATCCCCAAGATAAGCAGGGTACTTTCTTGCCAGCGATCGGCCAGCTAATTCCTGCTGCTTATCAAACGATGGGATAAAGCTGCTTGCAAACCAAGAGTCATGCGTTGTTCTGGCGTTCACTGTGTATTGGATATACTCAAGAGCACCAGTATCCTTGTCTTCCGCTTGATAAAAACGTTGAGCAGAAAGGTTGGTTGACTTGATGTCTCTCACATAGTTTTCGACATACTTCGTTGCCAGCGCACGGGCTGCACCCGGTTGGTCTTCAATCGTAACGGCCATTGCCGCAGCTTCCGCTGAATCCCTTAGTCGGCTCGACTCCTGCACATAACGGGTGCCCTCAACAGCCCAAAAAGTGACGCCCATAATAGGCACAAGCAACAAGCCCATCCATACAGCGGCGACGCCCTTTTGTTGTTGGAGACTTCGATGCTGATATTGCTGCATTCTCATTTCACTATCTCCCTGGCATTATTGAAGAAGAGCCAACTTTCACGATTGTGCCGGTACCGCCATTAAAGAACGGCTTGAACCAAGAGCTTTGCTCCTCACAAAGGCTGACGCGGTACAATGGATACACCACGCCCTTTTCCACCGGAGCCAAATCTGCGTGTGCGAGTATTGAATCCGTTTTGCAATTTAGTCTGTTGTATTTACTGCTGGTAAATACCGCCACATTCACTTTATTGGTCAATGACTCGATTTTGATTGCCACATCGTTTGGGGGCGTGCCGAGCATTCGACTCGCGACTTTGGATAAGTCTTCTAAATCGGCATTGGTTACCGCTAGATTTTTTCCACCTAACACGTCGCCCTCAAAGTAACGCGAACGCTCTTTGATTACGTTCACCAACGCAAAGCTAGAACGATCAAGCTTGGCTCGCAAAAGCAACTGATAGCTCAAATCCGCGGCAAAAAGGTAAACACCCCATAACGCAGTAAGAATGAACACAAGCTCAACCATAAATGAGCCTTTTTGGCGTTTTGGAGAACATACACCTTGTTTACGGAGCGTCATCTTTCCACCCCTCATGCTCTAAGTTCAGTACCATTGTGCTTGAGATATCTCGATCTGCTGCACCGGCAAGTTTTATGATCGGAGAGTAACGATAAGTGACCGTTATCTCCGCTAAGTTGTAGTTGAAGTTCAAGCCCTCATCCGAATATCCTCTATTCGCAATGAAGTCATCATAGGTTTTGTAGTAACGACCTTTGATAGAAAATCGCGAGCTATCGATTAAGAAATGCCACAAGTTACCATCAGCTTCGATCAGAGATTTAAACTTGTCCTCGTACTGCTGATTTATGCCTTTGCCCTCGTAAATCTTGGTGTTTCGTATAGTTTCTCGAAGAGAATATTCCGTCATGTTCACAACATAGATTTGGTAACTCGACTCAAAGATGGCAAAAGTGGCAAAGAACAAAACGAGCGCGCCCATTACGAACTCGATCGCCGTTACCCCTTTTTGTTTAGAAAGCAATTTCATCATTAACTCCTATATTGAGTTAATTCGACGGCGATACTGTGGAGCTCTTGATCCGAAAAATCACCTTTGAGTAGTTTCTTCGCCGCATCCATCTGCTGCGCTTTCATAAGGGCAATCGCTAGGTTCGCCTTCACTACTTTATTTTCCGGGTTATCTTTTAGTACTGGCATCAGTGTTTCGATGGCTTGCTCGTATTCACCATTTGCCATATGAATCATCGCGATGTTGTTCTTGATCGCGACATCATCATAACCACGCAAACGTGCATTGTTCAGCTCTTGGTAAGCATCTTCGTATTTACCTAACTTGGCGTACGACACACCCAGTAATACATGGATTTGTCCTGATTCATTACCCGTTTTAATGGAAGATAAATACGCCTCTACCGCGCTATCAGTGTCATTTTTTGCATCAAACACTTGCCCTTCTAACTGGTACAAGTCAGGGCTCTCTATCCCCTCTTTTTGCAAATGCTGAACATAAAAGTTTGCCGACTCGATATCCCCTTTATGGAAATACGCCCATGCCAGCTTTTCTTTCACTTCTGGATCTTGCGAACCTTGCTCTAACTGAGATTTGTAGTGAGAGATTAAACCATCATAGTTCTTCACTTTTTCCATGCTCGCGACGTCATCTTGTAGCTGACTCTGCTGCGAAGGTGTCGATTGACAACCTGCCAACACGCCCAGCGCTAACAAAGCGAGAGAAATGCGTTTTCCAATCACTGGTTACTCTCCTAAATATTTAATGTCATTTGCATGATTCCCGGTGCGAGAATCAGAATAACGATCGGGAACATGATGAAGAGGATCAGCGGGACACTCATCTTAGCGGAGAGTTTGCCTACCTTTTCCTCAACGGTCAGGATTTGCACTTTTCGCATGTCTTCAGCGAGATCGCTCAACACCTGAGCCACTGATGTACCGTATTGCAAGTTTTGAATGATAGTCAGCACGAAGCTTCGTATTGGCGGCGTTGGAATACGATCACTGAGGTCATTTAGCGCTTTTTCTAGCCCGTGGATTTTTGCCGAATCTGAGGTGCGTTTAATTTGATAACAAAGGTCAGAGTCAAACTCAGCCAACTCTTTGCCCAGATAAACCAATGCCGCCTCAATCGTCATACCGGTTTGCACGCAAACTGACATCATGTCCAGCAAGTACGGTAACTGAGATGATGTCTTAAAGATCAACATTTTGCGTCGCATTTGAAGCAAAGTATCCGGCAAAACAATCACAGCAATAAGCGTAAAAATAATGATGATTAGCTGATTATTTGCTGTCATATCCGACAACAACACCAATCCTGTAACAACCACGAGCACCGCTAATTTGGCAGGGAAGTAGAACTTCGCCCACTCTGTGTTGTAATAGCCGGCCTCGATGAGTTTTTGTTCCAGCTCATGTCGATGCTCTTTACCGAAACGAACAAAAAAGCGGTTAACACGGGAAGGCGCACGTACAGCATCACCGCCAATATAAAGGGCGACTTTTTTGCGTCGTTGTTCTGTACGAAGCGAATCGAAAATCAAGAAAAGCAACGAAACAAACAGTACTATAAGGGCAATCAATAGCATCATGCGCGTACTCCTCTGACTAACAACCAAACAATGAACAAGCCAAATAACTCACTGCCAAGTACATAAAACAACACGATACGACCAGAAGGGTCATACAAGACGAAATTGACGTTGTCAGGGTTTACATAGTTAAGAATGATCATGAAAATCAACGGAATTGCCGCAACAATCTTGGCAGAAATTCGCGCTTCAGACGTCATGGCCATCTTCTTTTTCTCTAGGGTTCTTGCGTCCACCAAAACTCGAATAAGTCTTGCTAGTACGCCTTTCAGCTGACCGCCTCGCGCAATATTTGCTCTAAGGGTTACAGTGAAAAACAGAAACTCTGGGTAAGGGTAGTTTTTACACGAACGTTGAAGTACCACTTCCGGAGACTCACCCAACTTAAGTCGGTCCCCCATCAGTTTAAACTCGCGCCCAATCGAGTTATCCATCACCTCGCCAACATAACTGATGGCTTGCATTAAGCTGTCACCCGCGGTTACCGCACTCATCAGAATGTTTAGCGCATCAGGGAAAGTGTTTTCAAAATCACGTCGCCTTCTTGTCACTAGGTAGCGGTAACCCATGATGGTAAACACCAAAGACAAGCCTACGATCAACCCGGTGTTCGTCATCAACAACAGCTTAACCACGACGTACCAAGAGGCGATGAGACTCGCCGTGATATACAAAGCGATATACAGCGATGAACGTGGTCCAAGTACTTTTAGTGTTGGAGAAATAGACTCTTTGAACTTTTGCCAACTTTGTTTTCGTACCAGTGATTTTACGTTGATAGCATTGAAGTTTTCCGCTTCAGCTTCTTCGATGTTGAAAAACTGATCGACCTTTTTGACCTTTGAGTCTCTGACCAAAAGCAGTACGAACGCAAAGAGGATAAGTGAGAGCCAAAGCATGTTATATCCCCTTAAACGATGCCATCAGCTCGTCATACAGCCCGAAGAATTGGGCTTTCTTTACAAGCTCAGATCGTTGCATGATGCCGCTGGTTACGAAGTCACCTTTAACGGTTTCTCCAAAATGTGCATCGTCATAACGGAAACGGTAGATCTCTTCCATCACCACACTATCGCCTTCCAAGCCGACGATTTCAGAGATACTGGTGATCTTACGAGACCCATCGCGCAGTCGGTTAACCTGGACAATCATTTGCACAGCGCTGACGATGGTTCTTCGAATCGCATCAAGCGGCTGGTTTAAGTTCGCCATCATGACCATCGATTCCACACGCGCAATCGCATCTCTCGGTGTGTTGGCGTGCAGTGTAGACATAGAACCATCGTGTCCCGTGTTCATGGCCTGCAACATTTCAAACGCTTCAGAGCCACGACACTCACCAAGAATGATTCGGTCTGGACGCATACGAAGTGCGTTAATCACCAAATCACGCTGCGTCACCGCCCCAGTCTGCTCAACGCTCGAAGTTCGCGTTTCCAATCGAACCAAGTTAGGTTGTTGCAAGCGTAATTCCGCCGCATCCTCTATGGTGACAATACGCTCATCTTCAGCGATGTATTGAGACAATGCGTTAAGCAGCGTCGTCTTACCTGAGCCCGTACCGCCAGAAATCAGCACATTCATTCGACAACGAGACGCAATCATCAGCACTCTCGCCATGTCAGGAGACATAGAACCAAAACCAATCAAATCTTCAAAGCCGATGTTCTGCTCTCTGAATTTACGTATTGAAATCGAGGTCCCATCCAACGCAATGGGTGGGATAACGATATTCACACGGCTGCCATCTTCAAGTCTGGCATCAACCGTTGGAGACAGTTCATCAACACGTCGTCCAACACGCGAAGCAATGCGTTTAGCAATTGCTAACAACTGCTCTTCGTTGACAAAAGACACCTCTGACTTTTGGACTTTACCGTGTCTTTCAAAAAAGATGTTGTTAGGTCCATTTACCATGATGTCGGAGATAGACTGATCTTCAACCAAAGGCTGCAATGGACCTAAGCCAAACAGTTCATCAATTAAGCTTTTCACCAAGCCTGACTTCATCATCGAAGTGATCGGACGTTGGTAGCTGTTTGCAAGAAGATCAACAGCGGCTTGGATTTGAGCCTCTAAGTCTCGGCGGCTCATTTTCTGAACCGCTTCAGCATCTAGTGCTTCAAATATTTGCCCGCGAAACGCGAGGTATAAGTCTTTATTCGAACTCATTTAGCACGCACCCTCTTCAACCAAGATCCCATGCCTTTTTGATCAACAGGTTGACCATTAATCAGCTTGACCAGTAGTTCCATAGAACGGTTAATATGACGATCGTGCTTATGACCTCGTTTGCCATCAATAATGATGTGCGACAACGACTTGCAGTACCCCACTTCGAGATCAACATCCGCACCTAAGTATTTGGTAAGATCAGGACGTTGTAATACATACGCGTTTTCCGGACGGTGATAATTCACCAATGTAATCACACGAGTTCGGGACGATAATGTGAGCTGTAAATTGGAAATTTTCTCAAACAGTCGTTTGGCACTTCTTACAGAAGATACCGACGCATCCAAAACCAGCACAACTACATCAAAGTTTTCTACCAAGAGTTGAGGTTCAACTTTGAAGTCCACACCGCCCGAGAAGTCTTCAATAATGAAGTTCGTGTTTCGAGCTAAAAGATCACAGAGCGTCTGGTTATAGTTGAGAATATCGCTTTGACTCATGTCGCCATCGATAGCCAACAGACGCAGATTTTTTCGTGCGTTAAACAGGTAGCTAAGTGCTCCCTCTTCATCCATTTCATGCAAGGGAGCAGTAAACTCATCGATACCGCGCGGTTTAAAATCTTTCAGTCCCAATAAAACATCGATGTTGGTATCTGCGTATTGGTGATCAACCAAAATGGTATCGGAACCTTGAGTGGATAGTAACGAACTCAATTCAGTAGTAATGAATGATGCACCAACACCACCTTTTGAACCCACCACTGCTACACGCTTCGCCTTACGCTTCTGGCTAACACCAGAGAACGTCTTCAAGTTCTTACTAACATGGTTTAAGAAGTCTGCGAACTCTTGTTTGTTCACCGGCCAAAAGACGTAGTAAAAGCCCATGTCTTTGAGGGAACGAAGCGTCGAAATTGCATCTTCTTTACCAATGACCACGACACCTTTGTGTGTTGGTAGTTTGCTAGCGAAAGACTTAGCATCTTCAACGACGTTGTTCGATTCGTTCAGTTCAAGGATAACAATATGACTGCTATGTTGTTCCGTCAGCTTGGTTAAGCCTGCGTTAGCTCTTACACATTCTGGGTCATTCCAACCTTCGAATCGAAACACTTCCTGAACGAGGTTTAAACACTCTTGTGATTGATAAAACAACGTACATCCAGCAACACCTGTCGTCGAAGACTGTGCCGGTTTTGCTTTCGTTGTTAATGCTTTAGTTAAATCAAACATTATTATTCTCCTACTAATCTAGACTTGTAGGACACTTGTTTAAGACGCATCGATTCAACAAAACAGTCTGGTTCACCTAACTGAACTTGAATCTGTGCAGGCGAGCATTGCTGGGTTTGCAAACGCGTTAACGTCACTTGGATATTCAGATCACTTGGTAAAGCTGGCGTATAACGATATTCCACTCTTTGCGGGGCAATAATGTGTGACGGATACTGCTCAAATGTCTTCTTTAACATCGTTTTACTGCGCGCGGATTTGTAATCGATCACGTAAGTGGCTTCTTTATCCATCGATTCGATTTTTTGAATCAGTTGCTTAATCTGCTTTTCTGTTTCTGCACGATTCTTTACTGCAAACTCAAAGCTATGATGCTCTTTATACACCACGGCTTCAGCGCCATTTCCGCCAAAATATCGCTCTGTTGCGCAACCAAAGAGTGACGATGTCAATAAAGCAATAAGTACTAGCTTCTTCATTGAATAAACCCTCCTTCAGATAGCAGACGAATCGTCGCATCCGATGACGTGTTAGAATTACCGTCAGAATCAATATTCAACCAACGCGCTAACGTTGAGGTTTTCTTGATGTGTGGCAGCTGAATATCTTTCGGTTTGATTGGTTCCACGAGGTTTACTGTTGCCACGATGATCAACTCAGTTCGCTTTCTTTCTGTCGTTGCTTTACGAAATGCAGCACCAAGTACAGGAATGTCTCCAATGAAAGGAATCTTTTGCATTTTCTCTAAATCAGCACTGCTCATTAACCCGCCAAGGATGAAGCTGTCTCCGTCTGCCAGTTCAACGGTTGTCATTGCACGTCGTGATGACAACTGTGGCACTTTAATGCCTGCAGCTTCGACGTAGCTTTCTACTTCGCTCACTTCCGGAGCTAGCTGCATTCGGATTTTGTCTTGACTAAGTACTTTCGCTGTAAGGTCGAGCTTAATACCAAACTCTTTAAACGAAATATTCACGTTGTTGTTGTTCGACACAATAACGGGCACTTCGCCACCGACAAGGAAGCTCGCCGATTCACCGGAAAGTACCGTCAGGTTTGGCTCCGCCAAGACTTCTGCAACCTGATCGTCACCCAATGCAGTGATCAAGGTACTTAGGTTTGCCGCATCAAATTGGTCAAATACGAACTCACCCGCTTTAGAACCAATAGAACTCCAATCGACCCCAACTGTTTTACTAAAAGATTCATTAACTTGAGCGACTGAGATTTTGACGTTTACCTGTTGTGTCGTTGCAACCTTAATGCGTTCAATGATTCCTTTCCAAGTCATATTGCGAGCGAAAACCATGCTCTCTGGCTCTTCATAATCTGAATAGTCAGATTTGAACTCCAGCTTTTCGACTTTCTCCCACTTCTCGGTTTTTTCTCGTCCGAGTAAGGTTGCCACCATGCGATAAATGTCATCACGAGTTTCTTCAGAATCAACAACACCACTCACTGCGACTTGCTCGCCCACCGATTGAACCTTGACTTTGGCATCAGGAAAATGGAACTTGAGTTGACGTCTAACCTCGCTTAGATCCAAATCAACGATGATGCGGTCAGAAAGCAACACATCATCGTCTGTTCCATAGACAATCAAGCGAGACTGACCAATGCCATTGGCAAAAACCACTAGCGTATTGTCATTAATGATTTTGTAGTCGGCGATATCAGGGTTACTGATAAACACCTTTCCAATCGGCATCTTTAATTGAATGTGCTGACCGTCATTAAGTGTGATAGATCGGTCAGCAGCAAAAGTGTTTGTTATAGAAAGCAAGCCAATCAAAAGAGAGGTAAAGGAGACGCACAGTACTTGCTTAATTCGATGGTGTATCATCATTACAAAGCCTCTCTAGGATCATTAACGTTACCGCGTAACTCTTCGATTCCGGTATAATTGTCGATAACATTGCGTACTTCCGCGTATTCCGGCTGCGTATAGGTTTGGCTTCGATAAATTTCGATATGCATAGTTCGTTGAGCCAACGCTAGCTTTGCCAACTCATCTGGCTTCACTTCGATAACCACCGTCGTCATACCGTCTTCTTTATTTGGTGTTCGAGCGGTAATGTTGCTGTTTTCACCCTCGCCATCACCAATATTGAGTACTTTGACATGTTTTAGGAACATGGACGCTTTTACACCTCGAAAGCGCTTCGGCTTATCCATATTTTCAGCAAGATTAGCGTTTGGAGAACTCACGGTAAGAATGTCGATATATGAGCCAGGACGAATGTAATCTTTGATTAAGTTCTGATCACTCACTTTCAGTGGATACAAGGTCATGCCTTCCGTTACCAGTAGATCGATATACCCTGGTTGACCGGGAGAAACTTGGTACTCTGGTAACACAACATCGCCTGGATTTAGGCTTCGGTTTAATAAAACGGATGGTGAAAAACTGATTTGTGCGTCTTCTCTGACGCCAAGCGTTAGTGCTTCACTAAGTGGGAGCTGTTGTTTGATAACTCCTTGTGCACTAATCGCATGTCCTTTTTCATAAGCTTCGGTGGTCATCCATACAGCAACATGCTGTTCATCTTTGTTATCGACCACTTCAGCGACAGCTTCGGGTTGAGGTTGACTCTTGAACAAGTCGACAACGCCAAGCGCGCCTACGATCAAGGCAACAATAGCAACAAGTAAAACCAGTCGAGATCTCATAATGTGCCCATTCTTGGAGGTTTAAATATGTGGCGTATTTTGAGTTAAAATTATTAAATAAAATCCAACACTAATTGCTATCCCATACGGAATGCCTTCTTGGCTACTCGACGTGTTGCTTATTAATTTTCTAGTAATTAAATAAATAATCGCTAAAAAACCACCAGCAAACGCCGTCATAATATAGGCCCATGGTAGGTCATTGAGAGGGATTGTCAGTGACAACACTGCGGCATATTTAATATCACCAGCTCCAATCCAAATCAGAGCATAAAGTATTAAGCCTATCCCTAGCACCAGCAAAAAGGTTGTAATCTGAAGATCTAATGGTGAAAGAAAACTCTGCAACAAGAGGAGTAAAAGCAAAGCGTTATTTTGTATTTTACGATGAAGAAAATCGGTAATAGATACATACAAACACGCGATTGCCAATACTAATAAATACAATTCATGACTCAAAATTAAGACTCTTGCCTGAATTTATCGAGATTAGCTTCAAATAACATTTATTAGATATTCTAAATTAACTGAGCCAGACCAATGAAAACAGAGGTCTGGCACAAATATCTAGCGATATTATCTACATAAACCAGTAAGGTAATTACTTGGCTTATTTGCTCGCAGTATCGATAGCAGTCGCAACTTGAGCGAATGCACCTTCTAGCTTGCCGATGAAACCGTCTGAGCCTACTGCTGTAGTTACTAATACAGCCATTGCAACAGCAATTAGACCGTATTCGATTGCAGTTACACCGCGCTCGTCGTTTTTAAATTGTGACAAAAACAGGCTTGTTTTTACGTACAGTTTAGTAATCATGTTTAGTTCCTATGAAGTTGATTTACAAAAGCTTTGCCATTCTATTGAATACCAAAAGGTATGGAAAAATAGCCCCTATCGATAGAATCGATAGATTTGGCAAAGACCGGCACATCAAGTTATGCTGAAAAAATCATAAAGAACCAACAAGCACTTAAATTACAATAGCTTACAGACATATATCGAGTATTCTTTACAATACTCGCTATAAGGTAATTAATTCACACGGTGAGACATAGATCATCAATAGAGTCATTACTTTATTATTTTCAAAAATTATTTTTATCAAAAAGATAGATAAATGTGATGATTGTTTATGCAATGTAGGAATATACTTACGTTGAATTTAGCACCAATAATTAATTTTGCTTTATAAAACGAGTTGAAATACGAGTTTCATCACGCTATTGTGTTGCAAATATACAAATTACAAATCAAAAACCTATAATTTGCTTGCTTTTAAAAGGTTGGTCGAATCATGAAACTACAATTCGAAAATATTGTTTCGTTCGTAGCTGTAGTTGAGGAAGGTTCATTTAGCTCCGCTGCTCGTAAGCTTGGAAAATCCCAATCTACTGTTAGCACTGCTGTTCAGAATCTTGAGTCAGACTTAGGCTTCAATTTATTTAATAGGCAAAATTCAAAAGTCTGGTTGACTGAGAAAGGGAAGCGTCTATTTCATTTATCCGCACCCGTTGTATCAAGGTACCGAGAATTGATTACAACAGCGATACAAATGAATATTTCAGAACAAATTGTTTACCGTGTCGGGATCGATCCATTGGTATTCAATAAAGATGTAAAAAAAACACTGTTGGATTTCTCGGAAGCCTTTCCAAATGTCGATTTGGTAGTAGTCACCAAGCCAAGTTTTATTTTGGGAAATTACATCAACGAGGGAAAAATAGATCTTGCCTTGGGGAACCCATACCACAAAACAAACAACGACTTTAACATTGACGAATTGTTTCACGTTAACTGTTGGTGGGTTGCACATGAAGATTTAGCCTCAGTGACCAGTAACCCTTCTCAGCGTGTTCTTCTTATGGATGGATGCGAAGAGTTGCTCAACTTATCGAACATTGCCTCATATAACTTGTGGAGATTGGACGATTTAGGCACGATTCTCGATTTGTGCAAAGCTCAAAGAGGCATGGCATTTTTGCCAGAATTTCTTGTTGAGAAGAACATGAAAGAGAATAAGCTAAAGATCATTACCGACCACCCCGACTTTTTTGGCAAGAGAGTTGTCGCTTCCCTTTTCTGGCCGGTGCATTCTGACTTTGGTTTGTTTAACCAATGGATCAAAGGTGAACTGCAGACTTGCGTAAGCAAAAAACAGACTTTTATTGCTGACTTAGCGCAGTAGTAAAAGCGACCGTATTGTACAAACTGCTGTTCTAAAAACAGGATAAAAAAGAGCCGCTCATCGCGGCTCTTAGTCTTTTTAATCTCTTAAAAACAAAGAGTTAATTTTTACTAAAGACTGTCTTCTCTTATTCGTTGATGATCATCTACAAAAGTGATGTCCACTCGCCTCTATAAAAGCATCAAGTAAGTTATAGCAACGTTGTTGAGAAGAACTTATCAAGCTTAATGACAGCTTGATCAACATACTTGGTTTGATCATATAAGTCGAAATGTTGCGCACCTTCAATCTTAAACAATTCAGCGTCAATACCAGCATCTTTGCCACGTTTTACTGCAACTTCGCTGAAGTATGCTGATAGCGCCTCTGTACCAACAATGGCTAAGAAAGGTGTATCTCCCAGTAATGCCATATTTTCTGATGGATTATAGGCATAGCGCGTATCTAGTGACATTGCAGCGCGCATAGGTGAGTAGTTTTCCGCACCACCGCCACGTGCAGGGTTACGATAGTAATCTGCAGCACGCACCCAAAACTCATTCATCGATTTGGCTTTTTCTGCCGATGGGATTCCATCAACAAGCACAACCTCGCCGGTTTCGTAATACTTCTGGCGCGCATCACTAGCCATTTGAATTTGTTGGCGATATTGTTCAACAGGATCACCGGTAAGTTGGTCCATATATTGTGTTGCACCACCCATGCCGTAGTCAGTAAAGTCAACAAAACCGCTAACTGTCGCGACTGAATCTAAGCGGGTATCCTGCATCGCAACTTGCAAGCTGTAACCTGCACCTGAACAGATCCCCAGTTCACCGATACGCTGAGAGTCAACACCTGGGAAATGACTCAAAAATGTAATGGCATTTTTGATATCTTCAACTTTCATTGGCGCATTTTCCATACCACGTGGATAGCCGCCACTTTCACCATAAGTACGATGGTCAAAAGCTAAGGTAATGTAACCTTTCTTTGCCATTTTTTCGGCATAAATACCTGCCGTTTGCTCTTTCACACCGCTAGCTGGCGTAATGACCACTAATGCTGGATAGTTTTTGCTCTTATCATAATTTGGCGGTAGAAACACATTGCCAGCAATACGAACATTTTCGCTAAGGAAAGCAACTTTATTCTTACCATCATGATAGTCAGCCCCTAAGAAGGTTTCTGCTGCTACAGATGTTGTACCTAAAACAGCACTAGCAACTAATGAAAGGGCAATTAACTTTGTAGTTTTCATATCTTACTCCATTGATTTCTGAGGTTTACAACGTTCCCCGTTGCAACAGAGGTATGTTATGAAAAAGCACTGGTGTTGATATATAGCAATTAAATCAAATCACTGTTGCTATTCAACAACAATATAAGGATATATACAGAAGTAGTCACCATAAGACCCTAAGTAAGGTGTGACTTGATAAGTTAGAGAGATAACTTAAAGCATGGCGAGAAAGTTTGGTTAGGTGCTAACCGCCGCCCTCACCCCTCATCTTAATGAAGTCAATAAATGCGTCGAGGTGCAACAGCGAGCAAACTATAAGTTTCACCACTAACCAAATTTTGATGAAAAGAACTCAATTAAAATAGTCAGTTAACTCGGAAGAGAATACGATGCCATCGAGCTGGTTTTGTTCGCATAAAGACTTGAGATGATCGGTACAGTATAAATTTGCCACACCTTCCAATCTCGACTTAAATACGGCTTTGTCTTTGACATCATCATCAATAAAAACAAGAGTATCTAACCCTTCAATGCTTCCATAAGAGATCTTTTCGACACACTTTTGTCTGTCTTCTTGTCCAAATGTCATCGACGTATATAAATGCCATTGTTCGCCTTGGTAGTAAGTGGGTAAAAACTCTCCGCTTTTGGATAGGTAACTATGTAAAATTCCAAATGCTTTGGGGGATAAAACAAGATATGTTCGCAACCATAAGCTAATATCAGGCAACACAGAATTGTTGGCAAAAACATCCTCAAACTCTAGCTCTACTGGCTTCCAGATATCTTTCAGAGACTGATTTTCAGTAGCCTGCGATAAGATCCTCACAAAGTAGTCGAAATCACCTAACTGGATAGCGATTTCATCGGGAGTCGTACATATCGTCTGAAAATCATTTAAATTATCTGTAATCCTATAAACCGTCATCATCTTTTCCAAATTTCATTCTTAGCTTCCAATGCATCTTGAAATATGCGCTGCTCTTTAACTCGATTTTTACCCGAAGTAGGTTAACCTAGAAATCCTGTTTAGTTGGAATGCCCTTCGAACATTTCGAGTGAATCCAAGTTTCACTGCTAATACATGGACTAGAATCTCCATTGCCATGCACCTAGCGCTCACCTCCCCCATATAATGAAAACTAGTATGCACGTTAGTCGGACCAATCTCGTGAGGTTACCAACTTTGACCACTTCCCCCCGAAAACGTGTCGTTATGCTCTTCTCTAGTCTCTTTATCAACATCAACTTGGACAGCATGATCTTCAAACCACCAGTTCTGTTACTTCTTTGTTTAACAACACAATTTACGCAAAAAAAGAGCCGCTATTAGCTAGCGGCTCTTAACTATTAGAAATTTCTGTTGAAACAACCATTAAATGAAAATAATGAATCATTTAAAATCATACACTTAAATAAAAACAACCATATCTTGATATCGCGTAAAACAACCATAAATTGATATTTTTGTGAAACGAGTATTTCAGCGAAACTACAACAGTAAGAAAGTTACTTCCAGCTAGCTAGTAAGACTCATCAAAAGAACCACCTTAAGATTAGAAAAGATCTAATCATTACAGTTCCGATAACCTTGCATCAGTCACGGACACTAACTCTCTAAAGAACCGGATACACTTGTTCAATTCTTCACGCTTAACTATGTGCGCTTCAGTTATATCAGTTTGAGCACGGTGAACTGCCTCTCCTCGTTTTTTTAACCATTTATTGAGTTGTACTCTAGCTTCGTCAGCGGTTTGAAAATTGTTCCAAACCCAAGCTTCAGTAACATCAATACCGAAAAATTCTTCAAATAATACTTTCGTTTTTCTAGAGCCAGGATTATGAAAAGACTTAAGTTGCTCCTCTAAACGATTCTCTATAATTTGCCCTAGTTGAGAGCCCATAACTACCCCATATTTGGCATCAACAAGTTCTTTTGCTATGTCTTCTACATAGGTTTCCCATGCCGTGAGAGTCATTATCAGAGTTGCTCTCTTAAGTACCTCTGGAGGTTGGGACTTGGAGTTACATCCGTTTAACTGATCGTAACACTCTAATAATTGCTCTGCGTCTGAGATCGCGTACTCAAAATTGGCTTTCGCTTCTGACATCATTTTTCCTAGTTATCATGATGATATGAATAAGGTTGAATTTACCATATTTAGACTTAAATCATGATAACTAGGCTCAATAAAGTTGAGTTACTTCAATAAGCTAATGACTCTTGATTACTAATCGCACTGAGTGCATGTTCACACCTCCAACAAGCGGCTAACGTTTTAAATCAATCCACTCTGAGGTGTAGTGCATTGGGTCACAAATTTTGCTCATTGATGTGTAGTGAGAATTACCGATTTGTATACCGTGTACCTGTAGGCCCTGCTTCTCTCTTCGGTTGCTAATTTTCCGACTTAACCCCGAAGTCACTGGGAACTCACCATCACTCACTAACAAAACATCGGCTTTATGCCAATCTTCTGAATCACACTTTTCCAGCGCTTTGTTGAGAGGTCCCTCAGCATCAGTGCCGCCACCAAAAGACATCGTAAGGAAGTTAAGCAAGTCATTAAACCCTGAAGCATCTAACGTTAGATCAAGTTCACTGACTTCTTTCTGACTTCCAAACAGATAAACGTAGCAACGCCGTTTTTCTTTATAGGCTACTTTCAAACATTCCAAAACGGTTGCTTTGGCAATGTTTTCTGGTAATCCCTTCATTGAGCCTGATGTATCCAAGCAAATCACCATCGGACCTCGTTTTTTATTGCGTCTATTGCCCTGTTTTTCTCTAATGGACTCTTGCTCAATTACCTCTTCTGTTTCCAAAACCTCAGTTCCTTCTACTGAGTAAGAAAGTAAAGCATGCTCCGCTCGCTTGGCGTGCCATAGTTTTTTAAGCACAGGGTTAGTTAACAGTGAGGCTTCTTGGGGCAACATTCTAGAGATCGAATCTGAGCGAGCAATGCCTTTAGTTTCCATAGGAACAAGAGGTGTCGTTACATACTTCTCATGCCTAGAAGCGACACTCATTTTGATTACGATGTCTTCGAGTACTGAGCCTTCTACTTGCTCATCGCGTCCTAAGTCTCGAATCAAATTTTGTAACTTTGGGAGCTTTTTAACTAACTTATTTAATCGCGTCATATCTAGCCAACCATGGCTTTGAAAAACGCCTTTTGATAAGTCAAAGCCTAAACCAGTAATCAACCCAAGTTCAGTAAATACCTCTTCTAATTGAGCCCATACAGTTAGCCTCTCTTGCCATATAACAGGCAAGATGCCACCAACATCCCGTTCAGAGATCAGTTGCTGCCAGATCTCCTCCGAGGCTGTTTCGGCAATTCTTGTTTGCTGCGCATTAGTGAGAGAAATAGGTTTAGTTTGTTTGCGCTTGTTCTTTCTCTTCTCTAAAGCTTGCTTGATTTGATTTAACGCTTCATCTTCTAGCTGCTTAATCAGGTCACTTATCATAGGCAATGCCTTAGATTGAAGCTGGTCTATTGCCGTGAGAATGTCAGATAGCAAGGCATCAGTGACCTCTTCATTCTGTGTGCAATATTGGCTTAATCCAGACTCTTCTACCTCTTTGCAAATCGCATTGGTGAGTGGCTGTGGTGTTAAGGGAAATAGACTTGCTGGACTTTCTCCTTGTAGAAGTTCATTTCTGGAGTTAACTAATGATTCGCACCGCGCTACTAACTCACCATTAGTATTTGTAATAACAGCCGGAAGAAATTTCTCCGGCACATTATCGAGGCACGTTAATGGGCTATCCAAGTTCAATAACGGAGAGGTAATTTGATACTTTTCTCTAATCACACAGCTCTCCTTCCACTGGATCATCAGAAGGCACTAGCTCTGCAATCTCTATGGTTGGGTCTTTCTCCAACGGCAGACGACTAAACCCATCAATAAGTTTATTCGCTCTATTTGATAGCTTTTCAGCTTGTTTTAGTGACTCATTGAGTGAGTCGACGATTTCTGGTAACAAATTGCAATCTAACCAAAGGTGGTTATTGAAGTATTGTTCAACAATATGCAATTCTTGCTTCACAGTACCAATATATTGATCGATGTTACTTACTATTTCTCGAACGCTTGATATTCGGCTCTCGATATGAGCCTTGGAAAACCTCACACTACCAATTAATGGATCGTTCTCTACTTTTTCCATCCATGGTTCACTCCTGTAATTTCTATTCGTCGTCTTATCTCCGTTATAGTCCTTATAAAGTAAATTGCCATTTCTATCCTTCGCTTGACGTTCACTAGACTTCTTAATTGTTTCATTACCATCACAATCGATATAGAGTAGTTTTCCTTGAGCGTCTTTTTTATGCGGGCTGTTTTCTTCTGCTAACCGACTCTCCCATACACTCATAAGTTGTAATAGGCGTGATGGTGGTGTTTTCCCATCAACAGTCACCAATCGTTTATAAAGCTCTTGCAGGCCTTCAAATTGCTCTGGTTGTTCCCATAAACAATGTGGAAGAATCCAAGTGTCGTAAATACTGGTTTCATTAAAGCCTGAAGTGAAAGCTGACACTTTCATTAATTTCACCAGCTTACGCCAACGGCGATCAGATACGTAAATCTCTTGTGACATTAAGTAATTACGAAATTCTTTACACGCTTCTATCGTTGCTAAAGTCAACTCAACTTTCTCAGCTAGGCGCTGTACCTCATTTAGATCTTCTACCTTCAAACGTACATTGAGTTCTGGGTCGAACCCCTCTAATGCCCCACAAAGTAATGCGTCAAACGACTCCGTAGACACAGGCGACACATAAGAACGCAGAATGAATCTATCGTATAAAGCGCTGAGCTCTTCGCCTTCCGGTAACTCGTTACTTGCTGCTACAACAGAGATTAAAGGAACATTGACTCTTCGATTGCCGTTATCAAACTGGCGTTCGTTCAGCAAAGTTAGAAGACTGTTTAAGATTGCACTGTTTGCTTTAAAGATTTCATCGATAAACGCCACAGATGCTTCAGGCAGGTACCCACTAGTAAGCCGGTTATAACGATCCTCTTCCAACGCTTTGATCGAAAGCGGCCCAAACAGCTCTTCTGGAACAGAAAAACGTGTCACTAATCGTTCAAAGTAATTAGCCTCAACAAAGACACTTTTCAGTCGCTTTGCCAATTCACTTTTAGCCGTTCCTGGAGGTCCAACGAGTAAGACATGCTCACCGGAAAGTGCGGCTAGCATCATTAGTCGAACTTGATGCTCCCTTTCTAATAATCCATCACTCATCTGAGCCATTAGCGTTTGTAGTTTGTCTTTTCTGTTCATCGTTGTTGTACATACTGTCGTTGTCACAATAAATTCCTTCTATTTAAATCTTTCGCGTAGACTTGGGAGCGGATTTACTCCGAGCACCACACGCGTAAGTCAGCTAATGTTGTTTTCTTTATGAAAAGTTCTGTTGTTCCAAGTAATTTGAGCATTTCTTCTGTAATTTGCTCTTTACTCACACCCGGTTGCACCACTGCGACCTGAAACTCGATAGGAGTGGTACGCGAGCGATTCTTTATGCTCTCCAACTGAGCCATATTGCCTTTCAAAAAACGGCTTTGACCTCGCCCTTTCCAAGCTCCCTCACGCTTTTGAATATGTTTGTATAAATAAGGAAGACCAACATGCTTCCAACGCACAGAACGTTGAGCTTGCCCGCAGACTTCATAAAGATCACTTAGTCGTCTTCCTGGTTCACTACCATGAGAGTATTTGCAGTGGTATAGGCTTAGAATTATCTTGTCTGGTAGAGATTTAATCGCCACTAAATCAGCAGCTTCTCCATGGTCATCATCATTGATGATGATGTCGTACTCTGAGTCGATAAGCTGCCAAGTTTGGTGCTGTACTGTATCAATATTTAAGTTCGTACCCATTGACTCTTTCGTTATGTCTACAGTCCATTCGACGGAATGCAAAGAGTCAGGAGAATAACTACCTATATTGTCCTTCACCTCAACCCAGTAACAGTTATAAGAAAATGAACCATCAGCGTAATAGACGAATATCGGATCGTGGTACATCTCCTCTATGAGCGTTCTAGGTTCAGAGTTTCCTACTTGAATGGAGATCGGCTCACCTTCTAACAATTGATAGTCATAGCCTTTAGTCAGTTCTTGGTCGATCAGCAATTTGTATTTTGATGTAGTTTGAAAGGACTCAAAAACCAGAATGGGCTCTTTGGTTTGTTCATCCCTTGTCACTTTTAAATCGACTTCATACAAGTAGAATGAAGATGGACCAAAGTAGATTTTGACGCCTTCTTCATTACGGACTTGAAGTTGCTCACCCCATTGAATTGATATCGGCATATAAGGATGAGGGTTGTCTATTTTCTGAGGTCTCAAGAAGTCACGTGTAATGTTTGTATCATCATTACCACCCTCTACTACTTTATTCCACGCTGCTTTTGCCCAGAGTAACCAATCGGCGATTGAACCCGCTTTGGGAGACCAAACTTTACCTTTACGCTCAGAACAGCCCCACAATACTTTGTTGCCATCCTCGTACCCCATGGCCGCAATATTGCTAAGAGTTGACGCAGATTTTTCAACTGCGCTTAGCCCCTCGGTAACGTTTGGTCCAAAAAATTGCGTAAAGCTGATCGCTCCATTTTGAGCAGAACCAAGATTATTCACCAGTGGATATTCGATGTTATTGAGAACATTAAAAATCTGTTTTCCTGACATAACATAAGTCGACTCACCACATAATTTTTCAGCCAAGATTTCTACTTTAAACCCCTTATAATCATTTGAATAAATGAGTAAAGCGTTACGTTCATTATCCCAATGAGCTATCAGTATTTTGTAGTTGATGTCTTTAACATCTTTAAAGTGACCCCATTTCACAGACGTGCTGGCTACAGCCAACAACACCAAAATATTTTCCTCGGCTGAAATTGAATGCCACATTTCATCATGACTGAATTTTATATCCGTGAACTTCTCAGGGGTCCATTTATCACAATCTGTGTTGAATAACATAGCTGAACAAGATGGTCGCAAGTTCCAGAGCGAAAGTTGTTCGTGTAAGTCCCCATGCCCTTTGAGAGAGTCAACAACCTCTTGCAATCGCACTTCCCGTTCAATTTGGTTCTCAGACAAGCGTCTTAATACTTCATCCCAATCGGCACCAAGTGCGTATAACTTCTGCAATGCACCTTCAACACCAGGGTCAGCTATATTCACAACAACGCTTGCAGAACCGAGTGTTTCTTTGTGAGATACACGAGTAAACCGCCCGATGAACTGTAACGTTATCGCCAAACTTTTATGATGGTCATGAATAGCGGCAATTTTTAAGTTTGGTAAATCGTATCCTTCACCTAGCATATCGACGCATACTACCACTTTGGCTTCTCGTGCTCGCAGATAGGCAAGGCGCTTATTTTGTTCCGTTTTAGAAAGGTCAGAATGAACCAATACTGGTTTAAGCTCTGGCGCTAATTTCTGATATAGATTAAAGACCTCTTTCGCTCTTTCTTTAGTTTTCACCCTAGCCATCATTAAGTGATCAAGCCCTGAATCCATATCATTCTGTAGCAACTTGATTGCTTTATCTGCGATAGCGAGATCCATGGAGTCTTGAAAGTATTCTTCTACTGGTTCGAGCTGTACGTTAGTAAAATAGCCTGCATTTTGAGCTTCACCCATGGTGTAGTTGTAGATGATTTTGGCACCCAAACTTTGAGTATCATTACGGAAAGGCGTAGCGGTAAACTGAACAACTCTTTTTCCAACAAATTGCTCTTTTATTCCATTCCACGTATTAGCTGAAATATGATGAGCTTCGTCGACAAACAGATGGCTACAAGCGTTGCAGATTGTTTCGAGTACACCTGAATTGGAAAAACGTGATTTCAGTATCTGAGGTGTTGCAACGAGCACATTAGCACTGTCGAGCAGCTTCTGCGCCTCTTCTACAGTCTTAATGCCCTTTTTGATCTTCACTACAGCAGGGTGAAGAATTTGTTCGGGGACAACACCAAGCTCAGCTAAGCAACCAAGAGTTTTAAACTTGTCGCCGACTTGATCGCGTAACGAATTTGAAGGGACCAACACCAGAACTTTGTCGCAGCGGTGGTAGATCGTTGTCGCCAACATAGTCTCTGTTTTGCCGGTTCCAGTCGGCAGGACAACTGTACTAGGCTCAATATTCGCTGACCTTGAAAATTCAGCAGAGATTGCGTGAAGAGCGCCGATCTGTGGTGTTCGCAATCCTAAGGCCCCCGACTCTGCGTCCTCAGCCTTAAGCATGAACTGATTCTGCCAAGATTTAGCAATTTGCGAAGGTTTCAAATCGTTCAATGTCGTCAACGGATTCTTTAGCCACCGAAGTTCAGATTCAACGACCAGCGCCTTAAAACTCGAAGGTTTTAGTGTGTATAAAACGGGGTAACCTTCAAGGTGTGAAGTACAAACGCGCTTACTTTTTACAATATAAAACTGAGAAAAATCACCTCTAATTTGCGACGTACAGACAACGATATCAGCGTTATCTGTAGTAGCTATTGATGCAGAGAGTCTAAACGAGTGACGTCCGAACCTCTCGACTCTATTTCCAGATACTTGGATATCCGGAAAAGAAAATGATGGAATTGTTAAAGTAGTAGAATTAGCGTCTGTCATATTCGATGGCACCTCGATTCGTAAATGTTGATACAACAATGCAATCAACAAGCATGCCAAACGCTAACATCATGATTTAATTGAACCTTTGCAAACTATCACAATTTTATATGGTAATAATATTTACCATATGTAAACAAATTAACAGCCAAATAATCCTGCCACGTGTATCGTATCAAGTTGCAAACTCCAATTGCTAATCAAGGATGAGAAGACCACACACCTCTAACAAGTTCAAAATCTTCATATTGAAGAGAGGCGTTATAAGAGCTAGCTTTTGCTTGTAGCAAATCAATTGGCATCGGTGTAATCTCAGTCAACTCTTGAGTCTGATCTACATCGCCCGGCTCTGAGAATCCTCTGTCGTAAATCAGCCCCCCTTTCGCTGTAAATAAACCTCGAGAGTGCAAAAATCCCGAATCTTTATCATCGGCGCAATACCAATACAGCTTAATGTTTTCAGGCATAGCTTCCTTAAACTCAACGAGAGCTTGTTCTGTTAGCTCCCAAGCAGGTTTTCTATCTTCTTCCGAAAAGACGTGAAACTCTACATCATCTTTCTCACATAGCTTCATCAATTCCAATAGTGTCTTGCGGCTACCAGCTTTAGTTGCGCAAATATATGGATCGTAGATTGTTACCTTTTCTGCACCAAAGAGAAGACCGGCGGCTGCACTTGCTAAAGACTTGGCTTCACGCGTGTAAAGAGATATATACGCAAAGTCTGCTTCCTCCAAATCTAAAAGTGATGGAACAAATACAGGCCGATCATTGAAGGAGTCTTCAACCAACCGATGGAATAACTTAGCATCGTGGCTATTTCTAGCAGCTTCAACCCAACCTTCTCCGTCAAACGACCTTCCAAATGAAACTAGCTTGCTTGATTGTAAAGCTCTGAGCTTTTCAGTTGCTCTGTCTAGTCTGGTTCCATCAAGTTCAGCATTAAGCTGCTGAGAGACCTCTCTAAACCAGGCTTTGGGAAAACGCGATAACACCGCTCCTTTCTCGTAGCCCATTCTTGCTTCCAGTATCACAAGATCCATTAAAGAATTAATTTGACTAGGCGCTACCGCAAACTCCAAATGCAACATCAGAACAGCTCCTCCCTTCTTTCTTCAAAGAAGCCATTTGGCCACGGTGCATCAAACTCACCCTCGTCAGTTGTTTTGATTGGAATTAAACGAGTTTTACCCTCGGATTGCTCGCAGAAAACTATCTGTACATCACTTTTCTTACAACCAAACGGTTCGTATTCGATCTCTTCATCTGCGGTTTGGCGGCGACGCTTTAACAACCTCAATAGCAAATGTTCGCTGTGAGTTTCAACCAAGAACATACGGTCAGAATTTTTCTTAGTTGCCTCTAGCATCATGTCTCCTAAAGCTAACTGCCATTTCGGGTGAATATGCAGTTCGGGTTGCTCGCACGATACGATAAGATCTTGTTCAAGTGAGGTAGCAACTACGAATGGGAAGACTTGCGATACGCCAACACCAACGCTTGACGGCACTAAAGGGATGTCAGTATGAGAGTCTTTAAGGATGACTGACTTTTCACTCAAACTAGCTTCACCGTAAGCTGGAGACTCAAAGCAGTAATTAGTGCCAAAGAACTGGCTACTAATAAACTTTTCATTAGTTTTGTTTTTTACCCTTTCACTCGAAAAGGCGAAAGTCTCCCAGCCAGCTGTGCCGTCATACCAACGCTGAGTATTCGTATTCTTGTTCAAGACGGTTGCTCGCGCTGGCACAATACGTAGCGGCCCAATGTGAAGCAAGTCTTCAAGTTTTTTCACTAATAGTTTTAGTGGTGCAAACGCTGCTTGAGAGAGTGAAGCTTCAGCAAACAACTGGGCAGCTAACGGATGACTTTCGAAAACATCAGACCACTCGAACGGAGGTTCTGATAGGTCAAGCCTCTTGTAGATGTTAGGCAACGCATCTTGGCTATTGATGGAAACATCTTCCCACTGACCAGAATCGAAGAGATTTTCGACTTCAAATGATTCATCTACTTCCCAATGTGGCAATGGTTGATAGTGATTAATTTGGCAATCTGGTCGACCTGATTGAGCTGTTGTTTTGAAATACTCAATGCCGTGGCTTTTACATAAATACCGGCTAATGAACGCACGGTTTTTTGTATGATCCCATCTAATATCTAACTCGAAAGATAAAACGTCAGTATCTGATTCTGGCGTAAAGAATAATGTACTCTCTAGTAACCAACGCTCGGACTCCGATAAATAATCATCCCAAATATCCGCAGCACCATCTCTAAAGTCTAGTGTTGCACCTAGGGTGATAACGCCATTTAAATCCTTACCATGTACGATATTGTGAAAACCGCCAAAGTAGAGTGACTCCCCAGCGATTGAACTGTATTGCGCATCGAAATTACGTTTGGTCACTACTTCATACAGATACAACAATGCATGTAATACTGTGCTTTTGCCTGTGCTGTTCGCGCCAAAGAACAACGTGATGGGCGCTAATGGAATCGTGGCTTTGTTTTTAATGCCTTTGAACCCACCAACTGTAAGTGATGTTATTTTCATTTTACCTAACCTTTGATTAAAAAAAGAGGCATCCGAAGATACCTCTGAAATTTATAGTTGGCCTGAGAAGGCTTTTTGGGAAAGTGACATAAACTGATCGTAGAAATATTCATTACTCATCGTTGCTTGAGTAGTGGATAAAAAATTGCAGATATTCACGAACTTGTTTTGTAACTCTATCGGTGGGACAAGAGTAAACTCCTCCAAAAATAGATTTCTGTTCAATGTTGGAACCCCTGCACCTTGTGAGTATCTATCCAATCTAAAAAACCTTAGAAACCATTCTATATACTTCGGACTATTATCGAAAAAATCGGTCACATACAAAGCTGTATTTAAAGGCCAAAAGTCATCTTCTGTATACACTACTTTACCTATAGTACCGCTGCGACCAGTTATAACCCCTGGCCCTTTTACTTTTGATACATTATGGAAACCATTAACACCGTTTGCTGCGTAAATGGGTATATTACCGCTATTACGGCTGTTGGTTGGTAGGTCATATCCTCTTTTTAAAGGACTGACCATCTTAATTTGCTTTCGTTGCCAACCTCTAGTATCTGTTTCGACATTCCAATGTGTGGGATCACCAAACATATCCAAAAACACGCTGCGTAAAAACTCGTCAGCAAGTTCAATGGCTTGCTTGCGTTTCTGGCGAATTGTATCGGCCTTATCCAAAATGGCAGCAATGCGTTTTTGTTCGTCTAGTGGTGGAAGTGGGATTTCTAAAGCCTCAAAGTTTGACTTGTTCACAATCGCAACAGTTGTCGCAGGAGCCATTGACTCCAATATAGGTTTCAATCGCTGTAAAGCATAATAGCCGTATTTGAAGTGCACTTTGGATGAATCAAAACTTACACTGTTTATCTGCTGATTCGTTGCTAATTCCTGAGTAGCTATCGCCAACTTTCCTAGAGACCCAATACAGCAAACCAAAACTGAATTTTCTGGTACCAATTTAGTTTTGGTTGCTCCCTCTTCAGTTAACGTTTGGTTTGCTGTTTTAACAAATTGATTTTCACCAAGTTCAGCAGGCGTAATAAACGGAATATCACCGCCAAAGTAAGACTCAACCTTTTTCGAAGGAGTTTTTCCTGTTGTTACTTTAGCAACACTTTTTATTGCCACCATCGGCCAACTCATAGCATCGACTCCAACTCATTTAAGTCAGCCAAAATCTCATTCTCTAACGCTTTGAGTTTGCCTAGAATCACTTTTGGTTCTTCATAGCTTTCTTTCTCATACACCACTTCTTTATAGCGGTTGATTGATAGATCATATTTGTTCGACTTGATGTCATCTTTCGCTACCAAGAAGGCTTTTTGTGTTTTGTCTGACCACTGCGCAGTTGACTGACCTTCAGCTACCGCCGCTTGATAGGCTTTGTACTGCTTAACCAAATCTGGCAGATCGTTGTCTTTGATTGGCGTACGCTTATCATCGAGCGATTTACCATCAGCTTGCACATCATAGAACCAAACGTTATTTGTACTGCCACCTTTGGTGAAAATCAAGATAGCTGTTGAAACGCCCGCGTATGGCTTAAATACACCACTTGGTAGTGAGATCACCGCTTCCAACTGGTTATCTTCCACTAGGTGTTTACGTAGAGTTTGGTGCGCTTTAGAGCTACCAAATAACACCCCATCAGGGACGATGGTGGCAGTGCGGCCACCGACTTTCAGCATACGTTGGATCAGTGCCACAAACAGCAGTTCAGTCTTTTTGGTTTTAACCACTTTTAGAATCGCTGGGTCGACATCTTCTTCATCTAAGCTGCCTTTAAACGGCGGGTTCGCTAGAATGATATCAAAACCGTTTTTCGCCTCATCAGGATAACGCTCTATGAAGCTTTGGCTTAGGGTGTCTTGGTAATGAATGTCGGGCTGTTTAACACCATGCATCACCAAGTTCATTGCTGCTACGCGAAGCATGGTAGAGTCAAAATCAAAGCCGTGGAACATGTCGTAATCAATATGAGCACGGTTTTCTAGCAAATCTCCTGCGTATAAGTGATTAAACACAGGGTTGCCATACACATCTAAAACTGGCTTACCTTCAGTGTTAAAGGCTTGCTCTTTCTCTACACCTTCAGGTGACGAATACTTCTCTAGCAGGTATTCGTAGGTCGAAGACAAGAAGCCACCGGTACCACAGGCTGGGTCACAAACTCGGTGCGTCTCTTCTACATCAAGCATTTCTATCATCGCGCGAATAATATGACGCGGCGTGCGGAATTGGCCGTTGATCCCTGCGGTGGTCAGTTTAGACAGCAAGTATTCGTACAAGTCACCTTTTACATCTTTGTTTTCTAGTGGCAGTTCACTCACCAATTCGACCGCTTTCACCAATAGCGATTGTTTTTGGATCATTAGCTGCGCATCTTTCATAAAGTCTGCAAACAGCGTGTCATCAGACGTGAGTTCTTTGAAATACGGAAAGAGTTCGTCTTTAACGAGTGGGTATAACTTTTCTGCGCCAAGATGACGGAAGTTTTCCCAACGTATATGCTGTTTATCGTCTGCAAAACGGCGATTAAATGGCCTGCCCGTTCGTGCGCTGCGTTTTTCGTCGTTACGCTCGTTCATGTCTAGCATGCGGGCGTACATTAAATAGGTAATTTGCTCAACTACGGTTAGCGGGTTGGTGATCCCACCCGTCCAAAACTCTTCCCATAGTTTGTCAATTTGGCTCTTTAATGCGCCTGATGTAATCATTATCTGTTCTCTATATTTTTTTATGGTAATTGTCGCTGCAGCTTTATTGATTAGCCCCTCATCTAGTGATGAATGAACAGCGTCAATCGTAATTAGTTGTAGTGTACTTAGCCAGTTGCCATCGCTAAAGGGTTAATTCGCCACTTTCTCGACACTTGCTTGTTTCTCACCCAAATGTACACTAAAGCGGCGAACAAACTGTTCCACCACATCCGCTTGAGCAGGGATTGGGAATACGCCATCTAGGCCAGCATCATCAATTTGATTGAATGGTGCATCGTACAACTGCTCAATATCAACGCTACCGTAGCGGCAAAGGTGATTTTTGAGCATGCCGATAAAGCGTTGCTGTCTAGAATTAAGGTGTGTATGTACTTGCTGCACAAAGGCCGTAAACTCTCCTTCAATTGCTTTCGCATCCATCCCAACAATGGTACGCAGAATCTGGTCGAGCCCTGCGGTTGATTCCGGAAAGAACTCTTTCAAAATCGAAAGATCGACACTTGGGTTTTGTGTATGCACAAGCGCATTGAGCGTCTCTAAATCCGCTTCTGTTACTGATTGTCCAGCACGTATTTTCTGCAACACTTCATTTGATTCAAACAATGGTGACAGTGTTCTTTCGACCTCTTGTTTATAGATCTGGTAGTCCACCGTCACAATATCGGTTTTCACCTCATCAGTGCGATATTCAGCCGCATCCTCTTTCACGTCCAATACAGGTGTTGGCTTAGGTGGAGGAGTCGCGCCTTTATCACGCAGATGAATTACCGTTCGCAGCTCGCTTCGACAAGCTTCTAATTCATGGTGATCAGCATCATTCCAGAAGTTCGGCTGCTGCACTTGCTTAATAGTACTAGCCTTACTGCGCACTTCGTTAAGGTGCATAGAAAGTGTGGTGACCTTGTCCATAATCGGCATCGCAACAATATCGACCTTGGAAGGTTGTTTGAGTTTGATAAGCTCAAGCTCTAAGAACTGGAGATCGAGGCGCAAAGCTTCGCTCTCGCCAGTAATCGGTTTCCACTGCATTAGCGGAGCCATCGTAGAGCGCAGTAGCTCCTTGGTATCCGGAGCCATTTGGTGCAAGGTTTTCTCATCACTTAGTTGCGCTTTAATTTGCCAGTTTTCACGCACTTCGATGGTTTTATCGTTAAGCGATTCGATATCGGCTTTAATCTGTGGGATCACCGAATCGAAGATATCCATTTCTGCACGTTTAATTGCCTCATCAGCCAAGTTTAGCCGCGCTTCAAATACCTTTTGCGCAAGAGACTTACCTTTTGCACCATCATCTTCTTCTGGGTTCATTTTGAAATATTCAAAGTTGTTCCAGTGATCGAAGATCAAGAAATGTTTTTTATGTTCGCCTTGGCCAAACAAGTTCTCACACAAACGGGTACCACGACCTACCATTTGCCAAAACTTCACTTTCGATTTAATCGGTTTAGCAAACACAAGGTTGATACATTCCGGCACATCAATACCGGTATCGAGCATATCGACAGACACCGCAATGGTGATCTCTTCTTTGTTGCCTTCAGCACTTTTGAAGTTGTCGATCAGTTCATCTGCGCGTTCGTATTTCGAGTGAATCACTCGGCAGAAGTTACCACCCAAATCGGGGTACATTTCCGCAAACAGATCGGCGATAAGTTCGGCGTGTTTGATGCTACGAGCAAAGATAATCGATTTACCAGGCAATTGATTGTCAGCATCTTTAAGACCACGTTCCATTAAATTACGGATGATCTGGCGGTTGGTGTCTTTGTTAAAGATCGCTTTATCGATTAGCTTTGAATCAAAATCGAGCTCATTCGGGTCGATTCCTTGATCTTCAAGCTCAGCTATCTGCTCATCAGTGAGCTCATTACCTTTAATGCCATCACGCAAGAACTTGGTGGTATGAGAAACGACTTTAAAAGGCACGAGGTTTTCTTCTTCAATCGCTTGCTCTAATGGGTAGTTGGCCGTTGGCATTTTGTAGTCACAACCAAACAGCTGGCTGGTCGAGCGGGAAATCATCTCAACTGGCGTTGCCGTCAAGCCCACTTGCAGCGCATCAAAATACTTAAACAGCTCACCATACTTGTTGTAGATAGAACGATGCGATTCGTCGGCAATAATAAGGTCGAAGTGACCAACATCGAATTCTTCGAAGGTTTGCATCATGCCTGGGTAAGTTGCGATCACGATACGCGCTTTACTCGCAAGTTCTTTTTTGCTTTTGCCCTTTACGAATAACGGCTCTTTAGTGAACTCATTAAATGCGTTTGCCGCTTGCTTACGTAGCTCTTTACGGTCACATAAGAACAACACTCGCTTTGCCCAACCTGCATCAAGTAGACGCTTCGCTAGCGCAATGGAAACACGCGTTTTTCCCGTACCTGTGGCTTGCACGATCAGCGCTTTACGGTGCTTATCGCTAAATCGTTCACAGACACGAGTGATCGACTCCATTTGATAGAGTCGACCTGCGACTTCGGTATCAATCGGAGTGCTGTTAAGATCTCTTTTCAGCGCACGCTGCTGGATAAGGTATTGCAGACTGTCTTTAGAGTAGTAACCAAAAAGTTTGCGAGGTACGTAGCCCTGAGCGTCATCCCACAACCAGATATCATAACCATTGGTATAGAAAATAACTGGACGTTGACCCGTTTGTTTTTCTAACGCATCAGCATAGATTTTGGCTTGCTCTTGTCCTGCTCGCGCATCCACTCGGGTTTTCTTCGCTTCAATAACCGCTAGCGGCTTGCCATTATCATCCCAAAGCACGTAGTCACAACGGCCTTTGCCTGATTGAGTCGGTTGACCTTTTACTTCGTACTCTTTTGATACTTGTTCTGTGCTCACCTCTGCCAGTGCAACATCCCACCCTTCACTTCTCAGCTCCGAATCGATTAGACGTTTACGAGTTTCCGCTTCGTTAAAGTCAAAGCTGTTCTTCAACTTGAGAGTGTTGCGCTTTAGCTTCTCAGCTTTGGTTTGATCAACTTCCAACTTGAGCTTACTAGCAGCCTGCTGGGCCAACAACTGGGCTTCTTTCGCCTCTTCAAGCTCTTTTAACGCCTGTGTAAGCTGCTCACTGTTCTGGGCGAGCTTTTGTTGTAGCTGTTTGTTTTTTCGCTTGAAATCTGCTTTAGACTCACCCTCTAGCGGAGCATTGTCAGGTTGAGAATATCGTGGACATTCTTCTTGGGAACCATCCCCATAGGCAATGAAAAGCCAACAACCAATCAGGTAGGATTCTTTGAGTAACCAGAGTGCGTCATGCTGATTGACATATCCGTCATGGGCAGCTTTGTTTCCGCCTTTGCGCACAGCATGAAATTTATCGAGAATATCTTTATGGATGATGGCAGTAAACGAAGCACTCGTCAGCTTGTCGTGAACAGACGCATTTGGCAATACTGGCAAGCGTAGCTCTCGGTATAGGTAGCCCACGATTTTTTCGACATAGCAACGAAGCTTAACCATCGAGCTTTGAGGATCTGTCACTGCATAAGCTTCGGCAAATGCACCCAATTCAGCCAATTCTGGCCAGTCTTTTCTTAGATGTTCAAAGTTCACTGACGTTTTCACTTTTATTGTACTCCTGACCTCAATGAGCAATGGGTATGCCAACCCTGTTTTAGCCAACTTGCTTATTCTTCGATACCTAATTTTGTCATCCAACCGCTTAACGTTTGATGGCTCTTTAGACCTAGAGCTTCAGCTGCTTTGGATTTATTATTGCGACTATACTCTAAAGCTGATTCAACCGCATCTTTCTTAATAGTATCAATGTATTGCTGTATATCCCCTGGTACGGAAAATTCACCCTGAGAAGATTGGTTTTTGCCTGCACTTAATACTGACGATTGAAGATCTTCAGTAGAAATGGTGGCCGATTCTGACCATAACACAGCGCGATTCAGTGTATTCCAAAGCTCCCTGATATTTCCGGGCCATCGATAGGATTTTGCAAAATTTATTGCATCGTCGGAAATTTTCTTACTTTCGAAGAGTGGGTGTTTTTCTGCCTGTTGATTGATATCGTTCATGAGTGTTGAGATGAGTTCTGGAATATCTTCCGATCTCGCTCTAAGCGGTGGCATTTCAATAACCCCTACTGCGAGTCGGTAGAATAAGTCTTCCCGAAAGGCTCCTTGCGATGTCATCTGAAACAGATCTTGGTGCGTAGCTGCAATAATGCGAACATCAACAACCTTAGATTTAACGTCACCGACTCTCGTAATTTCTTTTTGTTGCAACACTCTAAGTAATTTAACTTGGACATTGAGTGGCAGCTCGCCCACTTCATCTAGGAATAAGGTGCCACCATTAGCCTGTTCAAATAGCCCTGAATGGTCTTTATCTGCTCCTGTAAACGCCCCTTTTACGTGACCAAAGAGAATTGAGTCCACCAAGTTCTCTGGTAATGCACCGCAGTTAACGGCTCTAAATGGCATTTCAGCGCGAGAGCTTGCATTGTGAATGGCTGTTGCCATGACTTCTTTGCCTGATCCACTTTCACCCAGTACGAGTGCAGGTAAATCAGATAATGCAAGTCTGTGAGCTTTTTTCACTAAAAGCTGCATGATTTTCGACTTTGCAGTTATAGCTTCAAAGGCCGAGCTTAATTGAGGGAGATCGGATGTCAGTGACTGTATAGCATTAGTGGAGGTTCTGGCATACTCCGTCGCGAAATCAACGGGGATATCCACTTCAATTAACTCGCCCTTGGGCGATGTTTGAAGTAACTGGCATTTCCCAATGCTCTTGCCGAGTAAGACAGAAACTACTGTCATTGCCGGCGTTCCAGATGTGAGGTTCAAATAAATGTGTTCCGAGCCAGCAGAAATCTTACTCAGCTGTTTTTGCATCACTTTGGTTATAGCGGAATAATCTATCGGCGACGCCAATCGAACACGTTGGATAGTCACTAAGGTCTTAGAACGACCAACACAAGCAAGCTTTCTCTCCAACCATTCTTTATAGTCGTGCCATTCATCATCCCATGTACTGGCAAGGATAATAATGCTGTCTAGAGTTTTACCTTTCAAAGCAATCGTTGCAATTGAAGCTGGGTTATCTAGCTTCATTTGATCAAGATCTGTTCTACCAAGCCAACTGAGTAAGGTTGCCATTTTGACTTCCGTAACTATTTTTACTTATGGGAATAGAGTTTACCGCATTAAGCGTTGAGTTGATATTCAATTACACTCAACGCTATATCAATAGAAGCAAAATCAGAAAGTTGTGGCTGGCCTCTCAATCCCAAGTAAAACCCTGTTAACCGGACTTTTAGCTCCTAGACTAGATTCAGGAGGAGCTCTATGTTTTTGCAAAGAACCAAACCTTACGGTGATGAAAGCTTGGAAAGCTTCTTTATCCGAGTTGCAAACAAAAATGGATATAGTGATGTCCATCGCTTCCTAGAAGCCACAAAGCGCTTCCTACAAGACATTGACCATAACGGCTATCAAACCTTTCCAACCGATATCGCAAAGGTTAACCCCTGAACGGCCAAAGATAGCTCTGGTGCCCGAACTGCCTCACTCCTGAAACTCGCTCAATTAACGTTTAACGAACCTACCGAGTTACTTGGATTAGCAATTAACAGAACAAACTTAAAACATTCTCCATCCACCAGTGCTGTGATACGAAGTTCTGAAGTTTTTCCGCGTAGTTTACTTCGAACTAAATCCATCCCCTGCTGCCCATTGTGTTTACAACAAAATGGCTACGCCTCCTACCTTTGGCATTTTGAGGGTTACGACCACTGCCATATCCATGATGTACCTTTGCTCAACAGTTGTCGCTGTGGCGCTGAGTACGACTATCAAGTGTCTGGTTTAAGTGGAATGTGCGGGGACTGCAAAAAAACTATCAGTACGAAAAGTTCAGAGAATAGCCATAAAGCAATATCCACTGTTTCAAGTTGGCTCGCCGGCAATGAGTCTAAAGATCTACCTGACGTCCCCAAAAGCTATCGTTGGGGTTTGATTCATTGGTGGGTCCACATCAGCAAAAATGAATTCGATCACGTTTCGTTCAGCCAATTTTTCTCAAACTGGCCTAGCTCGTTTCATTCTATGATCGATAATGAAATCGAATTCAACCTAGAGCACGCAATTGTTGGAAAGAAGGAATTACGGGTTAAGGACCTTTTGGGGCGCATCTTTTTTAGTTCTATATATAGCCTCTTCACGATTTTGTCGTAAGCTTTCACAAGTTTAGATCATGAAGAGGCAATATCAAATTATGGCTGTACCAAAAATCAATATATGGTTGTAAATATCAATTTATGGATGTTTCAACAATTTCCGATATTCAGTCGACTTACTCTTTACCGAATACGTTGTTTTCTTGCTCTTGCACGCGGATGAACGTAGTTCGCTTGGTTAGCTCTTTAAGCTTTGCTGCACCTACGTAAGTACATGTTGAGCGAACACCGCCAAGGATGTCTTGGATAGTGCCGTGAACACTGCCACGGTATGGCAATAATACGGTTTTACCTTCAGCTGCGCGGTAGCCAGCAACACCACCAGAGTGCTTGTCCATCGCGCTCTTCGACGACATACCGTAGAACTTCATGAACTTCTCGCCGTCTTTCTCGATGACTTCGCCGCCTGACTCTTCGTGACCAGCAAGCATACCACCTAGCATGACGAAATCAGCACCGCCACCGAATGCTTTCGCTACATCACCCGCACATGAACAGCCACCATCACCGATGATCATACCGCCAAGACCGTGAGCTGCGTCGCCACATTCGATGATTGCAGAAAGTTGTGGGTAACCAACACCTGTTTTGACGCGAGTTGTACATACAGAACCAGGACCGATACCTACTTTCACGATGTCTGCACCAGCAAGAATCAACTCTTCACACATGTCACCAGTTACGACGTTACCAGCAGAGATAACCTTGTCTGGGAATTCAGCACGAACACGTTGTACGTACTCCACCAAATGCTCTGAGTAGCCGTTCGCGATGTCGATACAGATGAAGATGAACTCATCAGAAATCGCCATGATGTCTTTAGTTTTTTGGAAGTCTGCATCAGACGTGCCCGTTGACACCATCACGTTGTTTAGCGTTGTTTTGTCTGCTGTTTTCGCAAACTCTGCCCAGTCTTCAACTGTGTAGTGTTTGTGAACAGCGGTCATTACACCATGCTCTGCTAGCGCTTTAGCCATTGCAAAGCTACCAACCGAATCCATGTTAGCCGCAATTACTGGTACGCCAGACCATTGACGACCACTATGCTTGAATGTAAAATCGCGGGTTAAATTTACTTGAGAACGGCTCTTAAGGGTAGAACGTTTCGGGCGAAACAGTACATCTTTAAAACCTAACTTAAGTTCTTGTTCGATACGCATTGTGTAATTCCTTGATTCATAAGTATATGTGTCATCTCAGAGTGCGTAGTGAAATCGTTGGCAGACGAGTTCACTGTTCTTCGGACACAAAAAAACCGGAGCGTTGGCAGACGCTCCGGTTTTCAGCATTATAGGCTGTGATTTATTTCCTACAAGTCTGATATTTGATTTTTTTTTGTGATACCATCTTGGAAATTGCATATCAAAAACACCTCCCCTCTTCCCAAAATCGCAACTTAATTAACAATATCAAACAGTTAAAGCGCTCGATTATTTTATCCTTTGCGCAAACCTTTGCGTCACTTTCATCGTAGGTTACCGTTTAACTTCTCATAAACGCTCAAAATAACGCCAAACTGACCCAGTTAGTGCGATTCTTCAAAAAAATATTCCTTCAAATTTTTCATGCCCAACATCACTTTTTTGCCTCTTCTTGAAAGCGAATGAGCTAAAAAAGCTCTGTTCAGTTCTTTTGTGTGTTGATGGCACATCGAAGAGATTCGATAACGTCACTCGCCAACAAGCCAACTTCACCACTTTGTTGGACATTAATATCGGCTGCATGACTATGAAGTATCACGCCTAAACGAGCCGCCACAGCAATAGGAAGTCCTTTTGCAAGTAGCGCAGCAATCACACCAGACAAGACGTCTCCCATTCCCCCACTCGCCATCCCAGGGTTACCCGCGAGACAAACATACATTCTGACACCGTCATAGATAAGAGTGCCCGCGCCTTTGAGTACAACAACTCCACCGTAGCGTTCATGAAGCTGCCTCGCCGCTGCAAAACGGTCCTGCTCTACCTCTTTTGTTGAAACATGGAGCAAGCGTGCAGCTTCTCCGGGGTGCGGTGTCATAACGCGTTGCTCGTCTCGTAAAAACACGACATCATTTCTCTGATTGAGCATAGCAAGGATGTTTAGTCCGTCAGCGTCCACCACTTTGAGTTTGTTTTTCTGAGATAAGAATTGATATGCCTGATGTGCCCATTCATCTTGCCCAAAACCAGGACCAAAGACGAGAACATCAGCCCAACGACTACGCTTAACCAGCTCGTTATCGGTGTCTTTGAGCTCATCAAGTGTAATGCCTCGACTCATTATTTCTGGAGCTCCCACTTGTAACGGTAGTAGCGAGCTTGGATAGGTAATCGCTGCAGTTAAACCCGCCCCTGTTCTCGCTGCGGCAGAAGCACATAATCGAATCGCGCCTGCCATACCTTGATTACCTCCTACACAGAGGAGTTTCCCGTTATCGCCTTTATGGGCAGTGGCTTTCCTTTCAGGTAGCAGTCTACCGATAATCTGATGATCAATACCTAACGCGCTTTCTTCTTCAATCGACTCGAACTCGACGTTCACACCTAAGCCGGAAAAATGCAGGTCTCCAACGTAATCTCTTGCTTGCCCCGTGCACAAACCTTGCTTTACACCAATAAATGTCACGGTATGGTCTGCGCGAATAGCCTCTCCCAAAACGGCGCCAGTATCAGCACTTAGACCCGATGGCACATCAATAGCGATTACAGGACAATGGACTTGATTGATTTGCTCTATATAGCGACGAGAGTCGGCTCTGACTTCTCCCATTAACCCTGTCCCTAACATGCCATCGATAATCACATCAGCTTCTAACAATGCAGTATGCCAATCATCCCAAGCACTGTTCTCTCCATCGCTAGCTTGCCAATCTTCGAACGCTCTCAGAGCATCACCTTTCAAGGTTAAAGGGTCACCCAACTGAAACACGCGTACATTCAGCTGTGCCTGCTTTGCTAGAGTGGCAAACACATAACCATCACCACCATTATTGCCTTTACCGCACACCACCAACACATTTCGTGCTCTGGGATAAAGATGAAGAAAACGCTCATACACAGCCATTCCAGCGCGTTGCATAAGGCTATACATTGATACCCCCGCCAATTGAGCTGCCATTACTTCTCCATTTCTGACTTGTTCAGCGGTGTAGAGCTTGAGAGCGAGATTAAAGTCCATATGATTATTCTGCGCATTTGAAGACACGATTTAAGTATACAAAAAAGCCGAGGCGAACCTCGGCTTTTAATATCGTTATTTAATCAACCTTTAGTTGTGTTGCTGAGACATCAACGCTTCAGCCGTCGCATCTTGAATAGACAAGAACAAGGAATTGATTTTTCCTGTAGGTGTACGCATTGGGTTCAGCGTTACGTTCTGGTACATAAACTCTGCTTGTTGTGTCACAGGACGCACGTTACGGCAGCGGAACAAATACGGACGCTGACGCCAAGTAATAAAGCTTCGGCAGCCCAAATCATAAACCGGCTTGGTTTTTAGCTTGAACCACTCTTGTGGGATCTCTGGGAAAATATCAAAAATGGAGCGACCAATTGCCTCGTGAGATTGCAAGCCACTGTGATGGGTCATAAACCCATTCCATACTTGTACGTTGTAATCTTTATCGATCACAACCAAACCCATGTCGACATTCTGAACCATGTCGACCATCCAATGGAATTGTTCAAATTCTGCAGGTAGATTCAGCATTAGAAGTCCTCCATTAGGTATGACAATTTGTTGTCTAGCAAAGGCAGCGACTCGTCAACGAACATAAACAGAAGATCACAACGAATTGATGTACCTTCAATGTTGTAGCTCACTTCAAATGTCATGGTTCGACTAAATGCCCCCGTGGTTGATTCAATAATTGAATCGATGGAGATGTGCTGCCCGAGCAATACAGGAGAACTCTGGAAGAATCGCACCTCAGATTGCTCACCTAAACCATTCAAGAATGCGCCTACCAAGATGTTAGAGATATCCATCAGCAGTTCGAGCTCTTCTAACTCTTCGCTATCTGCAGGCACCTTCATTAGCTTTTTCAAGTCAGAGACACTTGAGTCACTTAGGATAACCAGTGCTTCGCCCGCAATGCCTTCTCCACAAAACCCCTGACAAACACCTGAGACGTTGTCATGAGATGCTAAATCTCTCAATGCCATATGAAGCTCACTGACTTCGAAGATATTTACGTTTGGAAGTGGAAGCTGAACAAAAACATCAAAGTGACGCGCCAAGGCATCTGCCGCTCGACCAATCGACACGTTAGCCACTTCCATGTAAATATCACGACGACGCAGAATAGGCAGCTCAATCGTTGTAGGAGTGATGACCTGTGGACGATCATTAGGCTCAATCAGCTCTTTTAACGTCGCTTTAAGCTCGTCTTTACCAATTGGCTTTTGAATAAACGCTTTCGCACCGAGTGCAAATACACGCTCTTTTGCTTTGGGTTGAATATCACCAGACACAACCACAACTGGCGTTTGAATGCCTAAGCGTTTCATGTTTTCCAATGTTTCAAAACCATCCATCTCTGGCATGGTCAAATCAAGAAACATCAGTTTAAATTCTTTCTGCGCTAGTTCTTCTAGCGCGTTTTTACCATGAATGGCAAATGTCACGTCTGCATTTAATGTTGCCGGCAGTGATCTTGCCATCTGTTTGCGTGCTAACGCAGAGTCATCACAGATGAGTACAGGAAAAGACATTCTACCACCTTTATATATTCAACAATCTGCGCAGGAGTCTAACAGATTGTCGCAGCACAAAGTACGAGAAAACTGACGAGGAGTTTTTATTATTTCTTGTTTACCGGACTAGCATACGCAATATGAATAGATGAGTGAACCAGTGAACCAATAAAAAACGCAATTCCCTATACATTTAGTGATGTTGCGCAAGTGTGATTAAAACTTCGACAAAGCCTGATACGCAAAGGGTTGCTCTTAGCAATTAGAATGAAAAAGATAATCTAGAAGGCAAAAAGGCACCCAATATATCCTATAACCTCGAAATGCGTGGTTACTTGGATATCAAGAGTGCCTAAGAAGATAAAACTGTTCGGTCTTTCTATGGCACACCGTGACCTTTTGAAGCGACCCAAACTCGGTACCACTGCTCACGCGTCAATTCAATATTCAGTGCATTAACCGCCGAGTGAACTCGCTCAATTTTACCCGAACCAATAATAGGCATTGGCTTCGATGGTAAACGACGAACCCAAGCGTAAATCACTTCATCAATACTGTTCGCACCGACTTCTTCACGAATCATTTCTAACTCGTTGCGAACACGAACCGCTTGCTCCGTATCACCCGTAAAGATTGAACCACCACCTAGACACGACCATGCCATCGGGCGCACTCGTAAAGTTTGCATCTGGTCTAACGTACCATCGTGTGCAACTTCAAAGTTAAGGGGATTGATTTCCACTTGGTTAGTCACAAGTGGCTTGCTTAAGCGCGATTGCAAAAGTTCAAATTGACGAGGTGTGAAGTTAGAAACACCAAAGTGCTTCACCTTACCGACTTTATGAAGCTCCGAAAACGCTTCTGCCACTTCATCTGCATCCATCAAAACGTCAGGACGATGAATCAAGAGCACGTCAATCTCATCAACATTTAAACGCTCAAGTGAGTTGTTGACGGATTGGTAGATATGCGCCGCGCTAGTATCATAATGATTGATCTTACGCTCAGGTGTTTTATCACCACACAAGTTAATGTCGCATTTGGTCACGATCTGGATTTGCTCACGAACACTTTTATCCAACGCCAATGCTTCACCAAACAGCCCTTCACATTCGTAGTTACCGTAGATGTCAGCATGGTCGACAGTCGTAATACCTAACTCAATATGTTGCTTTAGGAATGACAAACGTTCTTGCGCTGTCATGCCCCAATCTACTGCACGCCAATATCCTTGAACCAGCTCAGAAAACTCTGGACCGTTTGGTGCAGTCACTACTTTTGCAACCATGGGTTTCTCTCCTTTTCTTAATCTGCTTTCATCCTAGTCTTGTTTTACCGTTCGCTCAACGGGTAAACTTTCGCAATTCGAACTGGAGTACGAAATATGTCTTTTGCCCAACGACTCGCCACCCTTATAGGCGAAGAAAGTGTCAGCGGCTTCGCTCGACGCGTCGATGTATCTGAAGCTTTGATCAGGAAATATCTCAAAGGAAGTGAACCAAGTTTAACCAAAGCGAACCAAATAGCGATGCGAGCAAACTGCTCACTAGAATGGCTAGCGACGGGTTGTGGTTACTTATATCGCCAAGCCGAAGTAGTGGATATGGAGGCTTACAAACTCGCCTATCAACATGTCATGGATGGTGTAATTTCTGGGGAAGAAGAAGCGCAGCACCGCAAATTGGTTGCGGGTTATCAGTATCTACGCGCGCATAAAAAGTCGGATGGTTTTTTGGATGAATCTGCGATGGCGACATTTTTGGCTCTCCATCACGAAAACAAAACTGAGGCTTCAGACGTCTAAAGCATAACACTTTAGAAACGGATCACCTTTAGTTCAATCATCTCGCCATCGCTGTTTAACATGACGTTTAATCTTGGCGTTGGCGTGCCAAACTCTTGTGCTAACACCCAATCAATACTTCGTGGCGCTTGCTGTGGATAGCGATTAATAAAGACAATCAGCTCTTTATCTACCTCTTCAGGCGTGGCGTGCCTCATCGCTTCAGAAATATCATATTGTTGCCCATCAATCTCCACCTTCTGCATCACCAGCCCATCTTTCCTCAAATTTAAAATCAGTTCGCTCAAACTCTGGGGTTGGTACTCGGTAAGAAAAGACAAATAGACCTCACGATCTTCTATTGTTGACTCTCCGTAGAGATGCTGATGGTAGTAGTGAAAATCATCCAAACAAAACGCTTCGGTACTATCTTGTGTCTCACATCGATACCAAGCTCCACCTGTCGTTATCGCTTGTTGGATTTGTTCAACAGGAGCACTCGATAATATCGCCTGCCACCATAGATCTTGAGCCGATGTAGTTTGAGAAAATAACCCGGAGAAAATGAGCAAACAAAGAGAAAAGCGCGACATGGTATTACTTGACGATTGAATTTGATGTTATCGAAAACGCTATCTTTGCCCCTATACCTAAGATAAGCAAGTACTCAGCTCGAATTTCAGACACAAAAAAGCGGACCTTCTAGCCCGCATCAATCTTTGTATAAAGCCTAAACCGCGTAATCCATCACGCCGAGAACCATTACGAGAAAACAGAATGCCATACCAAGCTGGAATTATCAACACTTCGTACGGTTATTTAAAATAAGTAAAGGGGAAGATTATAGGCATTAAAAAGGCGCACCTATGCGTGCGCCTCTGCCTCGTGACTCAATCGTGAGTATGCGAATCGGGAAGTCTATTGATGCATCCCGAACAAATAACGAGGAATTTCTGTAGGGTTTGAATCCATCCAAATTGTGTGTAAAACCTCACATCCCTCCTTCTGAAGCAGTCATGTTGCTTTACACTTAAAGCATGGTTCATTTTGCTCAGAAAACAAGTTTTACCGATAAAAAAATAGTGCCATATATGGGATCAATAGCACAAAGTTTATCAATATTTAGACAATCGACACTTGAACCGCTCAATAGTGGAAAGCTAAATTGCATCTTTATTGATTAGGTCTAGACTCTCCTGAGCGTATAATTTCTTCCGTCCCTTCCAATCTGTAGTCAGGAGAATCTGTTAATGACCAAACGCGAGAGAATTGTGAAATCTGTGTTAGCGCACGTACCTAAAGATGCGATTAACCAGTTTGTCTCTCGAGGGTCAACGCCAACTTCATTTTCCGTCCTCTTTATGGCGGCCATCGTTGGTACGCTAGCAGGTCTTGTCGGCACTTACTTTGAGATTGCTGTTCACTTTGTTTCTGAAACCCGTACTGAGTGGTTAAAAAGCGAAATCGGTAGCGTGCTGCCTTTGTGGCTGGCCGCAATCTTAATCAGTGGTGCATTAGCATTCATCGGTTACTACCTTGTGCACCGTTTCGCACCAGAAGCCTCTGGCTCCGGCATTCCTGAGATAGAAGGTGCAATGGACAATATTCGCCCGGTACGTTGGTGGCGTGTCATCCCGGTGAAGTTCTTTGGCGGCATGGGCGCACTTGGCTCAGGTATGGTTTTAGGTCGTGAAGGTCCAACTGTACAAATGGGTGGCGCGGTTGGTCGCATGGTTACCGATATCTTTCGTATTAAAGACGATGATACTCGCCACTCTCTATTAGCATCCGGTGCTGCCGGTGGTTTAGCCGCGGCGTTTAATGCGCCGTTAGCAGGCATCATGTTTGTTGTTGAGGAAATGCGTCCTCAATTTCGCTACTCTTTAATTTCTATTCGAGCAGTGATCATTTCGGCGATCATGGCAAACATTGTGTTTCGCGCGATTAACGGTCAAGAAGCGGTAATCACCATGCCACAATACCAATCACCGGAATTACAATCATTATGGTTGTTCTTGCTACTCGGTTCTTTGTTTGGCGTATTTGGTGTGATTTTCAATAAGCTAATCACCATCGCGCAAGACAGCTTTGTTGCCCTACATAAAAACGACCGTAAACGTTACTTGATCACAGGTACTATTTTGGGCGGTGTGTTTGGCTTGCTACTGCTTTATGTTCCTCAGCTAACCGGTGGCGGTATTGGCTTGATTCCAGACATTACCAACGGCAACTACTCAATTTCTATTTTAGTTATGCTGTTCGTTGGTCGTGTGATCACTACCCTACTTTGTTTTGGTTCTGGTGCACCTGGTGGTATCTTCGCTCCAATGCTGGCTTTGGGCACATTGTTTGGCTATGCATTTGGAGCAAGTGCAGACATGCTGTTACCTTCATTGACTATCGAACCAGGTGTCTTCGCAATTGCTGGCATGGGGGCTCTATTTGCCGCAACAGTACGTGCGCCAATCACAGGTATCTTACTGGTTATCGAGATGACCAATAACTACTACCTGATCCTACCACTTATTATTACCAGCTTAGGCGCAGTAATAGTGGCGCAATTACTTGGTGGACAACCAATTTACAGCCAGTTGTTACATCGTACGCTTAAGAATGACAAGCTACGTCAACAAGATCTGCCTGAAAACCAAGCTTAACCTAATATACCTAAGGTACTTGGGTGTACCGGCTCCAAATTATCTTTCACCATTAAGATTCTTTTGGAGCCAGTAATTCTACTTTTTTGCAAGTCTCTACATAAATCTCCTACCAAACTCACAAAATTCCCATTCTCTGGAATTTACCTATCATAATGAAAGGTAAGAAGACGTTAAACTTGTTAGTATTTGCGCCTCAAATTAGAGCAATTAACCCATTTCTGGAGTCGTTTTGAACTGGAAAAGACTTGTGCAGTTTTATAGTGTTCCTCCGTCACAAGCGGCGTTAGCGCTAGGCATGATAGGGCTTGGACAAGCTTGGGCTTTGTACATTCCACAGATTGGAGAACCAATAAGACCATTCCTTGCTGCACTCGGAGCTCTTCTTCTTACCCCGGTTCTACTTAAATACGCCACCAGCCCTCGACTGTTTATGGCGGACATCAAGCACCCACTGAGCGGTAGTTTAATGGCGCCAATGAGCATGGCGTTACTCATGCTGTGTGACTATCTTGCCGTGGTAACGCCAATCATTGCCTACCCGCTGTGGTTTATGGCGGTGTTACTGCATTTCACGATGATGGTGCTGTTCTTTGGTTTTCAAATCATGAACTTCAAGATGTCGAACATAGTGCCAAGCTGGTTTCTTTACCCTGTGGGCTTGATCAGCTCTTCTCTTGCTGGCTCTCAGTTTGGACACAACGTGTTTTCTGAAACTTTGGCGATGATGTGTATTGGCATTTACTTCTTCATGTTGCCTTTGGTGTTGTATCGCTTGGTATTCTTTGGCTCTCTGCCGCGTCGAGCACGACCAACACTCGCGATCATGGCTGCGCCTGTGAATCTTTCTCTGGCTGCGTACCTAGTCAACTTTGCGCAACCAGATCCGATCCTGACAGGCGCACTGGCAGGCATCGCCATTACGATGACCTTGTTAATTTATCTGTGTTATTTCCGTTTGATGCGTTTGAAATTTCAACCATCTATCGCAGCGGTCACCTTTCCTTCCGTGATCAGTGCGATTGCAATGCATCGTCTCACCACATTCTTCGCGGAATCTCACCCGCATTGGCATTGGTTACACGATTTTGGATTTCTAGAACTAAGCATCGCAACCGTGCTCGTGGTTTGGGTGTCTGCTGGTTATGTCAAAATGTACTGGCCAGAGCTTGTTAGGACACCATCGAAACAAACATAAAAAACGGCCTCATTGTGAGGCCGTTTTCTTTTGTCTTCAACGAGCAACGTTACCCGATGAACTTCGACACAAAATTGCTGATGTTGGTCATACTTGATGCCGCCATTACCACCACAATCGCAATACCCGTAAAGGTTAAATAGACCGGATGCTTGTAGTCACCCACAATATCTTTTCTGCGTGTCGCTACCAACATCATGCCTAGTACAATTGGCAAAATAATGCTGTTAACCAAACCTGCAAGCATAAGAAGTAGAATCGGCATGTTCATGGTCACTGTGCCAAGTGATGTGATAATGATAAAGCCAACGCACCACATTTTCTCGTTACGAGCCACGATTGGGAATAGAGTTTTGATCAGGGAGATGGCCATGTACGAGTTCCCCACAACCGAGGTAATCGACGCGACAAATAATACCAAGCCAAAAATGAAGTAACCCACTTCACCAGCACCTTGACGGAAGGCATCAGCAGCTGGGTTTGCAGAATCCAACGTTGCGCCTGTCGCAATCACACCAAATACGGCTAAGAACAGCAGAATACGAATCACCACTGCAATAGAAATGCCCGCCCAAGCCGCGGTTTTTATCGCCGGAACCTTGTCTTTTCCTTGTAAGCCGATATCAACCAAGCGTTGTGCGCCCGTATAGTAACCACCGACGGCACCACCCACAATGGTCAGTGTTGGGAGCAGTAAGCTACCAATATCTGTCGGCATCACCGCTGCGCTCATGGTTTCACCCATTGGTGGCAAACTGGTCATTGCAACGTAAGCAATCAGAATGATCATAAACAGACCAAGATAGCGCGCCATCTGATCCATACGTTTAGATGCATTGTGGACCACAAACAGCAGGCATCCCACAACCCCGGTAAACAAAGCCCCCCAGGTAGTATCAACCCCTGTTAGCACATTGATGCCAAGTGCAGCTCCACTCACGTTGCCAAAGTTGAACGCTACCGCACCAAGAGCAAGGAGAATACCCAACACGTAGCCCATGCCCGGAGCTACTTTATTGGCAATGTCTTGAATACGCATGCCAGATACACCCACAATGCGCCATAAGTTCATCACGATACCGAAAGTAATGAACATGGATGCAAAGACTGGAAACGCCATGTCGATTTTGTAGATATTGGTGAAGACTGCTGTCTGAGTTAAAAAGCCAGGACCAACAGAGGTAGTCGCCATTAGGAATGCGACACTAAGAATAGCTTTCTTTTGCCAGCTATTTTCCGAGGCTTGTGCAGAAGTCGGAATAGAAGAGTGAACGGTAGTTTGTGTGGTCATGCCAAGTCTCAATATTGTTGCCTTTCTATTATTAGAAAAAAGAAAGACAACTGACCGAGATCAGCTGAACTTGAAGAATCAGATAAGCAAATCAAATAAGAGAGAAAACCCTCGCAACCGTTTGCTGGGCGCGGATATTAAGGGCAACTCAAATAACTGTCAACACGAAGTTCGATAAATGATTTTTGTCGTCTCAAATCCATCTTATCTATGACTTTCAGATAGATAAAAAAAAGATGGCATTTACCATCCTCTTAGAAACTTGCTTGATTACCTAGCGTAAACCGTGGAGAAACTCGGCACGTGTCGCTGGGTTGCTTTTGAAAATACCACCCAATGCTGTTGTCGTCGTTTCGCTGGTTGCATCCATAACACCACGAGATTTCACGCAGTAGTGCGTTGCATCAATAGTCACCGCCACATCATCTGAACCTAGCAACGTTTGAAGTGCTACAAGAATTTGCTGTGTCATACGCTCTTGAACTTGAGGGCGCTGTGCAAAGAAGCGGACAATACGGTTGATCTTAGACAGACCAATGATTTTGCCACGTGGGATGTAAGCAACGGCAGCTTTGCCATCGATCGTAACAAGGTGGTGCTCACAAGTACTGGTCACTGTGATGTCTTTCACGCGAACCATCTCACTTACATTCATCTTGTTTTCAATCACAGTGATTTTCGGGAAATTGGCGTAATCTAGACCGGAGAAGATTTCGTCCACGTACATCTTAGCGATACGATGCGGCGTTTCCTCTAGACTATCGTCAGTTAGGTCAAGTTGAAGCAAACTTAAGATCTCACGCATGTGGTGTTCGATCTTCTCTTTCTTCTCTTCACGGCTTACGTTGTTTGGGCACATTGGCGTTTCCAAACCACGTTGCTCTAGCGCTTCTTTTACTAACTTCGCTGACTCGCTAAGACCTGACATTCCACTTCCTCTTTTGTTACTTCAGCCGATTGTACAAATCCAACCAAAATTGCATTCATACTTTTCGCTTTGAGTTGCTCAGTTCGTGTCTTTACACCAAGTCACATCAAATGAAGGTACTGAGCTGATTTTCTTGAGCTCCGCAGGTTTTTTACCCCTTTCGGATGGCTGACAAGGATACTCGGATTTTTGAATAATTACACCCATATTTTATAGGTGGACATTCTTAGGGTCTGTTGATCTTTCGAGCTGATTTTTGCAGCGAATTGTTGGGCATTTATACTAGGCAGAGACTTTGATGTGTAGTTAGCCTACATGAGAAGTCGATGACGAAGTAGAAATGACCAACAAACGCTGCCCAAAGGGTTCGTCTAAAATCGTTATATGCTTTGTTAAGGAGTATTTACTTAGAATGACTAGGCTACACACTCCTTGCCTCGCCTAAAACGATTTTGACTAGGCGCCCCCGTCCGAACAAAATTTAACCATAAAAGATTAACAGACCCTACTCAGTCCCCTTTTTATGGTAAAGTTGCCACAAAACAAAAGAACACAGGATTTTCTCAATGGGCTGCTGCGACGCACCTGGCTTGATGCCAATTGAAGAAGCGATGGATAAAATGCTATCGCGAATCAAACCTATCCAAACCACTCTTTCTCTTCCACTTGCTGATGCTCTTGGCTTTGTACTGGCAGAAGACATCTTGTCTCCTATCCATGTACCACCATTCGATAACTCAGCAATGGACGGTTACGCAATTCGCATTCAAGATCTTGAGTCGTCTTCGGTACTGCCTTTGGCGGGCAAATCATTCGCAGGGCAACCTTTTGAAGGTGAATGGCCTCAAGGTACCTGTGTTCGCATTATGACTGGCGCAAAAATCCCTGAGGGTTGTGACGCCGTTATCATGCAAGAGAACACCGAAGTAACGGATGCAGGTGTTCAGTTCAACCAAACGGACGTGAAGCCACAAAACAACATCCGCCCAACAGGTGACGACATCAAGCAAGGCGACATTGTACTTGCGCAAGGTGCTCGTTTAACGCCGCGTGATATTCCAATGATTGCGTCTCTTGGCGTCAGCCATGTGACCGTCGTTCGTAAACCAAAAGTGGCGTTTTTCTCTACTGGTGATGAGCTAAAACCACTGGGTGAATCGCTAGAAGAAGGTCAAATCTACGACAGCAACCGTTACGGGATCAAACCGTTGATTGAAAACTTTGGTTGTGAAGCCGTCGATTTAGGCATCATCCCCGACTGCCCAGAAACACTCAAAGCGACCTTTGAAAAAGCACAAACGTTGGCTGATGTCGTTGTTACCTCTGGTGGCGTCAGCGTTGGCGAAGCGGATTACACAAAAGACATTCTTGAAGAACTTGGTGAGATCGGTTTCTGGAAGCTGGCAATCAAGCCAGGTAAGCCTTTCGCCTTTGGTAAGCTAAGTACTGCTTGGTTCTGTGGTCTGCCGGGCAACCCTGTTTCTGCGGTGCTAACCATGTACGTGCTTGTTCAACCGATGTTGGCAAAACTCGCAGGACATACAGAGTGGAAGGCTCCGGAGTCTATTCCAGCGACAACCAAAACAGCATTTAAGAAAGCACCGGGGCGTACCGATTACCAACGTGGCATCTATACCTTAGAAGATGGCAAGTTTGTGGTTGAAACAACAGGTAACCAAAGCTCTGGTGCATTCCGATCAATGAGCCTAGCGAACTGTTTTGTTGTATTGGAGCGTGAACGCGGCCGCGTCGAAGTAGGCGAAACGGTTCAGATTCAACTATTCAACTCAACCCTTTACTAGGAAGTCGTTGTGGATATTCTTTCCGATCAGGAAATGTTGCGTTACAACCGCCAAATCATTCTTCGTCAATTTGACTTTGATGGGCAAGAAGCACTTAAGCAAGCATCGGTATTGATGCTTGGTGCTGGCGGTTTAGGCTGCGCCTCAAGCCAATACTTAGCGACTGCCGGTGTAGGTAAAATCACATTGATTGATGATGATATCGTTGAGCTATCTAACCTACAGCGTCAAGTGCTGCACCACGATGCGGATATTGGTCGTAAGAAGGTCGAGTCAGCGGCTGAGGCACTAAGGGAGCTAAACCCACATATTGCCGTGGACACCATTGCAAAACGCCTTGATGATACTGAGCTCAAAGAACTCATCGAACAACACACTATCGTTGTAGATGCATCAGATAACGTAGATACACGCAACCAACTCAACCGCTTGTGTTTTGAAACAAAAACACCATTGGTTTCGGGTGCCGCTATTCGCATGGAAGGGCAAGTAAGCGTATTCACTTACGATGATCCTACTCAACCATGTTACCAGTGCTTAAGCGCCCTCTTCGGCAGTGGCGCGTTAAGCTGTGTTGAAGCCGGTGTAATGGCACCTGTCGTCGGTATTGTCGGTGCAGTCCAAGCAATGGAAGCCATCAAGGTGATTGCTAACTACGGGCAGCCAAAGAAAGGAAAAATTCTTATTTTGGATGCGCTAAGCATGTCTTGGCGAGAAATGAATCTGATGAAAATGCCAACCTGTCCGGTTTGTAGTTAGCTCTCTACTCAATCATTCCCAAAAAGCCCAACTCAATGTTGGGCTTTTTTTCATTTTGACAATCAGAATTAAAACCTGCCTATCTAATAATCATAATCATTTAAAAATCATAATCTTAAAATATGGCACATTCCTTTCATTGCATATATCACGAACCAATGAGAGGGCGAATTATGAAAAGGACATCACTGATACTTGGGACTTTAATGGCAAGTGCGTATGCTCAAGCCACGCCGTTCGACACCTGCCCAAGCAAAGCATACCTATTTCAATCAACCCCAGTTCAAATCTATGGCGTCAATTTGGTTACAGGTTCTACTACTCTTTTAGAGGACGACACGGGTTTAGCTTCGGGTATTAACGGCGTGGGCTTTGACTTCACTGACCGTTACATTTATGGCTACGACACTACGAACAAAAAGATAGTTCGATTAGGGAAAGACTTTCAAGCAGAAACACTGAACGTTTCCGGTCTACCTACCGATCACACCTTTTTTGTGGGTGACGTCTACAATCACGTTTACTATTTGTACCGTAAAGGGAAAGGTCTATTCTCCATTGACCTCTCCCCACTAGACTCGGATCCAAACGCAACATTAAACATCGTAAAGATTAGCTCGACGGCGACTGTCAACCTTACCGACTTTGCGTTCCATCCCGGTGACGGTTCTCTTTATGGTATCGACAACAACTCTGGTGTCCTATACCAGTTCAATCCATCAAATGGCAATGCAACTGCAATCGGTGACACTGGCGAAACAGGCACATTCGGCGCTGGTTATTTCGATGTAAACGGCAACTATTATGTATCGCGTAACCAAGACGGTAAGATCTATCGTATCAACTTGTCTTCAGAAAACGCCGCTAACATTGCAGCAGGGATTGTTCCGGCAGTTGAGTTTGTCTCAAACGGACCAAGCTCAAGTCAGAATGATGGTGCGCGTTGTGCAAATGCACCTGTTATTGATGAAGACGATCCTATTGATTTTGGCGATGCACCCGATAGTTACAGTACAACTCTAGCTTCTAACGGACCTCGTCACGAAGTCGACGACGTAACTTGGCTTGGTTCTGTCGCCCCAGATGGTGACGCTGACGGTCAAGCAAATGATAACTCCGTGGGCACAGCAGATGAGGATGGTGTTGGTTTTGTATCCGCGCTTGATCCTGGCTTAAGCTCCATTGTGAATGTCACCGCCTCCACTTCTGGTTATCTGTCTGCGTGGTTTGACTGGAACCGCGATGGTGACTTTGATGATGAAGGCGAACAGGTCTTTACCGATGAACTGCTTTCAGCCGGAAATAATCCACTGCCATTCGTTGTTTCTACTGCGGCAACAGAAGGTTCGAGTTGGAGTCGATTCCGCTTCAGCCAACAAACTGGGTTGAATTACGACGGTGGTTCGACATCTGGTGAGGTCGAAGATTACCCTATTGCGATCACGGGAAATGGGTATTCTGTTGAATACTTCCCAAGTGCAGAAAGCTTCGCCACCGTTGCTTATGAAGATAACTGGCCCTACACAGCAGACTACGACATGAATGACGTTGTCGTGACTTTCCAAATCACGGAAACCAGCTTAGATGGTCATGTAGAGAACATCCAAATCACTGGTGACTTGGCTGCGTACGGTGCAGACTACAAAAATGGGTTCGCCATCCGCTTACCGGGCATCTCGAGAAGCGCGATTGAAAATGGTCTCACAACACTCTCTTTTAATGGCATTGAGCAGGCGTCCAACGGGCTAGAAAGCATTTCTGACGAAGCAATATTCATCATTAGTGAAGACTTGAGCCAACATGCCTCGAGCGGTTGTAACTTCTTTAGAACAGAAGCTGGGTGCGACGACAGCGTGTCTCTCACCTTTACTCTAAACGTCTACTTTACTGAAGGCTCTGACCGTTCATCCATACAAGCGATGCCTTACGACCCGTTCATCTTCGCGACTCCAGGAACTTACCATGGTGACGGCATTACTTTCCAACCAGGACGTAAGTGGGAAGTTCACTTAGCCGACCAAGCGCCAACAGAGCAATTTGATGACCAAAACCTCTTCGGTGTTGGTGTGGACGCAAGTAACCCTTCACAAGGTGTGTACTTTAAAACTGCGAACAACCTACCTTGGGCACTATTAATCGTTGAGGATTGGGATTGGCCACTCGAACGTATCGATATGGTTGAGGCTTATCCTCAGTTCAAAACATGGGCTGAATCTGCTGGCGAGCTAGGTACAGATTGGCATACCGCTCCAACACCAAACAAGTGCTACATTCCATAGGGAGAGAACATTATGAGAACTTTAATTACAATCATCATGGGATTAGCTTTAACAGCATGTGGCGGCGGCGGTGGTGGTGGAGGCGGTACGAGTGCGCCCCCTCCACCGACACAGACTGCAGTGCCAGATGAAGATCCTACAATGCAAGATCTTGAAGTGCCCGATGGCTTTAACTACGACCCTGTAGTACAAGGCTCATTAAATGTGGATATCAGCGGTTTCTCTTCACAGCGTGCACACCTAAGCGTTTACAAAGATTTCAAAGAGAGTGGTTCTGGGAAATATGACGCAAAATACCCGAGCAAAGTGGCCTCTGTACCTCTGAATAACGGAACCGCAAACTTTGACTTCAACGTGTCAGACAGCCAAGGGAATCTTCTAGTAGAAATCTGGTTTTATGATGGCTCGGACCCAATACAGAAAGTGATTTCTTCAGGTGATAGCAATTGGATTCTTTAGCCAAAACAAACTGAAAACGTGAAGATAGAAAACAACTCACACTTAAAAATCGCATCGTTCTTTTGAACATGCGATTTTTTTGTTGTAAAACAGTAAGATTATTAATGCGGCGGGAAAAATACGTTGGACAACCCCAAAACCTACATATTGGCTTTTGTTAGTGCCATTGTTCTGTTGTGTTTGGCTCTATGGCTAACGTCCTCAGAAGAAAAACAGTTAATTACAGCGGAAGTAATATCGAACACCTTAACGCAATCACTGGACGGTCAAAGACGTTACTTAACAGTAGAATCTGACGTTTTGGGGCTCAAACGAGTCGCAGTACCCACAAATGTTCAGTGTTCAGAAGGTGCCATCGTCACATTTAGCCAAGCGACTGATTCTCTCTTCGAGCAACCGCTCACGTTTATAAACTGCGAATGAGCTTAAGCTGTTCACGCCAAAACATTCCATACTACTGTGAGGAAACTAAAGACGATGCAAGCACTGATCACAACAGATGAACTCAAAGAGCTCATCAGCCAACCCAATGTCAAACTCCTAGACGCCAGCATTGCTTTTCAAATCCCATCAGAAGGCAAAAAGATCAAAGATAAATGGATACCTAACACTTTGCGCTTTGATTACGACAACGACTTCTGCCTACCTAACTCCAACCTGCCTCACATGATGCCAACAGAGCAAGGCTTTAATAGCAGTGCTCAACAACTTGGGTTAAATAACGAAGATGTGATTGTGGTGTATGACAATTCCGGCACTCTTGCCGCACCAAGAGCTTGGTGGATGTTCAGAGCGATGGGTCATCACAACGTATGCATTCTAAATGGGGGGCTTCCGGCTTGGGTTGAAGCAGGATTACCTATTGTCGATACCTTGTCTCAACCAACAGAGATTGGCAACTTCACAGGTAAACTAAACCCAGATGCATTCTTAAGCGCGCATACCGTGTTAACCCATTCTAATAACTGCAGTGCAAATATTGTCGATGCTAGAGCTAAAGCCCGCTTCCTAGGTGAAGTTCCTGAACCAAGAGAAGGGTTACGCAGTGGACACATTCCTAATTCAGTTTGCTTGCCGTTTCAAGAACTCTTAACGGACGGTCACATTAAGCCAAATTCCGAGTTGCAACAGATATTTAGCCGATTAACATTAGACAGTGATAGTTCAATCATTTTTAGCTGTGGTTCCGGTGTGACCGCGTGCATTTTGTTGCTCGCTGCCTATCAAATTGGTCTGCAGAATTTATCAGTCTATGACGGCTCTTGGACTGAGTGGGGTGCCGATGAATCCCTACCAATCGAGCATTAATATCAGGAGCAGTAATACGATATGATCGGCTTAAAGAAGAACATTTGGACGCTATATCTGACACTTTTTACCATCAGTGTCGGTTTGTTCTCTCTGTTTGGTCATTATCATTATCAATCCATACTCGATAAATACAAAGACAAGCAGCTCTTGCAATTAGAGCTGTTTGCTTCATCTGTACAGTCACTGTTTAAAGGACAAGAAACCTTACTGGAAGTTGTCGGTCACCAATTGATTGAACAGAACGACTTTACTCGAACCGCCTCATTGCAAATGCGACCTCTTCTGGATGAGCTGATGGATATCCACCCAGCGATCGCCGCATTTGGTCTTACAAACCCACAAGGCGATTATTTAGCGATAAGCTCGAATCTGGACCTACAAAAACTGCGTAACTTGAAGCAAGATCCTCAAACAAGAGGAACGTTTGAAGCCGCACTACAGTCTGATCACATGGTGGTTGGTAGAACTTACTTTATGCCTGCGCTCGACTCTCTTGTTATCCCCATCCGAAAAGCTATTCGAGATAAAAATGGTAAGGTTCTCGCGGTGATGACGGCGGGTTTCAACATGAACTCCTCTTTGGTTTTTCGAAGCGACGTTCACGCAAATGAACACAATCGAGTGTCATTAAATCGTGAAGATGGTTATCTAACCTTTACTTCGGCTGAACAAGCAAACCTCAACAGTTACAGCCATCCTGCTGACGGGCATACCAAGGCTATCGTTTTCGAACAGATCGAAAACAAGTATGGATGGAGCCGAGATACAGTCAGAACACTTGCAAGCGCAGTAAACATTGTTGCTGATGACCCAAGAATTAATCAACTGGTCACATTGAAATACCTACCAGATTATAAACTTTGGGCATCGTCTTCGACGGATCTTCGGTATATCCAGAGCGGTTTTTTCGATCAGTTCGCACTATACTCGCTCGTGTTCCTATTTATTCAAGGTGGGTTCTATGCGCTGGTTCGTTCCATTGCGAATAATGAATTGGGTACCCGACGAAAACTCTTATATCAAGCGCATCATGACCACCTCACGCTACTCCCAAATCGAGAATATCTGCGCGCACATATTGGACACTGGGTGAATGGCTCAGCCACGCCATTTAGCCTGATGTTTATCGACATCGATAACTTTAAATCCGTGAATGACACCCATGGTCACGAATTTGGGGATGAGGTATTGAAGCTGATCGCACAACGCTTAAAGACCTTTGGTTGTGATGGTCGTCTGATCGTTCGAGAAGCAAGTGACGAGTTTATACTGCTTGTTAACCAAACCGACGAAGGTACGGTGAGAGCGTTGGCAAAAGAGCTGATCAATTACCTATCCGAACCCTACTTAGTTCAAGAAAACCAATTTCTGTTGAGTTGCAGCGTCGGTATTGCTCTTTACCCTTCTCACGGTCAAAACTTAGATGCCTTGCTTCGTTCTGCAGATATCGCTATGTATCAAGCAAAAAAAGAGCGCAATGCATACAGTATTTTTGACCAACAAATGCAGGCAAAACACCTTCACAAGATGAAGATGGAACAACGTTTAAGGCTAGCGATAGAACGACAAAATCTATTCTTAGTTTATCAACCGCAATTGAACGTTAATGGCAAAATTTATGGTGTTGAAGCCTTGGTGCGTTGGCAAGATGAAGAGCTTGGGTTCGTCCCACCCAATGAGTTTATCCCAGTAGCGGAAAGTTCAGGTCTGATGGTGAGATTGGGTGAGTTGATTATCGAGAAAAGCTTGATCGACATGGCTCGCCTTACGGAAATGGCAGCGCAGCCAATTCAGATGTCGATTAATATCTCGGTAAAACAGTTTATTCAAATAAACTTCATTGATGACTTAGTGGCGTTAATAGACAAATATAAAGTCGATCAACACCGCATCACGCTTGAAATCACTGAGAACTTATTCATTGAAGACCTCGATAAGTTCGCACCTATTTGTGAGCGCTTGCATGCGCTCGGTTTTAAAATCTCTCTCGACGATTTCGGTACCGGGTACTCTTCCCTCTCGATGCTAAGAGCACTTCCGATTGATGAAGTCAAAATTGACAAGAGCTTTATTGATAATATCGAAGATGATGAAAAAGCACTTAACATGGTGCAAAACATCATTGCGATTGGTAAGAACTTTGGCATGAAAGTTCTCGCGGAAGGCGTAGAAACTCGTCAGCAACGTGATCAGTTAGCCGCGTGTGGCTGTGACTTGATTCAAGGATATTTCTACTCTAAGCCATTACCTTTCAAACAATTAATCGAATTCTCTGAGCAAAACCAAAATGAGAAAGCCGTCGCAGAATAACGACGGCTTTAAGAACAAACAATAATGTGACGTTTTACAGATTAATTCTGCATTTCCTTATACATCACTTCAACAAGCTCGCCTTTCGGATCACCTGATAGCTCCCACGTAAAGATGCCACCAAGATTCGTTTGCTTTGCCCAATCCGCTTTGGCTTTGATAGAGCGTTGATCTTCGAATGAAATGAACACTTTTTTCTCAGGGTTCCATAAATAAGGGGCTTGAGATTGTTCATCGTACTTATATTCGTAACCTTGTTTTGCGCTGTAGTTCTTCATAAGGTCCCAAAACATGAAGTAGCCATTCTCACCAGTACCAAACTGCGCGCCTTTCTCTGACAATAAATCTTGAGTTGGTAAACCACCGGAGAAATCTTTGGTTCCTTGCCAACCGCGACCATAAAACGCGGCACCAATCACCAACTTCTCACTAGGAATACCCAGCTCAATCATTTGATTAATGAACACGTCAGCGCCCATGCCCCACCAACTGCGGTCAGTGGCATGCAAGTTTGTTGTGTGCCCTGTTTGTTGTCCCCAACCACCAAGGAAGTCATACGTCATGGCAAACATATTGGTTAAGTAGGGCTGCGCCGCTTTCCAATCAATGCCCGCGGCTTTTGGACCAACACCCACTGCTGTTGAAAGCTCGTACTCGCGCTTGGTCTTTTTCGCTAACGCGTCTAAATCACCACGCATAGTCTTAACTAGGTAAGTGAAGGCGTCACGCTCTTGTGCTTTTTGCTCATCCGTCAGTTTGGTATCTGGGTTCCAAGGAGACGTAGTCAAGCCGCCACCTCCTGGATACTCCCAATCCAAGTCAATACCATCAAAGAAATCGTATTGAGCAACCAGCTCGACTGCTGTTTTAGAGAACTGATCCATCGCTTGCTGGTTTTTTGCCATCGCGTGGAAAGGTTCAGACATGGTCCAACCGCCAAAAGAAGGGAGAATTTTCAGATCAGGGTGTTGCTTCTTAAGTTCGGCTAATTGAGCGAAGTGCCCTTTATATGGAACGCCGACAGAGACCGGACCAAAGTCTTTTTCAAGTGCCGCCTCGGTATCAACCAGAATCGCGGTATACGGCTCTTTACCTTCACACTGTTTTGCGACCAGTTTTTGTACGGTTTCTGAGGCACCAGTGTGAGGACCACACATGCTCAAAAACGCATAGATAATATGAGTCAGGTTATCAGCCGGAATATCTTTAACCGTATAAGGGTTGTCTGCGTTTGCATACTGCCAGTCAGCAAAATAGCCTGCGACGACTTTTTGCTCGGCGTGCGCTATGCCCATGAACCCCGTAAATAAAGCAGCTGCGAGAAGTGTCTTTTTCATCGTTTCCTCCAGAGTAATTAACTACAAATTACTCCTGAGGATTATTTTTAACTTGGAAACGAAATCAGGTTGCGAGTCATTTATAAATCCTCATCACCTGATTACATAGTTTGCATATTATTTGTGCTAAACCTCTGATGCACTGTTGCCGTGCATCTGCTCATCCAAGTTAAGAACCGTCAGTGCGTTACTTACGCTGGTTGCAATCACATCAATGGCTCCGGTTCTTAACGCTCCAAGTAGCGCCAATGGCTTACTGTTTTCAGCTGCAATCGCAATCACTTCTGCAATAGGTCTAAATTCTTCAATACCCAAGCCTATGACACGGTCACTCATCACCGTATTTGCTACGTTGCCGTGAATGTCAAAGAAGTCATAACCGGCAAAGTCCCCTACGACACCTTGCATCAAGCGAGATTGAACCACTTCATCTGGAGTGAACCAACCAAGGTCAACCATGTAGCTGTTTTCACTCATATCACCGATACCAACGAGGGCGACATCCGCTTTGCGCGCCAAATCCAGGGTTTGCTTAACCGTGGCATTTTGCATAAAGGCGACCTTCTGCTCGCGGTTTTCAGCATAGGCAGGCGCGTATAGGGTTTCCGATGTGCCGCCGTATTTCTTGGCAAATTGTCGACATATATGGTCGGCGTTGAACATACCGCCACGAGGGTGAATCCCGCCGATACCGCACACAAATTTACAATCGCGCGGCGTAATAACACCAATGTGGTGCGCCACAGAAGATACGTTACGCCCTTGTCCTACCGTCACCACCATGCCGTTCTTAAGGGTACTCGTCAGGTAATTAGAAACTAAACCAGAAACTTGCAGGCGTTGCGCTTCTTCATTAGGTTGATCCAAAGCAACCAGCGCTCGCTTCACACCAAAGCGTTCGATGAGGCGCTGCTCTATCTTGGCACTGAACACAGGGTGATATTTTACGGTAATCTCAACAATGCCTTCGTCACGAGCCTGTTTCAGCATTCGCCCAACTTTGGCACGTGATATGGAAAATTTTTTCGATATCTCTTCTTGTGTCGCACCATCTTGATAATAAGCAACGGAGATCTCCGTCAACAAGTCTGTACTTTCAATAGAAATATCTTGGTTAGAACTGCTCATGATTTTTCTCGCCCTTTTAGAGGATCGACATTGTATGCATTAGTGAGCATCTGCTCATTGACTTAGCATATGTTACCTACCAATTTTACTGCGACATTTGCTCACTGTAATGACATTTTCTCACTATGTCATTTTATTAATCTTACTGCTGCTCAAGCCTTGAACAATAAGGGCAAACGTTTATTTGGGTCACACTCTGAACACACAGCAAAAAAACGTTGATGAACTTCACTTAAAGTCGGTTTCGACGATTGACTTTCAGCATGGATAGGATAAATATGGATTCATCATTTACTCAGCTACCGATCAAATGTTCAAAGCAAATGTTCGGTACCGAAATTTTCCGTAGTTGGCTGAGCAGATGTCTCGTTAATTATGATGAGACGATTAGCCGACACGATTGCAAATGCACAAGCTGTGGTACTCAAAACCACACTTAAGCCCATTTATATAGGATGATCGATTATGAGCAACAAGTTAGAGCAACTTCGTAAACTAACAACTGTAGTAGCGGACACTGGTGAAATTGACGCAATCAAAAAGTACCAACCTGAAGATGCAACAACGAACCCATCTCTTATCCTAAAAGCGGCTCAAATCGAAGAGTACGCACCTCTAATCGACGCTTCTATCGAATACGCAAAAGCACAAAGCAACGACAAAGCACAACAAGTACAAGACACTTGTGACATGCTTGCAGTAAACATCGGTAAAGAGATCCTAAAAACTATTCCTGGTCGTATCTCTACAGAAGTAGATGCTCGTCTTTCTTACGACACAGAAGGCAGTGTTGCTAAAGCGCGTCAACTTGTAAAAATGTACAACGACGCAGGCATCACTAACGACCGTATCCTAATCAAACTGGCTTCTACTTGGGAAGGTATTCGCGCTGCAGAGATCCTTGAAAAAGAAGGCATCAACTGTAACCTAACGCTTCTATTCTCTTTCGCACAAGCTCGTGCATGTGCTGAAGCAGGTGTATTCCTAATCTCGCCATTCGTTGGTCGCATCATGGACTGGTACAAAGCGAAAGAAGGTCGTGACTTCGAAGCTTCAGAAGATCCAGGTGTAATCTCAGTAACAGACATCTACAACTACTACAAAGACTACGGTTACAACACGGTTGTTATGGGCGCAAGCTTCCGTAACATCGGCGAGATCCTAGAACTTGCTGGCTGTGACCGTCTAACTATCGCTCCTGCTCTTCTTGCTGAGCTAGAAGCTGCTGAAGGCGAAGTTGTAGAGAAACTAGTTGATTCTAAAGGTTCTAAAGAGCGTCCAGCTCCAATGTCTCACGCTGAGTTCCTATGGGAGCACAACCTAGACGCAATGGCTGTTGAGAAAGTAGCTGAAGGTATCCGTAACTTCGCGGTTGACCAAGGCAAACTAGAAGACATGATCGCAGCTAAGCTTTAATTGCTTACCAAAAGCGAGTAGCCAGCCTACTCGCTTTTAGCATCAGCGCTTTATTCAAAAAATTCTATTTGAACTTGTTCCGACGAGTTCCCTCTATTTAAATCAAATATCGAGAAGTAACTACTATGGATCGTAAATACCTTGCAAATGCAATCCGTGCACTAAGCATGGACGGTGTTCAACAAGCTAACTCTGGCCACCCAGGCGCACCTATGGGTATGGCTGACATCGCTGAAGTTCTTTGGCGCTCTCACCTAAACCACAACCCATCAAACCCAGAGTGGGCTGACCGTGACCGTTTCGTACTGTCTAACGGTCACGGCTCTATGCTTATCTATTCTCTACTGCACCTTGCAGGC
>NZ_JAPPTN010000011.1:0-215947 GCF_027587095.1 Vibrio sp. NFR
GACAGGACCAAGACCGGTCACATCTACCGTAAAGTTCTCTGGACCTTCGTAGACTTCGTCATCAATCGAAGTGATTCGTACATCGAACTCAGTTAAGCCTGCTGGCACAGTCACTACGCCATCGACAGGAACGGCTACCCAACCTGAACCGGTGTTGTATTCGAGAGTACCGAGGTCGCCTGCTTCGGTATCACCGAGGTTAAGATCCAGTTGAACCTCAACTGGGGCTTCAGAAGCGTTAGTTAACGAGACAACAAAGTTAGCGGTGTTGCCTTCGTTGATCGTGCCTGCATCACTAATAGATACCGTCGGACGGTCATCATCTGGCTCAGGCTCTGGCCCCGTACCATCGTCAACAATGGTTGCGGTACCCGTATCAGTGCCCAGGACAGGACCGAGACCAGTCACGTCTACCGTGAAGTTCTCTGGACCTTCGTAGACTTCATCATCAATAGAAGTGATTCGTACATCGAACTGAGTCATACCAGCAGGAATGCTTACTATGCCATCGACAGGCACTGCAACCCAACCTGAGCCGGTGTTGTATTCAAGTGCGCCTAAATCGCCAGCTTCCGTGTTACCAAGGTTAAGGTCGAGCTGAACCTCCACTGGCACTTCAGAGGCATTGGTCAGTGAGACAACGAAGTTGGCGGTGTCGCCTTCGTTAATCGTGCCAGCGTCACTGATAGATACCGTTGGACGGTCATCATCCGGATCGGGGTCAGGGCCCGTACCATCGTCAACAATGGTTGCGCTACCCGTATCAGTGCCTTGGACAGGACCGAGACCTGTTACGTCTACCGTGAAGTTCTCTGGACCTTCATAAACTTCGTCATCAATCGATGCAATTCGTACATTGAACTCAGTTAACCCTGCTGGCACAGTCACTACGCCATCGACAGGAACAGCTACCCAACCAGAGCCGGTGTTGTACTCAAAAGTACCGAGGTCACCTGTTTCCGTGTCACCGAGATTAAGGTCGAGTTGAACTTCAACTGGGGCTTCAGAAGCGTTAGTTAACGAGACAACGAAGTTAGCGGTATCGCCTTCGTTAATCGTACCTGCATCACTGATAGATACCGTTGGACGGTCGTCATCCGGATCGGGACTAGGACCAGTATTGTCATCGACAATCGTTGCACTACCTGAATCAGAACCTTGAACTGAGTCCAAACCTGTCACACTAACACTGAACTCTTCAGGACCTTCAAACACTTCGTCATCAATAGTAGCAACGCGAACATCAAACTCGCTTAATCCCGCAGGTACCGTAACTACACCATCGTTTGGAACGGCAACCCAACCTGAACCAGTGTTGTATTCTAGGACGCCAAGATCGCCCGTTTCGGTATCACCAAGATCAAGACCTAGTTCTACTTGGACTGGAGAATCAGCTTCATTAGTTAGAGACACAACGAAGTTTGCCGTATCACCTTCATTAACAACTCCCGCATCGCTAATGGATACCGTTGGACGGTCGTCATCAGGGTCAGGTCCCGGGCCAGTACCATCATCAATAATGGTCCCTGTTCCCATTTGAGGAATCGCTTGATTGCCAGTGTTTCCAGACAAAGTAAATGTTTCTGAGCCTTCAAAGAGGTCGTCATCAGTCGTACTAATAGTGACACTGTAGCTTATATTATTCGCTGGCACGGATACATCAAAGCTACCATCTGGATTGATGTTTACGACTTGAGTGCTGTTGTCTTCGAAAGTAATCGTAACAGACGTGTTGGTGTAATCTATTCCACCTTCAGCGCTACCATCAGCCAGATTCATACTGACCACAGTATCGGTCGTACTTAGGTTACTAAGCGTCACATCTAATATGGCTAAATCGCCCTCATTAACCGTAGTATCACTAATAGATGCAACTGTCGGTCTATCGTCATCCGGATTGGGACCGGGACCAGAACCGTCATCAACGATGGTTCCCGTTCCTGACGTTGTGCCATTTTGATTCTCTGTTGAGCCCGATAACGTAAACGTCTCCGTTCCTTCAAACAAATCATCGTCTATTGTATTTATCGTGACATTGTAACTAACCTCATTCGCAGGGACAGTGACAGCAAAACTACCGTCTGGGTTTACATTAACAATCTGAGTGCTGTTATCCTCGAACGTAATAGTGACGGAAGTGTTTGTGTAATCTAATCCACCCTCCGCAGTTCCATCAGATAACGTCATGTTCACCGTCGTTTCTGACGTACTCGGGTTGCTAAGCGTTACCTCAAGCACAGCTTCCTCACCCTCGTTTACGGTTGTATCGCTTACAGAAGTAACGGTCGGTCGATCGTCATCAGGCTCTTCCCCCGGACCAGTGCCATCATCTGTTATTGTTGCCACACCTGTAACGGGTTCAGGTTGGCTCTCCGTACCACCGCTCAATGTGAAGGTTTCGTTTCCTTCAAATACGTCGTCATCAATCGTATCCACCGTGATTACGAACGACTCATCTCCAATGGGGATTGAAACAGAAAACGTCCCATCTTCTCCGACATTTATTTGATCCGTACTTCCATCTTCAAAAGTAATAGTAATAACCGAGTTGTCGTAATCAGCTCCTCCTGTCGCAGAATCATCACTAAGGGATAATGTCACCTCAGTCTCTTGCTGTGTGGGCTGGTCGAGAGTGACTTCAAAAGACGCTTGATCACCTTCGTTTATTGTCGGGCTGGATATGTCCTGAACGATAACCTGAGCAGGGATAATTATTTGTTGGTTGATAAACTCAAGCAACGAAAGCTCTTGAGTTTCTGATAGGGGTATTGCTGTACCGACCGTTTCGAAATCCGTACTAGCAAGGGCCTCTGCGCCTGTACGATCAATTGCTCCAGTCGACTGTGGACTCGAACCATCGCTTTCACCCGCTGCAGGTTCAAAGTCACCTTCAAGCTGTGCAGGGTCTTCCCCGGCTGCGATTGCCTCAATTAGTGCGGTGATATCGTCCGTTACATTAATTGAGCTGCCATCAGGGGCTATTTGTTCGAAATTCAATTGAGAAGTGTCAGACACTTCAGTGATAACCAATTCCCCAGATGCAGGGACCTGACCTGGTTCTAAGGTCCTAATTTCCCCGTCAATTCCAATAACTACGATATTACTCGCAAGCGAGCTAAAGGTTACTCGATCCATAAATCACCCCACCAGGCTTTCAAGTTGTCAAAAGTTTGTCACCCCAACAAATACGACTATAGTTTAGTCAAAATCATCGTGTTTTCTTTGTATATGGCGACAACGAGATGGGAACGAGTTCCATAGGCGGGGATCGTTTTACTTTAGGCGCGAAACAGGTTGTAGGACGCTATGATATTAAGAATTCAAGCTTTTCTTCTGATAAAGGCTGCCAACCAAATGAGCACTCTGGCTCATATGTGCTAAGGTTTTATTAGGCAGATCACTGGATTTTCTGAATAAAAGCCTAGGGTTAACAGAATGTTGATTAATTCATCGACGATAAGCTGTTATTTGTGATGTTTCGTCTCAATCTTGAGATGAAATAACTAAAAAGCTATACAAATTTTCTAGGAGAACCACTGTGAAATGGAATCGACTAAAAATAGCTTGCTGCTGCAGTTTCATTTTGACGTCACCCGTGTTCGGTCAAACTTTAGAGCAAGCCGTAGCGCTCACGTTGAAGAATAACCCAGACATCAAGAGTGCGTTCAATGAGTTCAACAGTCGTAAATACATCAACGAAGCCTCATCTGGAGCATATTTACCATCCATAGACTTGGATGCGGGCATCGGTTATGAAGGGATTGACCCGGCTGAAGAAGTGAGCCGTGGAGACACGGATTTAACACGAAAGGAAGCGTCCATCACTTTAACCCAGCTCATATGGGATGGCAGCGCAACACTGAATGATATGGACCGAACTGCAGCAGATGCTGAATCGGTAAGGTTTCAACTACTCGCTGACGCTTCAGACACCGCGTTAGAAGTAACCAGAGTTTATTTAGACTCAGTGAAAGCGTACGAAATATTAACGCTGTCAGAGAACAACCTTGCAGTGCATAAGAAAATTTACGCAGATATTAAAAAGCGCGTAAATTCTGGGATTGGATCGACTGCCGATTTAACGCAAGTTGAAGCTCGTTTAGCGAAAGCGCACGGTAACTTGGCGGCTGCACAAAACAACCTTTTCGATTCTCATACCATGTTCACTCGTTTAGTGGGTCAAACACCACAAGGTTTGATCTTTCCACGTGCCGATGAAAACTTCCTTCCTTACACCGTGGACGAAGCAATCGGATTAGCATTTGAAGTCCACCCAGTCATCCAAGTTGCGTTAGCTGATGTGGATTCCGCAAAGTTCCAGTACAAACAATCTAAGGGCGTTAACTACCCAACCATCTCAATTGAAGCTTCTCAGACTTGGCGTGATGATGCGGACGGTCTAAAAGGCAGAAGCGACGAAACACTGGCTATGCTCAGATTGCGTTATAACCTTTACAACGGTGGTAGCGACGCAGCGAACTCTGAAAACTTCGCTTACCAACTCAATAAAGCAAAAGACCTTCGTGAAGGTGCATATCAAAATGTTGAAGAAGGTTTAAGGCTGTCTTGGAGCGCATTGGATCTTACGCTGCAGCAAAAAGAGTTCCTATCCGATCACGTAGATTCAGCCGCAAAAACAGTCATTGCCTACGAGAAACAATATCGTATTGGTAAGCGTACCCTACTCGATTTGCTCAACACAGAAAATGAGCTGTTTGAAGCACGTAAGGACTACTTGGATGCCAAATATGCTGAGCAATACGCAAAATACCGCGTAATGAACGCAACCGGTCAACTGCTTAACTCTTTGCGTATCGATATACCACGAGAGTGGCTAGAGAAAGTGGAGTATTAATATGAAAGTAATACCTATTTTTTTCATGGTTGGTTTGATTTCCGCTTGTAGTGGCTCTAATTCAAACAGAGTAACCGGTGATGAATACGAATACATGGAAACACCGACAGCTAACCAGATTGCTGACTTAATCGACGATGACAGAGACGGTGTTATTAATGCACGAGACCTGTGTCCTGGAACACCAGAAGGCTCTTTGATCGATAACGACGGCTGTGGGGAATACGCGAAATCATCCCAAGAAATGCAGATTCGAGTTCTATTTGCTAACGACTCTTCTGAAATCAACCCTGTCTTTGCTCAGCAAATTAGCGACCTTTCTGATTTCCTTAAAGAGTACCCAACAACGTCAATTGAACTGCAAGGTTACACCAGTATCACTGGTACGGATGAATACAATCTTGCCCTTTCGAAACGCAGAGCAGAAAGCGTTCGCAACGAGCTGATTCAAAATGGGATATCACCAGATCGTCTAAGAATCGTCGGCTTTGGTGAAACCAAGCTTGCTGCTCAAGGGACAGATGAAAGAAGCCATGCACTCAATCGCCGTGTAACCGCAACCGTGGTCGGATACAAAGGTGAAGTCGAGAAAGAATGGACTATCTTCACAACGCTACCTAAGAATTAATAGTTAATAATTAATAGTTAAAGCCACTCTGTTAGGTAACCATCTCAAGCAATAACAAAAAAGCCAGCAAGATATCATTGCTGGCTTTCGTTTGGGCTTTCTACACCGAACTGACCAAAGGTACTTCAATCATAGATGAGTGGTAAAACTTGTAGCGCCCCTTCCCTAGTTGTTTTGCGCGGTACACCGCCATGTCTGAGCAATGGAGAAGCGTCTCAATATCTCGCTCTACATCCTCAGTCATCACAACACCAATCGACGCGGTTAGATTAATATCAATACCTAAACGGTCTGCGGTTGCTTGGAGTTGGTGAAGAAACTGATCCAACTTTAATTCTAGCTCTCGCTTACTATTAAACTCTTGAGTTAGAACAACAAACTCATCCCCACCAAAACGACCGATGAGGTCTCGTTTGTGAGCAAAGTGTTCTCGCAAGACTGCCACAAACAACGCAATCACTTTATCCCCAGCCATATGACCATAGGTGTCGTTGATAAACTTCAGGTTGTCCATATCAAAGAAGATACATGCTTTAGGACTGTTACTGAGCGACAGTGACTTTTCAGCGCCACGCAAGAAGTATTCACGAGTCAGCAAGCCACTTCGTGAGCAAAAAACACCATTCCGACTTGCTTGAAGAACTTGTTCAAAATGTTCCTTTAGCTCCATGGACGTGTCGTTGAACACAACTTGGCTCTCTTCTAAAAATCGGTCAAGGGGCTGGGTCAAACCAACCACTTGTTTCCCCATCATACGAGCAATCACAACGTAAATAGCAATGATCATGAGAACATTCACACCAAACATCATGGTGCCTTCACCCAACAAACTGCTGAACTTAGCTTTGGATAACAGAATCCAAGGTGTTCCATCTACTTTAGTGAATTCAACGTAAGATAGATCAAATGGCGAACTGTAAGTAAAGAATCCCCCATTATTTGCCCCGGTAAGTGCTTTCAGATTCCCTTCGCGATCAAACAGCTTCTCATAACCGTAGTTGAATAAGTTTACCCCTACATAGAACTCATCTTTAGAGTGGCTAATGATATTCAGATCTTCGTCCAGCAAAACGCTGTAGATATCATTTTCGCTATCGCTTTGGAGCGCGGTTTGAATTTCGCTAAAATGAATAGAAGCTGAGATGGTACCCATTAGGTCTCCCAATTCATCGAACATAGGGCGACATAACACGTATACGATATTGCCGTTTGAGATATCAGTGAGAACGTCGGTCATCACTGCTTTTTTACTGCGAATCACTTGATGAAAGTAATCTCGATGAGCGATGGAGTGCACCTTATTGTTGTGCGTGCTCACCATGTTCCCGACTCCATCACTAAAGCCAATACCCGCAAGCTCAAAGGCTTGCTTGTAAGGGACCGCACGATTTGCCCGTTCTTGCAACGTAATATCGGGTTCGATGAAGTGTTCGTCTTTGCTCATTGCTCGTAGTAAATCGCGGTATCCATCGACGATGGTTCCTAGGTTGATCTCCGCCGATTTTACATGGTATCGAGCTAGGTTTTTCGCCTCATCAACTTGTTGATACGCCCAATAAGTAAAGTTAGTAAAGAGTGCTATCAACACTATTGGGACAGTGTAACGCAGGGTGACTGACTGAAGACTTCGAGATACGTTCATGATTTAGTTATTGTTATTTGCCATCGATTAGCGGTTTATTTAAGCCTTTTTCCAGCTCATGGGCCTTGAATGTTGGCGTACAGATTTTAAAAAATACAAGTACGTTTACACTACGGTCTCACCAGCAAGAAAATCCGCCAATTATACTCACCCCTGTATATCGAAACAGACATTTTAGTAGTCTTGACGACAAAACATTTTAATCATTCAACAAATGAATTTTGTTTATAAATATCAGTAAATTGAATAATTCTCACTGAATGAGAAACGCAGTTTTTATTGATAGATTTAAAGTTTTATATCCTTAACAAATCGAACTTTTGTCGCAGGTGTCACAGTTTTCATATGGCAAAAGTACGAATTTTTGTGCTGAATTTCTAACAATTGAGATAGTTAGCCTACACTTTTCATATCAACTTATTGGATATGGACGTGCACAGTGGTCGGATCGTTTTCATGGAATAACCTATCGGTAAAACACAAGCTATTTAGCTTGGTTTTCTTACCCATCATTTTGCTTCTCTTTCTAGCCGGACAGCAAGTTCATCGACTATCTAGCCAAGCGCAAGATCTTGAGAAAGCGCAACTGTTCTCTGACTATATGGACAAAGTCTCTTATCTCTATAATTTGCCGAATAACACTGAAGTTACCGATGTTGAAACAGAAATAAAATCGGTAACTCAATCACTCAGCAATGGTGCCAATGGCATTTTCTTGGATAAAGGCGCTGAGATGAAAGACCTTCTTTCTAGCCTCGAAGAAGCGAACCTCTCTCTGTCGGCAGCCACCGACATGGACGAGCGTCTCGATATCGCAGAGTGGCGTGCAGATACCTACAAACAGATTTTATTGGCATTAGAAAAGGTGCCATTCAATGATGCAACCTTTGAAATTCAAGCTCACCTTTCAGCATTGATGCAAATTGAGTGGTTAATGTTCTGGTCTCAAGAAGAAAACCTGCTCAGTCAATATTTGATTTACTCTATTGAACAAAATCAAAGCTATGACGTAGATGTCAGCAGCGAGATCGACTCCTTAGTTAAGAATCAGCAACTGTTCTTAGAACGCTTCGTCACATTAAACGCTAACCAACAGCAAGTTGAATTGCTTATTGAAACCTTCACCAATGACGTCTTTGTACGCAGTCAAGAATTTAGAAGCTTCCTTTTAAATGAAGAAGCACTTAGTACACTTCCACCACAAGAAATCGCAGCTGGTTTAACAGCTCTAAACGGTCGACTCGCTCTGCTTAAGGCGGTCGACAACAAAATGACGGAGCAATTGCAAGCAGACGTAGAACATGCCATTTCCGCGGCAAACCAACAACGACTGATGTTCATTAGCGTCATGTCAGTCATGACAATTCTCGTCGTGAGCTTAGCCGTGCGTTTGGTTCGAAAAGTAACCAGTAATCTTCAACTGGTTCTTGAGTTCTTACGTCGTGACAGTTACAGCGAAGAATCCCCCCTTGTCGAATTAGTCAAAGGTAAAGACGAACTGAGTAAGTTTGCCCAAGAAGTCGAGAGACTCAGTTATGAACGAGAACAAGCCAAGGTTAAATTAACTCAAGCGAAAGAAGACGCAGAGCGCGCAAAAGACGATGCAATTAAAGCAAGCAAAGCGAAAAGCAGCTTCTTAGCCAACATGTCCCATGAAATCCGCACCCCTCTTAATGGCGTTATTGGTATTTCTGAAGTGCTATCTGATACATCATTAACCGCAACACAGCGCGACTATGTTGATACGATTGAAACGTCCTCCCAACTATTACTTAGCTTGATTAACGACATACTCGATTTCTCTAAGATTGAATCAGGTATGTTATTGATCAGTCCGCACTCGACCTGTGTGCGTGAATCCATTTACGATATTGCTTCTATCGTTTCACCAAAAGCAAAAGAGAAAGGCATCGACCTTAAAGTAAACATCAGCCGCAACACGCCTTTCCGCTTAATGATCGACGATCACCGTTTACGCCAAGTCGTAATGAACTTTATGTCTAACGCCGTTAAATTTACTGATAAAGGAACGGTGCTCCTCTCTGTTACAACTCATGTTGTTTCTGGTTCAAATGCCGTAATGGAGTTTTCTGTTCAAGATTCCGGTATTGGTATTGATGAGCAACAACAGAAAAAGATCTTCGAACCATTCGCACAAGAAGATGACTCCACTACCCGCCAATTTGGCGGTACTGGGCTGGGCTTAGCCATCAGCACTCAACTGGTTGAGTTAATGGGTGGGCAAATTCAACTTGAATCAGAAAAAGGCAAAGGTAGCCGCTTCTTCTTCCAACTGAACCCTTCTGTTGTTCAACTCGACTTTGATGCAAAACACACCGCAAATTATGGACAAATTTGGTTGGTCTGCGACGACACCAACATGGAAACAACGCTTCGTGATGAATTGAACTTCTACCGTATCGCTGTTCACCAATCGGTTACGAGTTTAGATAGTTTACCAACATGGATTAATGACAATGAGCACATCATTGTTATCTACGCTGAAACTCGACCAAATGCTGCAATGGAAAGCGAAGATCACTTCAACAAGCTTGAATCGCAGAACGTCCGCTTATGCTTGGTTAAACACCTTCATAGTGACCAATTTGATTTTGGTGAAAGTGTCAGTGCCATCATTACGCAACCTCTTCTTGGGCAACGTCTGGTCAAAGCGCTTGAAAATTGCGAGACCAAATTCAACCAAGCAAATTTACAAGCAGTGGTGGGTACATCAGAACCGTCGCAAAGTAAGATTTTGGTGGTCGACGATAACACCGTAAACCAGAAAATCGCAGGTTTGCATGTAACCAAAGCGGGTTTTACTTTTGACCTAGCAGCAAATGGACTAGAAGCGGTCGAGATGTTCAAAAAGAATCAATACTCCTTGATTCTTATGGATTGCATGATGCCAGTTATGGATGGATTTGAGGCCACGCAGAAAATCCGACAGCTGGAACACGAACAAAATCGCAGTGTGAAGATCCCAATTATCGCGTTAACGGCAAGTGTGGTCGATGACGACATTCAGAAGTGTTTTGATGTTGGCATGGATGATTACGTACCGAAACCTTTCAAAGCCAACATATTGAAAGAGAAATTAGCAAAAGCGACGGCTGTTCCAATCGTTGAAGACAACGTATCGTCTGCCTTCTCTGGTACTGGCATTAGCGCGAAATCTAAACCGCAAGATAAACCGGAACCGACCTCTATCAATACGCTTCCAAGTCGTTCTGAGCGCATTTTGCTTGTAGAAGATAATACGGTGAACCAGAAAGTTGCCTCGTTATTGCTGAGTAAAGCTGGGTATCAGTTTGAGATTGCCGAAAATGGTCAGATCGCCGTTGATATGTTTCAACAAGATAACGGTTTCGACATCATTTTGATGGATTGCATGATGCCTGTAATGGACGGCTTCGAAGCGACTAAAGAAATCCGTGCTTACGAAAAAAATTCGGGATTACCCAAAACGCCGATTATTGCACTGACAGCAAGTGTTGTGGACGATGATATCCAGCGTTGCTACGACTCTGGCATGGATGCATACGTACCGAAGCCTGTCAGAAAAGAAAAACTTCTGCACCAGATTGAAAGCGTCATTTAAGGGGTAATAGTATGGATACCCACTTCTCTATAGCTAAAAATAACGTTCTCAAATCGCTCTCTACAGCTTTGATGGCTTTTGCTTTGCTGATGTCGTTCGATAGTGAAGCTCTCGCAGCCGATAGCTATGCGATTTTTTCCCTCGACTCTAATTTTGATGAGCTCAACATAACCAAAGCGAGAAAACTGTATCGTGGTAAAACCAAGCGTTTACAAGGTAAGCGAATCGAACTGTCTGATTGGCCGGATGCGTCATCTGAACGTTCAGAGTTCTACCGTTATTTACTCAATAAAAACGCGGCGCAAATGAATGCGCACTGGGCTAGCTTGTCGTTTTCAGGTAAAGCTCGCCCACCGAAAGTCATTGATAATTCCAGTATGGAAGCCCTTTTAGAATGGATGAAAGAAAAGCCTAACCGCATTGGGTATGCACCAGTGAGTAGCCTTCCTTCAAATGCTCAAATCCTCTACGTTGTAAGTTCGGAGAAATAATATGAAGAAAACACTCATCGCATCCATCACGGCAACAACACTAAGTAGCGTCGCTTTCCCGAGCTTGGCAGCAATCGAACTCACCGATAACTTATCGTTAAGTGGCTTTGGCTCAACCTCATGGGCGACAACAGACAACAAAACGCCAGTATTAGTGAATCGTTTTATCGATGACGAAAACTGTTATGACTGTGACACCACATTAGGTGTTCAACTGGATTTTTACTACGACGCGTTTAAAGCATCCGCGCAGGTGGTGAAAAGACCGCAAGACCATTGGAGTGACCCGCAACTAGAGTGGGCTTACCTCGCCTATACCTATGGCAATATTGAGTTTCGTGGCGGTCGTCTAAGAATGCCCGTGTTCTTAGCCTCTGAATACTACTATGTCGGACACGCATTTACCCCTGCTCGCCCACCAAATGAAGTTTATGACAGTATCTTAGGCATCACCGCGTTTAACGGCATTTCATTCTTGTGGAACTATGACATCAATGACAGCATGACACTGACGACTACACCATTTGTCGGCTTCCACGATGAAAGTACGGTCGACTTCAATGATAGTACTGAGCTCACCTTCAAGACCAATGAAATGTACGGTATTAACTTCATCTTAAGTGGCGATTACTATCGTTGGAATTTCACGTATTTGGATTCGAACTATGACCAAGAAACCAAGTTAACTAACTTCCCGGTTCAAGCGCCTGATGGCTCAATCATTATTCTTCCGTCATACACTGATAAGTTGAAAAATGAGAGCATTAAATTGTATTCATTAGGTGCTGAGTACGAGTTTGATGCCTTCACGCTAACCGTCGAAGGTCAAACCAACGATATCGCTTCCGCTTGGTACGCTCAAGGCGCGTATAACCTGAACAAATTTACCCCTTACGTGACTTATGGTCAGCAGTTTGATGACCACGAGCACAAGGTTGGGGACAGCTACCTACTTGGTGTGAGATACGATCTTCACTACAATGTGTCACTCAATGCAGAATGGCAACACTTCAAAGCTTATCGCAATGCATCTGGCGCATTCGTCGATACACCAGAGGATGATAATGCAAACATGTACACCATCATGGTGAACTTTGTCTTTTAGCGCCATGGCAGGTCGAGTAATACCGACCTGCCCGCTTTTCCGAAATGCTCAAACGATGTTCATGTAACGGGCTAACCATTAAACATGTTTTGCTCAATCTTACGATCTCTAAAGTAAAACTCTTTATCGTGCTCGCCGATTTCTCGTAATACTCGACAAGGATTGCCAACCGCAACAACATTAGCTGGGATATCCTTTGTCACGACACTCCCCGCGCCAATTACGGAGTTTTCGCCGATTGTCACACCCGGTAATACCACCGAGTTCGCCCCTATCCAAACGTTATTACCAATATGAACTGGGATATTAAACTGAGCGATGTCGCGCCTTAGTTCCGGATCAATTGGGTGCCCAGCAGTCGCGATGGTGACATTCGGTCCAATCATGACATGATCGCCGATATAAATATGAGTGTCGTCAACTAAAGTCAGATTAAAGTTAGCGTAAACATTGTCACCTAGGTGAGTATGGCAGCCCCAGTTAGCTCTCAATGGCGGTTCGATGTAGCAATTCTTTCCAACCGATGCGAGCAAGTGATTCAATATGTTAGAGCGCTTCTCTCCCTCCGAAGGACGTGTTTGATTGTAGTCGTATAAGGTCTCTAGACATTCAGTTTGCATTGCTGCCAACGCTTCATCATTGCAGAAGTACACCTGTTGGCTGTGTAACATGATTTTCTTATCCATTGCCGTTCCTGTTTAGGATGTTCTTTGCAAAAATTTAGCAAAGAGACGCTCAAAGAATCTTGGCAAAAATCATGAAAGTAGCACCGCATCGCAATCAGAAATAAATAATGCCATCAAGCGCACAATTTCACGCGATACGAGCAACAGACAAAAATGGGAGATGGTTAAACACTAATTGAATGGAGATGAGACAAGACGAAAGAATGAAACGTTGAAATGAAAGTTGCCATCAAAAATGCCGCGAAAATTGAATCTTACGGTTTACGTCCAAGTGACTTTGATATGCGGAGTTTAGAGTGTTGTCATTGATTCGAGGTTACTTGGGTATGTTATCAAACGGTCTTATTTCTTCTTTTTGCGGTTTTCTAATCGAGCTTTAAACTTCTTGTTTCGACGCTTTAGAGCACGGAAAAATTTAGACTCTTCGTGATACCAACCTATCACGCTAATCGGAAAGCCCACCAGCATCACGATAAATAAATCCGCAGGAAACTGCTCCGTGATGTCTTTAAAGGTTTGCAGCTCACCGAATATAAACAAGCCAATGACTTTGCCAAGCAGCAACGCACAGCAGATCATCAAGAAAGACTTAATAATATAGTGCCACTTGCCTTTCTTGCGCTCTTCTCGCCAATACACGTATTTGTGCTCGCGGTTGTACATTGCCCCTCCAAGTTCGTGACATTGTCACGGACACTATCGCGAATGGTTACCTATTTTGTTAATGGGCTTAGGCGCATTGCTTACGCACTACTTCTAATCATAGTGCTGTTGGAGGGAGTTGCTTGTCAGACCAATAAGAAATGACGTGAATTTTACCTAGACTGCCACATCTGCTTGTATGAACGGAACTCCTTGTTCGACTCATCCAAACCAAAACGTGCCGCAAGCGCTTCTAACTCTTGCTTATAACGAACAAGTGAACTTTCGTCATCGGTCATAATGGCGAATTCCGCAAAGTGCCCAATGCCTTCTAGATGGTCGAGAGTAATATGGAATGAGCCGATAAAGTAAATGCTGCGTACTTTTTTGGTTTGAAGAATCACTTCGTAGCCCATGTTTCCTAGCATACTTTTGGCAGCATGTGACTTAGTAATATCGGTGGCTTCACAGCGATCCTCTTCCGGTCCTTTGACAATCCAAAGTTTGATACCAGACGGCTCGATTTCTCGGATTACCAGACTTTTTCCTTCATGACTGAGTTTGCGTTCTGGCGTGTCGTAGAACCAATCAGACTCTTGATTGTCTTCAAACATGACTTCATGTTCTAAACCACTCAACACTGCTAAAAAAGCTTGTTTATCTTGTACACGGTATTTCAATTCGACTTCAAACTGACCTTGAAAATGCTGATCTGCACTCATGTGGCAACCTCATTACTGCTCTACACCTCATACCTCTGGGTGTTTCAAAGCAGCAGGATGGTAGCACAGCCTAAGTCGCGAATCTGATAAACAGACCTTTCTTTTAATGTTTACGAAAGACCCAGATTGGTCCTATCAAAAGAAACTGAATATCTTCGAAAAACGAGGGCTTCTTCCCCTCTATCTTGTGCCCGATAAACTGGAATATCCAAAGGATTCCAAATAGCAGCATTGAGATGTGGAGTACCGGCCAACCGAGTATCTCCATTGACCATATCAAGCCAATACACGCAACCGTGTAGCCGATCATCATCATAAATACGCTTAGTGAGAGTCGGAAATAAAAGATCCAAGCTGGTAACGCCGCCAGCCATACCCAATTGAGATTGAACCCAAACAAAGGAATCTGCGGAATGGACCATATCAACCCGACGACAGAAAGAAAGATGCCAGGGACAGCAACTTTATGAATTTTCTGGTTGATTGGATTTTGATGGCTTTCACCGTAAGCTTCTAACCATTCAGAGAGTGCACGCATAACTTCACCTTTAACATCACCATAACATTTATATAGTCGGTGCGAGTTAAAGGTGCGAGTTTTTGTTTATTGATATTGATAATAAGCCGAATATCTGTGAGCAATAACAAACTATCTTACTGATATCCAAATGAAATACGCTGAGCTTTGGTTAATTTGGCGACCACAAGATCATATGAGCGTTCACACAAATTTTGTACTAACCCGTCTTCAGGCGTTACTTTAACGCTTACGTACTCTCTCCCATTTCACTCGGCTAGAATGGCGAGCATCTTCCCTTTGATTTTAAAAACCAACGCATCAGGACCGAACGGAAAGTCACTTTCTGCACACATCAATGTATCGAGAAACTGCGCTAACTATCTAATGCTCGCGATTCATCCCTATCCTAAACCTTTGAATTCATTTATTCATACTGAGGCAATAACAATTTTAATGCCTGATTAACCTGTGCTCTTTCGTCACGAGTCAACGACCCCATTAATTCATGCTGAGCCTGTAAATGTTGCTCAATAAGCGCATCGATCAGTTCAAAACCTTTTGAAGTAAGCTGAACACTCACACTGCGGCGATCTTCTTTGCTGTGCTCGCGAGCGATCAATCCTTTTTTTTCCAGCTTGTCGAGTCGATTGGTCATGGCACCAGACGTCAGCATCATCGATGAGATCAACTCCGAAGGGGTTAAACGATAAGGTTCACCACTACGACGCAACGTAGCTAATACATCAAACTCACCCATTTTAAGATCGTAGCGCTTATGTACCTCGGCAACGTGGTTTTCCATATATTTAGCAATCCGCATTAAACGCCCCATGATCGCCATTGGCTCGGTATCGAGATCAGGCTTTTCCTTAGCCCACTGACTTACCACTCTATCAATTGCGTCCATTTATCCTTTTATCTCCAAAGATATTTTGATTGACCAATTTATTTTAACATAAAGATACTTTACAAGAAGCAATAACGAGCGTACCTTTACAACAAATTATCTCAACGTAAAGATATTTAACATGAACATTTTACTCGCGATGATTCCGGCGTTCTTCTGGGGTACAACGTACGCTGTGACACAGTTTACTTTGCCAGACTGGCCGCCAGTGTTACTTGGTGCACTGCGAGCATTGCCAGCTGGTCTATTGCTACTTGCTATCAAACCTTCTTTACCAAAGAAACAAGATTGGAAGATCTTGCTTGTGCTTGGCACGATTAATATTGCCCTCTTTTTTGGTCTCATTTTCGTGATGGCGTTAACCTTGCCTTCTGCAATCTCTGGTGTGGGTATGATTTCAGTACCTGTCTTTGCCATGCTGTTTGGGTGGGTGGTTTACAACCGCCAACCGAGCCTTATTCAAGGAGTCAGCGGTGCCACCCTTATCGCCCTGGCTTGGTTTTTGTTCGACCCAAGCTCGATTACGCTAAACCCGATCGGTCTAGTGGCTATGCTCTCTGCCATTATGTGTATTGTGATCGGCAGCAGCGTAACTAAGTCTCTAGGTTCAAGAATGCATTGGTGGACAGTACTCACTTGGCAACTTATTTTAGGCGGCGTTGTTTTATCTATCGCGGCAGGTGTACTAGCAAGCATTAACCCTGAGCCATACGTTCAAGCAGTCGAAAACATCACTCTAAGAAACCTAAGTGGACTACTGTGGGTCATCATACTCAACACCGCACTTGGCTACGGCATGTACGTGTGGTTATTGCAGCGTATGTCGGTTGTGGACTTTACTTTCGGTGGCATTGCTAACCCTGTTGCGGGCATTGTCTCTGGTTTGGTTTTAATGGGTGAAAGCTTCACGCCTATTCAATACAGCCTAATGATCGGCATGATTACGATGTCACTTGTGCCTCAGTTGGTTCTTTCATTCAAAGAAAAGCGCAATGTCAGCCTCACTAAACCTTATGAATCCAAATAACGCAGAGCGTTAACAGATCTCATTAATTCACAATAAAAGCCCGAGTTGATGATCGGGCTTTTTGTTGTTTCGTTAATCCCTTCACCTTTATCGTTCTATAAAAAATGCCCACCGAATCGGCAGGCACTTTGTACTGTTCTATACCCAAGTAACCTCGAGATAGTAGATGGCGCTCTTTAAGAGAGCTTCTTCATTTGCATCCCCATAAAGATAAAGCTAATGCCTTCAATCAATAATGAGATACCAACAAAAGTGCCTAGCAATGTAGTCGAGAACGCAGGATCGTCGAGCAACATAAAGAAGTAGCCACCAATCAGAACAGAAATCACGCCACTGAGCACGATCACATTACTGCTTGGTAAACTGCGATTACTTAAGCCGAAAAATACACGGGTTAAACCATTTAGAATCATCACGATCACCATCAACATAGTAATGGTCACCAAACCTGCCAATGGTTTAAACAGAATGAACAGACCGCCGACAATATACAGCACAGCACTTAATACGTACCAAAGCTTCTCTTTCCACACATTAATAGAAAACGTGTGGTATGCCTGAACCAAACCACTGAACAGTAGTACCGCACCTACTATAGTCGATATCGTTACGCCCGCAAGCACTGGCAAACTCATAGCACCAATGCCCATTAAAGAGATAATAACGCCAACGATAACGAAGTATTTCCAGCCTTTAGACAAAAATGTAGGCTGTTGTGATTGATTAGAATTTTCCATTGAATGCCTCTTGAATTAAACGCGAGCCGCCTTCTCAGTCTAGTCTAATAAAACATAGGGAGTTCACAGACTTAACAGAAATACGTGTCCCGTTTGCATAATTGGATGTTAAACCTGTATCACATCATCGGCTATACGCTATTTTTGAATAATAAGTTTCAAGATTGCTGGATTAAACCAGTGCAAAACAAAGAGATGGAGAGTAGGATGAGCGGCTTTCTAACGCCTGTTGCCTGACCTCTTCAAAGAAGTTCTCACTTCTTCATTCAGGTTACATTTTGAGGATGACATTTTGCTCGATCATCACATTCGCACTTTCATAGCAGACAAACTCAGTTCCGTGGGCATCAATAGTGACCCTTATGGCATCGAACTCACAACCGTTTTCATTCTTGCGAGCTTAACCGCAGCAGCGATCAGCTACTTGATAGTGCATCACCTGATCGTGCGGTCAGTCAATAATGTTCTACAAAAAGCCAATAAACCACTCGCTGAAAGCTTGGCGAAGTATGATGTCTTAGAAAAGCTCTCATTACTGATCCCAATCATGGTGTTGGATGTCTTTATCCCTCTCGCCGTAGGTCACTACGATTGGTTAGCGAACATCTTTGACCGGATTCTAAGCATCTCTATTTTAGTCATTTTTATCTGGATGATCTTTGCCCTGCTTGATGCGTTAAATGACATTGCGACGTTTAAAGGCATCACGAGAAGAATGCCGATCAAAAGCTTCGTCCAACTGATAAAACTGTTCACCTTCTTTGTTGGTATTGTGGTTTCCATGTCGATTCTTGCCAACGAATCACCGGTGATTTTCCTATCAGGTCTAGGCGTTGCGACGGGCTTCGTCATGTTGGTGTTTAAGGATACGATATTGGGCTTTGTTGCAGGCATTCAACTATCTGCAAACCGCATGATCAGCCTGAACGATTGGATTCAAATGGACTCTTACGGTGCGAATGGCACAGTAGAGGAAATCTCACTCACCACAGTAAAAGTTCGAAACTTCGATAACACCGTGAGCATGCTGCCTGCTTACGCATTGGTGCAAAACGCCTTCATTAACTGGCAAGGCATGTCAGATTCTGGCGGTCGCCGTATCAAGCGGTCCGTGAATGTTGATGTCACATCAATTCGCTTCTTATCTGATGAAGAAATTGAAAAGCTAAAAAGCATCCGAATCCTTCGTCAGTACATTTATGAAAAATCGCGTGAAATCAGTGATTACAATCAAGAAATGAGTGAGGAACCCGCCTTCGGCAACCTACGTCAAATGACCAACTTAGGTATGTTCCGCGCTTACATTAATGCTTACTTGAAAGCGAACAAAGACATTCACCAGTACATGCTGATTATGGTGAGGCAACTAGAGCCGACACCAGAGGGTATTCCGTTGCAGGTTTACGCTTTTACCAATAATACTGACTGGGCTTACTATGAAGGTGTGCAAGCGGACTTGTTCGATCATATCTACTCAATCATGCCTTTGTTTGGTCTGCGTCCATACCAAATGTTCACAAGTAATGATGCTAAACAAATCGCTTTAGAAAAAGTAACCAGCAAAAGCAATTCATAAGACATCTTAGAGAGTGGAGCTTACTCTTCACTCTCTAAATTTAGGCTAAGACGTTTTCGATCATAACGATGCTCGGCAAGCACGCCCCCTTCTACCTTATATCTCAAGCCATATTTACCAATACAGCCTCGCAACCTTAAACGGGTTAAGTCCGACAAATCAGAAGCAGTGCCAGCTTTATCAACCAACTGAATCCAATATCTCTCCATTTTATCCTTCACGCTACTTCCCCAACTAACATTTATATATTTAGGGAGATTCTGGCAAATATCCGAGGAAGTCTGGATAGCATACGCTAGAACATTTCTGAAAGAATGCCTATGAGAATCGCATAAAACCGAATTAAAAGGCTAAAAACAGCACTTTCTGCCTGATTTTCTAATCTTAGCTATATACCTCGAGATACCTGATTCAGCGAGAACGACTGGGTTTAAACACGCGGCGGCGATTTAAAGGTCTAGTGGGTCTAAATCAAGAATCGGCTACAAAGCATGCAAGCCAAGCCCCTTACTATTTGCAAAGAGTACCCTTTGGGAGCTTGTCGTTGAAAAAGAGAGATTTACGAAAAGATAAGGGAAAGAAAAGGAAAATGATTGAAAGAGAACAGGCTCTCACCTGCTCTCTTGGTTTTATGAATTAAAGACGGATTTCTTCAACTGTAAACGAGCCGTTATCAAGCTGACGTTTAAGCTCCTGCTTTTGGTTAAAGTCTATCTTTTTCAAATCAACCTTTTTAATTCGGCTGTCATGCATGGTTGTGTAGTAAAGCGCACCATTTCCTTGGTCGATCACTGATGTCCATTGAGTGGCACTTGGCAAATTTGGGATATGCTCACGATATTCGGCGTTAAACTCAGTACCAATTGGAATATCGAAGTTGTTTAGAATATGGAACGCTTGAGAGACCGCTTCTTGCGAGTTTTTTGATTCTGGCGCGGTATTAACAAAGAACGCAGCACGAACAAAACGTGATGGCGGCGTAATGTCTCCCGGCAAACCTAAGAAACCAGAGCCAATACCAAAAGATTTCGCTTCAACGTCACCAAACTTGGTCGGCGCACTGGTGCCCGGTTGCAGATGGATGTAGTTGTTCAAGTTCGTTACTTGCCATGGGAAGGTTGGCGAATTAGTCAGTACACCCACCTCATTGTCGTAAATATGTACCTGACCACCATCCATAATTTCAATTACGATGTTGTTGCCTGCTTTATCAGTAACACGCCAATGTCCGGTTGGTGATGGCTGCCCTTTTTCATCGATATACACTGGCACAATATCGATGTTTTTCATTGCGGTTTTCACTTCTTCAACGGTTTTAAATTGTGACAACATCCAACGGACAAAGTCCATATCAGCGATACTATTTGCGCGATCTTTCGGGTTGTAAGCCTTTAAAGAACCGTACCCTTTAAAGTAGAACAAACCAGCTGTTAGCCCTTCTTCGTTAATACCTTCGCCAATAAAGCGGTCATCACTCACTGAAATACCAACAAATCCATATTTGCTCTCCCAGCTTAAACCGTGCTTTTGGTCTGGCATGGTTGATGTGAACGTATAGTCACGCGGGGCGACAATCAGTTTACTATTGAGATCGCTCTCGCCCCACTCAATCGTTCGAGCGTGAATATGGTCATTTGCAGTAGTTGAAAGAGAGATGCCAGTACAAGCGATTGCAGGCGCAATAATACTGGCAGAAAGTGCCATAGCTAGGAGGGTTTTCTTTATCATTTTTAGATCCACCAAGAAGGGGTAACATTTCGCGATTGTATTCCTTTTTAAGTAACTTACAATCGAAAATATATAAAATCGGTAGAATATAGAGAATGAACAACTAAAGCGCTCAAAGTGATTAGCTTTGAGCGGATACCTAGCTAAGACAAAAGACTATAAGTAAAAAGTGACACTGTCATTGATTTCCAAGGTATAAGAAATCGTCCTCTAACCCAGTCCCTCCCAATTGAAATCACAACAACCCCTAGTTATTACAATCGTAACTAATGCCCTCATACATGGTACTTATGTCGATGTACTTTTCGTAGTTCAGGTACGCGACAATTCGAGCATCGGTATTGAACATCAATCGATTTACCGCATGTATCGCATCATAAAGATCTTTACCGTCCACCCCGGCTTCCTTAAAGCAATGTCTGACATAACGGTAATCTTTGTAGATCTCGTATGCCAAGAGCTGATTATTCGCATCGTTACTCGAGAAGTCGTGTTGCAAAATGCTTGAAGAATATTGTACGTAACGCAAAAGAAAATCGTGATTAATTTCACTGATTTTGAGTGCTTTCAACACTGCTTCCACGTCGTCACGGATGTGATTGTGATTCTTGTCGATTCCTAACAATGAATCGGATACGTCCTTCTTAATGGAAGGATTTGATATCACCCTCTCTAACTGCGAACTCATACTTGGTCCAATAATGAGCTCCGCTGAATATATTGGGTGGCTAATGAATAGAAAAAAGGTAGAAGCGATAACGCATCGAGAAATAGACATTTTAATTATCGTTGTATAAAAACAAAATTAAATGCTATCGATTAATGATTGAAAAATGAAATAGACATTTATTATTCCATAATAAATATCAGTAATAAAAGAGCTTGGTAAGTACCAAGCTCTTTTACTAAACAACCCCACTTAATAGTGAGCACATAAAAATTATAATGACAACAGCAAACAGTGGATTACACATTAGTCTATCGTTAATACAACTCGACGGTTACAGCCAGATACTTTGTTTTCATTTACCTTACAAATCGGTGCAGACTCACCGAATGCTTTTTCAACAATCCTGTTGCCTAGACCTAACCCTTGTTTCAGGTATGTTGTTGCGGCATTCGCGCGACGAGCAGACAAGCCTTTGTTATAAGCTTGAGAGCCGACTTCATCAGTATGCCCTTCAACAAGAACACGAGTACCTTCGTCAACCAGTTCCAAGTATTGCGAAATCGCTTGTTTGTGAGTGTCTGTTAAACGATATTTATCAGTATCATAGTTGAGGATCAACGACATCGAGTTCTTATCAAAGGTGCAGCTGTCGGTCGCATTCAACCCTTCAACCTTAACTACTCTCTTATCCTGTACAATAGAGCGTTCTTCATTTACCGTCACCGCTAACTTACCAACAACCTGAGTGACTTTTGTTTCGGAACTTTTAAGAATTTTAGAGCTCACGTAGTTTTCATCATGATTAATACAATTAGCGAGTGCGACATTTGAGGTAAAAATAATCGCGATTGATAATAATTTTTTCATTTTAATCTTTTAATCGTCCTGTCTCTTCGTTAATCAGATTTAATATGTATTTGTAGACATCTTTACCATTTTTTGCGTGATAAATATTTTTCTCGCCAACACAATCACCGAATCCATCGTCCTTTTGTACGTTGTAGTTAACACCTATAACGCCCATAGTGACTTTTGTTTTTTCACCTTCTAACTTCGCGTGTTCACTTTGAAACTTATTTTCTTTGCTAGAAATTCTTTTCTTGAGCTGTTCACAAAGGTTGTGTTCACGCACTAATGACTTCAAGAACTTGTCGTAAACTTGTTGATACTGAATATAACCATAACTGTCTCGATAACTTTTCGTGACCACGTCGTATTTGTTTCTATACGTACTGTTTCGATGGAGATAGTCAGGGAATCGTACGTCTGTATCTGCACCATCAGAAAGGAAGATAAACACCTGTTCTGGGTTACGCTCTTCTTTCTTAACTTTGTCTGCCTCTTTCGCTGCTGCAATCAGACCTAACCAAGAATTGGTGCCGCCACCCCTAGCAGGCATTACCTTGTTCGAATTCAAGATATTGATAAATTCCTGATAGTTGTCTGTTATTGGAATATCTCGTGCCTGATTGTAATAACTAGAGTGGTACACGTTTTGTTCATCCACAGACTGGTCAAACATATCATCGACAATGCTTTGGAAAGATGCTTCTGTGTGAGAAAACTCACTTGCATAGTCGTAGAATTTTAGTCTGCGATCTTTTTTATCGTATTTCACGTTGTAGGCGTTGTAAGTCAACAAGGCAACGCGACTCTTCTTATTCTCACCGGTTTTGAAGTCCTTCAAATCTTCGACAACTTTGGTGATCGTTTCCTTCACCACCTGCATCTGGGTTTTGTTGTTTTGCCCATACCACAGGTTACTCATCGATTGACTGGTATCCAGTATGAAGTAGATATCCACCGGTTGAGGTAAGTATTTCCGGGTGATCGAGTCGCCAGACACTTTGAATTTTGGCTCTACGCCGATTTCATTATGTGAAATCCATGAATCATGCTCAGAGGTCGCAACCACGGTGAAGTCTGCAAATGGCGATAACTCATTGGCTTTCTGAACGCAACCGTCTTTGTACTCACACTTCTTGGTCGATACGTTGATCTGAATGTCGCTAATATTGTCGGTAATATATAAGTCGACAATTCTCTGCGCATAGTCTTTGTCTTCTTGATTGTCTTTGCCTGGACTTGCAATCAAGGCAAGACTCGCAACTTCAGCCGCCTCCTCTATTTTTGAGTGCGCAAGCAAACGTTGCGTATAGCCAACAGAAAACGAGAAAGTGATGATTAATATAGGGAGAAACGAAAGAAATATGATCCCAGCAACCCCTTTTTGCTTAGTGAAGCGCTTCATATTAAATCCTTGCAAATGAATAGGAACTGGTCACGACTTTGATCGGCTCACCGCTCATAAGACCGATAATGTTAAACGGCGTTTTGTAGCAAAGAGACACATGATAAAGAGGAAGGCGTCGGTTTTGCGTGGTCAAAGGCAATAGTTTTGTTGCTTTTTCCACTGTAATTTCCTCTAGATCCGGAAAATTACACCCCGCCGTCATGCCTTTTAAAGCGGTGGTTCTAACAAGCTTCTTATCTTTATCAATCAAAGATAGCTCTATGACTCGCATCCCCAGCTCATTTTCGTCAAAATCTGGTAGTGTGCGTTTCAACATGCCTTTCGCCATATCGAACGAATTGTTCATGTGTGTCTCGCACTGCTTACCTCCTGCGCCACAAATATCGAGCTCATTGGCAAACAACTGTCGGCGTTCACTAATAACACTGACGATCGAATACACAACCCTATCCAACTGCCCTTTTTTATTAACGGCGATGGTGTAGTTGATATGCATGGCAATAATGGAGCCAAAAAAGAGTAAGACCAATGCAAGCTCAACAATAAAAGCACCGGTTTGCTTTGACTTAGTTACCACAACTGATCTCCTCTCCTAACTTGAACGTACAGCGCTCGTACTCCTGAACCGCGACCATCTCGCGACTAATGTTCATGCTTGGCATAACAAAGTTAAACAGAGGCTGATAGGTGAAGCTCAATTGGTATATGGCAATTGGCATGTTGACTGAGTTTTCAGCAGTGTCGCCTTTCTTGATGTTTGGGCATTCACTCAACACTTTTCCACTGCGATTACAATGGATAAAGTCAGTTAGGTTTTTAAAGTAATAAACCGATGCCGAAACCGTTGAGTGATCAACAACTTTTGACCATAGTGCACCACCACTTGATTCAAGCTTGGTTTTTATTACGTCTTGGTAATCAATTTTTTCAGTACTGTGAGAGCTGCCTTGCTTTTTACTGCTCATCACTGCTGTGGTTAATGCATGATCCGTCACACCCATTGAGTACGTTAAAACCGACAAGTCAAACCAAGTAAACAGAACCATTAGTAAAACTGGCAAGCCCATTGCGGTCTCGACCGTCAAACTTCCCTTTTGAAACTTGATCATAGCTCGACGTACCTTTTCTTCGTGTAATCAACAACAAAGGCACCTTTGACATCCATGTTTTCAAGAAATTTCTTTGCGTCATTGATGTCACTGAACTCACCAATGCAGTAACGCTTCCATAAGCCGTGCGTGTAGGAATACACACTTCCATAATTGCCTTTCAGATAGTTTAAGTAATCCGAAGGAATCACCTTATAGGTTGCCAAAACTTGAATTCGGTAAATTGACGGCGCTTTAGGGCGTAAATTTTTTGGATCTAGAACTGAGCGTGCTACGTACTTTGGTTTCAAATCGACTGATTTCGTTTCCATTTCCATATTTTTCTTTTCCTTTACTTTAGCGACCTGCTTTGGTGGAGCTTTTTTCGTTACTTTTTTAGGAAGCGGTTTGACGCTCTGCATGAGTTTTTTCAGTTTGACTCGCGCTTCTTGTTCACTGCTGTCGTGCTTTAACACTTCCAATGCCACATCAGGTCGGTGTGATCGAGTCGAAGCTAATAGAAGATTTGAACGGACTTTTTCATCGTTCGGATTAGCCGCAAACAAGCTGTATAGCAGCTCCATTGCAGGTTCTGGACGACCTTGCAGCATCATCACGACGGCAATATTGTTATTCGCTTCTCGGTCAGACGCGCCGTTTTTCTTGCTGTCGTTGAAGTTGGCGATTGCACCGCTGTAGTCTTTCTTACGCGCTAAAATCTTACCTTTTAATAGATAATAATTACCTTCCGGACCACCATTTTCTAAATAATCATCTAAATAACGATCACTTGCGTCATAATTACGTTTTAGATATTCCAACTTAGCTAAGATATAAATAATCTCTGGGTCTTCGAGGTCTTTTTTCTCAAGAGTATTTATATATAATTCGGCAGACTTTTGATCTTTGTTATCGAGATATAAGTTAATCAGTTTTATCTTATAGCTTGGAACCTCAACCAAATTTGCTTTATAAAACTCGATCAATTGTTCAGTTTGTCCAGAATTAGTTAGTAGTTTTTCTTTGGTTACTAATTCCTGATTGATGGTGGAACACCCACTTAAAAGCAATAAAACAAAAAGGGAGATATAGTTTTTTACATTCATTATCCTAGCATCCTCATTATCCCTGGCGCTGCGATTAGAACAACAATAGGAACCATGATAAAAGTGATCATTGGTATGGACATTTTTGCCCCCATCTTTCCTATTCTTTCTTCCAAATCGAGCATGTTTATTTCTCGAATATCAGAAGCGAGGGAGGCTAATACCGCACCTACTGATGAGCCGTACTTCAAGCTTTGAGTAAGTGTCATAACAAAGCTTTGTGCCTCTGGGGTTGGAACCAGATCATAGAACTCAGTAAGTGCTCGATCCAAACCAACAATTTTGGCTCGTTCTGACGTTTTTTTAACAACATAAGCCAGGTTTTCATCGACTGTTTTTAACTCGTTCGATAAATATTCCAAGCTCGCTTCGAGCGTCATCCCGGTATGCACACACACGTTCATTAAGTCGAGTAAGAAAGGCAGTCGACTACTCACGTGACGAACATTCGCATTCCCTTTCGAAGAGATGTACATATCTGGCGCAATCAAACACACAAGCATCGAGACTGAGAATGAAATAAACGCAGATGAAAATTCCATGTCTCCTTGCATGTAAGAATAGCCAATAAATGCTAAACAAAATAACAGCGGTATAATCTTCAGCAGGTAATAGGCCTGTGCAATAAAATCACTATGAATCCCTGCTCTAACTAAGTTGTTTTTCGTTTCTTCTTTATTAAAAGACAGACGCGAAAGTTGTACTGCTAACTTTTCTGAAAAAGGCGTCTTTTCTTGGGTTGAGTCAATGATCTTTTTTGTCGAAATATTCGCTTTGGTTTTATCAAACACTTTTAATGAGTAATACGCGACAGATAATGAAATAAACAACCCTAATCCTAAAAAGATTAATTTTATATCGACCACTACTTCACCCCTCTTAATATCATGTAGATAAAGAAGAATCCGATAGCTTCACTGATCAACACGTAATAGAAAATAGGCTTCCCCCCATCTTCGAACATCACGAAGTTATAGTTATCTGGGCTTGTGAACTTCAAAATCATGATAAAGATAACTGGCAGAGCCGCGATGATTTTTGCTGAAGCACGCGCCTCTGACGTCAGTGCATTTTTCTTCTTCTCGATCGCCCTTGCTTCAAACATGATTCGGTTGATACGGTTAATGACGTCTTTTAGTTGGCCACCTCGACTCAAGTTGATTCGAATCGTCGCCGCAAAGAAAAAGTACTCAACATAAGGGAACGACGCAGCACTTCGCGCCAATACATCATCTGGGTCTTCACCGATAAGTAGACGCTCTGACATCTTCTTGAACTCTTCGCCTACTTCATTATCAAGCTGAGTACCCACGTATTCGAACGCATGGACAATACTCTGACCCGAGGAGAGCGCACCAGAAAGAATGTTCAGCGCATCCGGGAAGTTATCCTTGAATCGCTGCGCTTGGATGCCACTAAGTTTGAGAATAAACATCACAAACAATATTGGCTCCAAAGCAAGCAGCACTTTCCAATACTCAAACATGAAGAACCAATCGTTAACGAAGTAAACCGCTAATGAAGATCCCGCGAAAAAGCCAATCAATTTGATTCCTGCATTAGGACTCAACAGCTTTTTCAACTGCTTAAATTTATCCTTAATCTTTTTTCGGTAGCTGATATCAAAGCTTTCTGAATCGATAACCGCTCGAGAGCCAGAAACGCCCTCGAACGTATTAGATTGCTCAATGATTGATGTGATTTCTTTCTGTTTTTTCGAATGCCCAATAAACAGAAACAACGCAACTACAACCCATAGCAAAATGACAATCAGCATCATGAGAACAGCTCCTGCAGCGCCCCATCCAAGCCAAAGAACTTCGCGCGCTCATAAATTACAGAGCGCTTAGAAAGACCTGGCGTTCGAAATTCGCCCGAGATTTTGCCTTCATCACCCATTCCGTTGTTTTCAAACCGGAAGATATCTTCCATAACAACGTTGTCACCTTCGAGACCAACAATTTCACTGATAAACAAGAGCTTACGACTACCATCATGGAGTCGTCGTACTTGGACTATCAGGTCAACCGCACTCACGATGGTTCGACGAATCGCCTCAAGCGGTAGACTGGCTGTCGCCATCATTACCATACTCTCCACACGAGCAATCGCATCACGAGGGGTGTTCGCGTGAAGCGTAGACATTGAGCCATCGTGACCAGTGTTCATTGCTTGAAGCATTTCAAACGCTTCACCACCACGACACTCACCAACAATGATTCTATCTGGTCGCATACGCAGGGCGTTGATTACCAAATCTCGCGCAGTGATTTCACCCGTCCCTTCAACACTTGCTTGACGAGTTTCCAATCGAACAATGTGTGGTTGTTGCAATTGAAGTTCGGCCGCATCTTCAATGGTAACGATACGTTCACCACTACCAATGAAACCGGACAATGCGTTCAACAAGGTTGTTTTACCTGAACCCGTACCCCCAGAGATAAGGATGTTGCACTTACAATGGCTGGCAATCGAAAGCAGCTTTGCCATTTCAACCGATAGCGCGCCAAACTGAACCAAGTTTTCTAGCTTGATTTTTTGCTCTTTGAACTTACGAATCGAAATGGATGTCCCATCGATTGCAAGAGGCGGAATAACAATGTTTACACGACTTCCATCTTCCAAACGAGCATCACAAAGCGGTTTTGATTCATCAATTCGACGCCCCACATTTGAGGCAATACGCTTAGCAATGGTGTTGAGCTGTTTCTCGTTAACAAACTGAATTGGTGATTTTTCTACCTTACCGTTCAATTCGATAAAGATGTCCGAAGGACCATTGATCATGATGTCCGAGATTTCATCGTTATCGACCAACGCTTGAAGGGGACCAAGACCTTTCAACTCGTCAAGCAGTGCTTTAACCAGCTCTAAACGCTTTAAGCTACTGATTTGAAGTTGCTTCTTCTCAATAAGAATATTAACGGAGTCTTTTAGCTGGCTCTCAAGCTCCAACGGTTCAACGTCAACTAACGAGGCTGCATCTAAGGCGTCAAAGATCTCATCTCGAATTTCAATATAAACTTCTTTCAAGTGATTCATTTCTTAAACCACGCGAACTTTTTCTGCACTTTGACTTTTTTACCCGTCAACGAATTCACAATATTGGCAATAGCAGGTGCAAACTTAAGCTTTGCCGTATTTTGAATGCCTTGTTGAATAATGAGCTTCTCTAGATTGGCTTCATAAGCAAAATCAATCGCGTCTTTGGCTTTGATTTTCTCTTTCGCCCCTTGAAGCGGCATCATGTAGTCCTTCTGAGATCGCGTCATCGAGAAAATCACTCGATGCTCAGACTTACCCAGCTTCTTCTTGATCGAGTGGTACGCTCTTAGTGACGCCACAGAAGGTTCGCAAACAATAAAAATACGGTTGTATCGGTCACTGATGTCTTCTGCTGTCAGCTCATCAATCGCACTAAGCGGCATGGAATCAATGATAAAGTTGTATTGATCAACCAGTTCGTTAGAGATGCGAAACAACGAATCTACATGATCGCTCAAGCAAGCAACGTTCTTTTCTAATGTGAGGAAGTTGAGCTTATCTTTAACGGGTTTTACATAGCTTCCAGCAATCGCGGCATCCAGTTCAGACTGGTTCAAATCAATGCTGTTTTGCTGCGCTTTTAGCCCTTTTAAGCCTAGAAATATGTCTGAGTTTAGTGCGATGGTGTCATGCTCAACAAGCAAGGTTTTTAAGTTCGCTTGTTGACTCAAACTGTGTGAAAGAAAGGCACTGATCGTCGACACGCCCACCCCACCTTTGCTACCAAGCACTAAGACTCGCTTGGCAATGCGAGACTTCTTCTTAACTGTTGGTGAGAATGTCGCAGCACTTGACTCTTTAAGCGCCCCTAACAAACCATCGAGTTCAGGGTCCCAAAGAATGTAGTTGGCACCCAATGACAGGACTTTATCTCGCATCAGTATTGAGTCCATGTTACTCACTACAATAAGAGAAATGCTGACGTCTAATCTTGAAGAGATCTCCGCAACTTCTGAAATCAACTCACCACATGCTCTTAAGTCAAGAATGACATGTTTTATTTCAGCGTTAGTTTTATGCCAACTTTCGTCATCAATATCGTCGACTTTTAAAGGTGAAGCGAAACCTTCGATTGCATAGAGCTCGTCGATTGCTTGAAGAAAAGCCAAATCATCTGAAACAACCAGATCAATGGTGTTGTTCTTCTTATCTTTGCTTGATGAAGTCGTTTTGAATAGGTTATCTAAATCCATTTTTTACTCCGCCACAGGATTCGTCATACTCAAGCGTCTGTTGTATTCCAAGCTGCACCCAAATGGATGATGTTTAAGGGTGTTGAATGAAACAGCATCACAAGTTTGCTCTTGCATCTTGTGGTATTTCGCAACGATTTTTACGCCTTTGCTTTCGCTGTTTGCGTTTAGGGTATAACGCAACTTGTTTACGCCTTTGGCCTTGATTTCTTTCACAAAGCCATCAACAAACTGACTTTCTTTGGCGTCGTAGTTGATTGCAAATGTCGACTTCGGATACTGAAGATTGATTTGATTGACGAAGTTAACCGATTTATCCATCGCCACTTCTTTGTTTGTGACTCGAAACTCAAAGGTTTCTACAATTGTGTCTACGGTTGTTTTGTTTGGTGTTACCGATACCGAGCAACCCGAGAGTAATACAGAAACCACCAACAATAGGTTTGCCTTCATTAGTTAAAGCCTCCCGCCTTTATCGTATTTTCCAGCTCTTCGTCATCAACATTTGAAAGATCAAGTTTCAACAAACGCTCAAGGTCACTCGTTCGTTTGAACTTCGGCAGTTTAATATCGGTTTCTTTAACAGGATCGACGAGGTTAACTGTCGCTACGATAATCAGCTCAGTCTTTCTTCTTTCAGTATTGGTTTTACTAAACAGCGCACCCAAAATCGGGATATCACCCAGGTAAGGGATTTTGGCTAATGATTCCTGTTCTTCTGATGTCAACAGACCCGCTAGAACAAAGCTTTGACCATCTTTCAATTGCACGGTCGTTTGGGCTTTGCGAGTCCTCAAAGAAGGCACGCTGACTAGACCAGTGTTCACGCCATTTGTCTTATCAATAGAGCTCACTTCCGGTAGCAGTGACAAACGAATGTTTTCAGAATCCGTTACCTTAGCCACCATCGACAGCTTTACGCCGTACTCTTTGTAAGTAACAGAGATGCCGTCGTTATCGCGAACTGTAATAGGAATTTCACCACCAACTAAAAAGCTTGCGGACTCACCGGAAATCACAGATAAATTTGGCTCGGCAAGCACTTGTCCAATGCTGTCATTGCCACTCGCTGAAATAACCGCAACGATATCCTCAGCAGTAAAGTCCAAAATCTTATTGACGAACTGACCAGCAGTACCAACAGTCTTACCGTTTGTTTCGGCGTATGAAACTCCCAATTCGGTCAAGAATGAACTGGAGACTTCTGCAACCGTCAGTTTTACGTTGATTTGCTCTGTCGTGAGAACTTTCAGGTTGTTAATAATGTCTTCATACACATAGCTCGCTGTGTAATCGAGAGGGTCGCCATCTTCGCCGTTTGCGTTAGTAAGCTCAAAAGTATTTCTTTCTTTGCTCTTTTTCAGCATTTCACCTACGTGGCGATACACCTTGTTTTTGATTTCTTCGCTGCTCACGACACCATCAATGACAACCTGCTCACCAATGTTGGTCAGCTTAATATCTTCATCGGGATATCTTGCAATAAGTGTTTGTTTTAAAAGCCTTAAGCTTTTATTTACGACCACTTCTGCGTTGTAAATTTCGTTTCCTGCTCGGTCGTAAGCGATAATGGAAGTGGCACCACGGCCAATGCCGTAAATCACTAATTTCCCGTTTGCGATGACCTTGTAATCCGCAATTTGGGTATCCGCGACAAACACGGTATCAATGTTGCGTTTTACATTAATCGTCTTCGCTGCACCTTTATCAAGGCTTAATAGATCCCCAGCTGACGCGGAAGCTGGGAGAAGCAAAACCAATCCCAGCGTGACTGATAATATATTTTTATTGAACACCCTTAATTCCCTCTCAGCTGTCGAACGCCAAATCGATGCTCAATCAAATCGCTACTTTTGACAGATAAGTATTTATGAACCATCTTTGCTGGAACCAAGGTAATGGCTCCGATCTTCTGCGCCATTTCTAGCTTAAGTACCTGTTTAACGGTCAACGCGATAATCAAGCCATATTCTTCATTTGATGAATCATCATCTTCAGCAACGTTCATCGCTTGCAAGACCAAAGCCCCGTCAATGATGACGTTGCTTGTTAAGCTATCGATATCGGAATAGCCACTTTCTAATAAATTGGATTGAGATGAGGTTGTGGCTACAAAACTGACGCGATCGCCAGGTTGAATAGGAAGCGCTTCCACAATGCTACTGCCTTGCGACAAGTAGTAATAAGGCACTTGGTCTTTTTTAAGTGAAAGATACATGTAATCTTTTTCACCAGGATTAGAAACCAAGTCTGGTGTTAATTGCATACCTTCTTTGACGTCTTTCGCCCATAGCGCACCTGAATCAATCTTAATGCTCGAGTAAGGAACGTATGAATGCTGTTTTGCTTCCGACTCGGGAAACTCACGAATATCTATTGCATTGGCGTTAACCGGCTCAGCTTTGTTTACAGCTTGATTAACGAATGCGACCTCTACAAACACTTCATTTTCGACCACTGCCACTGGCTCAGGCTGATCAAAAAAATCGCTGACGTAGAAAAAAGCCAAAAACATAGTGATGGCAACAAATACAAAAACTAATGCTCTACTCATAGAATAAAAACCTTAAAAGAGAGGGAATCCCCTCTCTAGGCGCTTTAATTTTATAATTGCCCGTTCGTATAATTAAACAGACCCTTTTCCACTATTTTGCAGCGCTACTCATCGAAGTCTTAATTGCAGTCATGGCTTCAGTAAGAGTGTCTGATAATGTGCCATTCTTGAACACAAGCAAAATGATTGATGACATTGCAACCGCGATGATTGCGTATTCCACCGCAGTTACACCACGTTTGTCTGCCTTGAATTTATTACGGATATTACGAAGTTTAGAATTGATATTTAAAAGCATGTTTACCTCTATTTATTTAAATTAGCCACTCATTTAGTGAACGTAGAAAATCTACCTCAATAGAAACAATCACACCAATTAAGCTTTTTTATTCATTTATAAATAGTTGTTATAAACACATGTAATCCGTTACATAATAATTTATTATTAGGAAGCAATTGAATTCCAATCTCCCTCCATTAAAATAGTAAAATGAATTATATAAAATTTATCTTTTGGCTAACCTGCCTTGCCAGCGTGATGTGTATTTTTTATGGTGATATTCGCTATAGGATTGTGAAGCATCGATTCATTTTTCTTATCAGTGTTACCTCACTAGCTAGCTTGTATTATTCTCCAGCTCCTTTTAATCAAGTTCTGGTGAGTACATGTATTTTTATTGCATTCTTTTTGCTTTGGATGATGAACGTAGTTGGAGGTGGGGATGTAAAATTAATCGGTGCACTATTTTTAGGTGTACATAGTGAATATATGTTATTAGCAATGATTGCTATTGGATTATTGGGCGGAATTCAAATTCTTTTGATGTGGATGACGGCCATTTTTCGTCAAACTACTCCTTTTAAAAATGGTATTCCTTACACAATACCGATCGGTATTAGTGGACTTTTTTTCTTTTATCTATCCCTTGTTTCTTGACTATAAATACAAACGCCATGCCTATTTATAATAGGCATGGCGTTTTACTACATTACTTCACAACTGGTCAGTAAGGAAGTGGGAGGTTTTCTACTTACCACTCCTTTAGATGTGAGTCGGAAAGTTTCGGTAATCAAACTTCTTAAACGTTCTTGATCAATTTTCTTGGCTGCCGAATCGTTGCACCAAACATACATCTCAATGTATTTTGGTAATAAATATTGGCTACATTTGTGATCACCTAAGGTCCAACTTGGACAAACGACAAACGTGTTTGCTGCTTGTAGTTCGTTAATCATCAGTCGTGATGATGAGGTCGTAAGCCAATGTTTTACCTTAGAAATATCTACACCAAAAGAATCAAGAAGCACCTCGGCATCTCGCCTAGAAAGAGAGTTGCAAAAGACGATTCGCTCGGGATAGCACTCTTCAGGATCAACCGCGCAGTCACAAGCTAAAATGTATTGTTCTCTGTTTAGGGGAAATACACGCCCTTCCACAGATGTGGTATCACCGATGGCAAACACCAAATCGTGGTTTTCTTTATCGACACAATTAAGGTCGCTATAACTTGTCACAGCCAACTCGACGTCGTTATATACTCTGAAAGAACTGATTACTTTTGCGACTAACTCAGGGGCGAATGAATCAGAAATCGCAATAGAATACCGATCAAACATATCAACTTGAGCCAACTCATCAAATAATTGATCATATAACGACATCGTCTGATCCGTATAATCTAGTAATATTTGACCATGTTTAGTCAAGTTAAAACCATCCTTTCGGTCAAAGACTTCTGCGCCTATAGTACATTCAAGTTTTTTAATATGTTGTGAAACGGCTGGTTGGGTTAAATATAGACTTTCTGCAGCTGCAGTAAAACTTCTATGTCTTGCAACATGTGAAAAAGTGCGTAAGTACTTTACATCAATGGTTCGTTTATTAGCTTTCATTTAATTAACACCAAGACCCAATAATTATCCGATAGTTATAATTGTTATACATCCATAAAGCTACACATTGAGCCAGTTAATAATTGGCTTCCCGCTATAACTCAGCGTCTTATTCTACGTCTAACTATTCAACAGTTGTATAAGAAACACGTTGCTTATTTCTCAAATTTGCAACTGATCAGAGGAGATTTATTCTGGTGTAAATGACTGTTTTATTTATTATTTCGCGTTGCGAAATAATTAGTTAAAAAAAGATAATTTTATAATATTGTGTCTTAATCACCCCCTTTATGAGGCCTAAACCCCCCCTTTATATTTCGAGTGACTACTTAATAATATGCATACAGTTTTAATTTATAACAAACGATATACATTATAAGAACGACAATATTATTAATGGAAATTAAGTCATTATAAGTATCCATGTGTGTGAGTATAAGCTAACGTTATTAAAAATCAATCTAAAACCAACTCATTTATATTCGAACGAAAATAGCAAACGTTTGCTATTTTCGTTCGAATGACCGAGTAAGCATTAAACGACTAAAGAAATGATAATATTATTAATAACATTACATGTAGAGTGGCTATAGGTCATAAGATAAATTTATAATTAGACTTTTGCTTGCTTTTTCTTGCGATATTCAAGTGGTGAGCAATCATTTTCTCTCTTGAATATCTGCCTGAAAAATTGTGTATCAACATAGCCAGAACGACTAGCGACCTCATCAATGGACAGTTTTGTTGATCTCAACAACTCTTTAGCGAAAGACAAACGACCTAGTTGAATAAACTTAAGTGGACTAATCGAGGTCGCATCTTTAAAACGGCGCTTTAATTGCCTCTCTGACAAACAAGCTTCATTCGCTAGGTCGCTGATGGTAACGATGTCCAGATCCATAGTAAGAATCCATTTTTGGATTTTAAGAATTAGCTCATCCTTGTGTTGCATGTAGCGAAAGACATCACAATATGAATGCGAGTTTCCACTCCCTTCTATTGTGCTTAAGAATTGGTTACCTAGGTTTCTAGTCTGTTTTCCGAAGTACTCTTCGACAATCTCCAACATGACGTTTGAGTGAGAGTACGGTCCTGAAGATAAGTAGAGATTCCCATCGATGAGCGCTTTCTGCTCAGTCACTAACATGATCTCTGGGAAAAGCTCTCTAAAAAGGTGGGCGAAGTATGAGTGCATTACCGCTTTGTTCTGCTGCAAAAGCCCCGCCTTCGCAACGACAAAAATACCGGTATCAATGGCAACTATTTTGCTGCCTTTTTTATGTAATTTTTTGATCCAATCAACCAGTGCAGGATCAATCTTATCAAGCGATTCTAATGGGTCTCCTATGGAGCCAATAATTAGTATGTTAGTAAAATCAAAAGATTGCCATTGGGAAGTTGGTTGAACGCTTATCCCTCCTCGACCGCTCAATGGCCGGTTGTTTGGCGTTACGATATGTGTCATGAAACCCGGGAACTCAGCAAACTCAGCCGCTGTTTCTAGGATCTCTAATGAGCTTATTATTGACGCAAAATACCTCCCTGTCGGAGCTAATGCTACGACACGGAGGTTTTTCTTATTGTTTTCCTTCAATCTGCATTCATCCTGTGCATATAAGGCAATGAATTATAATGCTTTTCTACGGAATATCATTCCTTATTATGAATCTGTACAAATTATTACTCTTTGTTCTTAGGCTAATTAGCATCATACACAAAGTAATCCACAAGCCCATTGAGCCACCTTCTTCACTTTTACCAGGATCGGTTTCCGACACAACAGCTTGCTTAACGACCACTTCAACGGTTTTGGTAATGATCGCGCCATCTTTGTCGTTTACCGCCACTTCAAACGTCAGCTTTTCACTTTTCTTGCTGACTTTCGGTAAAGTCACTTCCACATTTGGTGTCTCTGTGGTGGTAAACTTAGCGGTGGTTCCTGAAACTTGGCGCCATTTGAACGAGTGATCAGCTGAGTCAACATCTTTTAGATCAAGGGCTGATAATGTGACTTTGTCGTTTTCTAGACCTTCTTTACGGCTTGCTTTTACCGCAAACGTTGGTTCATCATTGACCGCTTCAATCGTTATTACAGCCGTTGCAGTGTTAGATTCACGCCCGTTTTCTTTCACAATTGCAAATTCAAACTGGTCGTTACCAAAATAGTTTTCATCACTTTGGTAGGTATCGCCATCTAACTTACCATGCTTAGGCGCGGTTTTAATCACGATGGTGTCACCCTTCTCCAATCCTTGCTGCTGACGCAATTCAAGTGCTAAAGGCTTGTCTTCTTGGGTTTTGTATTGAAGGTTGCTCGCTGTGACAACTGGAGAATTGACGGTGATAACAACTTCACCTTCAGCCGTCGTACCAAAATCGTCAGACACTTGATACTTCATCACTGTTCTCTGCTCAGGAATATCTGAAACAGGTACTGAGTAACGAATTTTCTGCCCAGCAATTTCTGCACTGCCAATCGCTGGTTTTGTTGTGATTTTGTCCAACTTAATGGTGTTATTTGCATCAGAAGAACGATCGTTCGCTAATACATCAATCGTAACGCTTTCACCACTCATCAACGTCACAGAGTCTCTCTGGGCAGTAATGCTCGGTTTTGCTTGAGGTTTTTCTAACAAAGCAGCAAACGGATAGTTACGACCACGACCTTCGCTTAAACCATTCGTCTTGTACGTATTTGTAGTACCGAAAAACTGTTTCTTTTTCTGTCCGTTAGACAAGTAAGCATCCAAAAATGAGTAGCTGTATTCCGGCTTTGCGTTTTCTAATTCAATCACCAACAGCTGTTCGCCGTCATCAATCTCAAATGGTGCAGCAAACATCACTCGACCGCCCGAATCAGGAATCGCACCCGATGACACTTCAACTTGTGTATCAACGTTTATAGATGCATTCCCCCAGCGGTTAGTCGTTAAGTCATACTTAAACATGCGGTAGCGCATATCGGCATTTGGCTGAATTGGTTTCGCATACAAGTAGAAACCTACCAATGTCTTGTAACCTTCGTTGTTATCTAACCCAAACCCTATTGTGTTATTGCGTGAGTCTTCATAAACGTAAGTTCTTGACAGTGAGGTGATCCACGCCGATTTATTGTTTGAAGAAGGAATTGACGCTCGTAGCGATCCATTTTGCGCTGTGCTCGCAATATCATTAATTGAGATATTGGTTTCGCGCCCGCCAGTGATTGTTTTTAGCGAAGGCGATGTATCGTCCGTAACTGTCACTACATTGCTTGAACCAGGGAACACGTCCCCCTGATCAGACCAACCACGCGTTTGTAATTCATCAAGCCCATCCGCTTGGAAAACCTGTACTTGCATTGGACCATTGTCGTTAAAGCGATTGTCCACGCTCACTGCTGTGATTAGTAGCCCTTCACCAGATAACGCACGGTCATATTGGTTTTTGCGGCGGTTTTCGAAGTACGCTCTAGGTCCTTGTTGCTTCAAGTAAGGGTCGAGATACATCACTCCCTCGCCTTGTGCCGTTTCAATGGTCGCGGAACCAGAAGTATCAATGACCTTAGGTTTAATGAAACCAGCAGCTTCCTTACTCCATGCCAGCATATTGACCGGAGTTTCCCCTGCGTAGCTATCGCCTTGTTTTCTTGCCCAGCTTCCTCCGCCCATAAGACCCCATTGGCCCACGGAACCAGAATGCTTGTAGGAGTATAAATCCGGTAGTCCAAGCATCAAGTGTCCAAGCTCATGGGCAATGACCCCCATCGTAGACTGATGATTGCCTTGGAAGTCCGCAAACAAACAGTAATCACGGATCGTCTTACCATCGATCTCAACTGTATTGTGACTGAAGCGGTGAGGCCAGATATATGGTGAGTTAATTGAGCCCGCAGATTTATCGTATCCTGCAAATACAAACATCACCGACAGCTCATCAGGGCTAATTTTGTCATCGTTGTTATCGTCGTAAGTCGACAAATCTACGTAACGATCTAACTTATCGTAAGCCGCCTTGAACGCCGCTTTTAGCTTACCATCACACGTCGAATCATTTTTTGAATGGCAATTCGGATGTGCAATGTCCAGCGTAATATCGATAACACCATCATTCGCTGTGCCTTGTGTTTCTCTTGCCGGTTCAACGATATAACGTCCGTAACTGTTCTTGTGGAAGTAGTCTTTGACGCTTTGTTGGTTGTCACCAAAAATCACATCGGTAAAGTCGTTCACAAACGCTTCATCATTGAAGCTTACTTGGACAACCAACAAAGGCTGATGCTTTGGGTCATCTGTCGCGTTAACCGCTCGAAGTGGCGTTTGCTCAAAATAGGCATCGCTTAGCGGATCAATACGACTAGCAGGTACTAAAGAGGACGTCGGACTGACTTTTTCTTTTAACAGTGCTTTCACTGATTGTGGTGTTTCTAATTTGGCTTCCACACCAATTGAAGTCGCAACAAAGCGACCATCAACCACTTCGTGTTGACCATAAAACCATCCTGTATCTTCGTCATAGACGTAGATAATGCCTTCCCGGTCTTGATACCAAAAAGATTCTTGGTCGCCATAAAGTTTTAGCTCTTTCCTAGAGCCGTCATTTAATTGGAATTCATGCCAAGTAGGTGCAGGTAACGTATTAGCATGGGCAAAAGAAGCCATCAGTGTACTGATGATCGGAAAATATATTTTTTTCATATACTCGTCGACTAAGGTTAAAAAGTGACGTTATGTATATCAAAATCAATTTTTCCTTCCCAATTAACAATTCTACTAACGTTATAAAAAATGGTTATCTGATTAATATCACATTTAAATATCCTCAAGGATCATAAGACATATTTATTTTCTTATTAAATCCTATTATTTAACTATGGATTAGTAAAAATATATATTTAAATCCCATTTTAATTACAATACTAATTCTATGAAAAATATTACAACCGCATGTCTTCTTTTATCCATGCTTGGTGTTTTAACTGGATGTGGTGGCGATGATTCTTCCGGAGGTGTCACGACGGTTCCTATCGCTGATGTGGATTCCGGCGATAAAAATGATGACACCACTGACGCAGATTCAGATTCAGATTCAGATTCAGATTCTACAGCAGATGATGACGATACGGATACTGTCAACGATGACGACACCGTTACCGATGATGATACAACATCAGACGATGATAAAGACTCAGATGATGACACTACGGGTGATGATGACTCTACCAAAGACGACGGAACCACTGACGACGATACTGACGTAGATGACGATACCGAGCTTTTCCCACACAAAGGAAAATGTACTGTTACGGAACTTAACCTTGACCGAGTTAATATCGAATCACGTGTCGCCAACAGCGACTACGAGTGTATGAGAACTTGGTTCTCCCCTTCTGCTGAACAAGCAGATACCGTTTTTAGCACATTGAGTGTCACACGAATTAACGCTGGCTTAAAAAAAGCAATTGAAGCTTATAAAGGGAAAAAGGAACAAGCTCAGCAGATTTATTACTTGGGCGAGTTTATCAAAGCAGCGTATAAGAACCGACACGACACGTTTGCACGAGACTTACAGCCTTTCCCTTCGGAATTGGGCGCAGAGATCGCCGCTACGATCCAAGAGTTTTTACGCTCACCACACGCATTAACAGATGGACGTGAACAACAAGAAGCACTGGCATCCATGTTGATTGTTGTTGATAGCATTAGACAACTTGCCATTGCCGCTCCCGATGTTTTCGCTGTTCTCGATACCTTTTCTGAAGACAAAAGCGAGAGCTACTATTATCGCAAAGCGATCAACAATGTTTTTATCGCTATGGCAGGGCATTCCCAAACCAAAGCGTTTTACGATCTTATCGAGTCTGACCCACGTTATATTCATCGTTTGAGTGCTTTTATAACCCACAACGAATGGGCGATCGGAACGGATTCTGAACAATTACTCGGCAACGCCGCACGTGAGCTCGCTAGACTTGTCAAAACCCAAGATGCGAGCACAAAACAAGTCGTCATCGATACTTTACGTAGCTTGTTGGCACGTTACCCACTCGGTGGTAAATCGGACCGAATATGGGTTGGTATTGCTGAAATGGTCAATGCTTATGCGCCGGATTACCTAGAACAACTCGGGCTTGGTAATGCGAAGCAAGATCTAAAACAGAAAATCATGACATTCAGTTACGACTGTCGTGGACCTGCGCAAATACTCGCTCAGGAAATGACTGAAGCTCAAGCAGTGACAAGCTGCGAAACATTGAACCTGAAAGAAGATGACTTCCACCAAATTGTTAACACGGGATATCAGCCTGTCGCTGATGATCATAGCGACAGTGTTGACGTTATTGTTTTTAAAACCAAAAACGACTATTCAACCTACTCTAGCTTCCTATTCGGCAACACGACCAACAACGGCGGACAATTCCTCGAGCGAGACCCTTCCAAGCAAGGAAATGTACCTCGATTCGTCGCTTATCAAAACGGATGGGATGACGACTTTTCGATTCTAAACTTAGAGCATGAATACATTCACTATTTGGACGGACGATTTAACCAATACGGTGACTTCCACGAGACAATGCGCGAAGGTAGCATCGTTTGGTGGTTGGAAGGCTTCGCTGAATACATGCACTACAAAGACGGCTATACTGCGGCATTAGTACTTGGTAAAGACAAAACTCACACTTTAGATGAAGTGTTCCGTACCAACTACAGCGACGGTTTGAATCGTGTTTACCGTTGGGGCTACCTAGCCGTACGCTTTATGTTAGAAAAGCACCCTGAAGACGTAACCGAGCTTTTGGGATATTCACGTACCGGACAATACAAAGAGTGGGTTAAACTCCTTGAACGACTCGGTCCTGCCTACAATACAGAGTTTCACTCATGGCTAGATGAAGTAACCAAAGACATCGATGACACGGACATTTCTAAGCCGAAGCCAAAAGAAAAACCGAAGAAAATTGAGCTCAATACCAGCGTTCAAGTTAGTGGTGAAAAGTTCGCAGAGAAACTTTTCTTCGTCGACGTGACGCAGAGCTTCAATCAATTGGAAGTATCGATTACCGGTAGCGGTGACGCCGATTTATATGCTTGTTATGACAAAGTCTGTCACTACTTTGAGTACGAGTGGACCAACTTTACTCATGGCAGTAACGAATCCATTTCGATTCCAAAGAATGAAGACGGCACCATAAAAACGGGTCAATACTATTTCAGCATCAGTGGTCGTGACGAGTTCGACGTCGAACTATCAGTGGTCGCGAAATAAGCCACTCTCAACCTTCATTAAGCACCTGCTTTCCTTACGGTGCTTAATGAACATTAAATATAATTTATAGCGCTATTATAATTCTTAATTTCCTGAAGCAATTACTTTGGATATAAAATGCAAAACAATGCTTAAGTGTAACGTCGTAATATTAAATTGAAAAAGTGAATAATATGCAAAGGAATAAGCCTTACCTGCCTAACTTCAAATTGACTGACTTTGATATAGAAACATTAGCACAACCTATCATTTGCCCTAAAAGTCAAGAAATTCAATATTACGAAACGTTATCGAAGATTTGTACTTTTGACAAAAATAACATTAATAACGACGTCTTCTTTTCAATTGTAGATAATTCGTTTATTCAAACGCTCGCTTTACAGCAAATTCAATTTTCTCTCGCCCAATACCCACACCAGCGACACTCATTTAATATTAAGCTTTCATGTTTGGCTGACGAGCACTTTGTACAAAAGCTCTTAAGCTTCAACGGAGCCAAGTTCGCATTAGAAATCAGTGAGCTTGATTGCTATACCGAATCGAAAGAAATACACCATAACTTGTCGCAGTTACAGGCAAACAACATCGAAATTTGGTTGGATGATTATCATAGCAACAACAAACTCGCCAATATGTCGCTCGACACCATCTTTTGGGACCGTATTAAAATCGACAAAAGCTTCCTCAAGTACGCGGATCTAGAGTCTATACAAGCGTTAGAGTACTTCTTAGCACCATTTTGTTCTCGTGGTTTGATTTTTGAAGGTGTCGAAGACACTCAACATCATGAGATGCTTAAAGAGTGCCACTCTTTGGTCCAAGGCTACCACTATTCGCGCCCTTACCCATTGCAGTCTGAACAAGCTGTTTCGTTGTGTTCTTAACAAACGTCTTTCTTTTCCTAGCCATTCCTCCAGATAACGAAACGCCCAAAGATTCCCTCTTTGGGCGTTTTCATTTTCAAGCCGCGTTCAAACTCAATCATCCGTAATCTAGCTAAGGTATTGATCTCAGTTTGCACATCCAATTTATGTTGTTTCAGGTCAAGTAACCACACTATAAACATGGAAATATTACCTTTCTGATACAACACTTAATAAAAAGGAGGTGCGTATGAAAAGATTCAAAAACATCTTGTTCGTTAGCCAAGGATTGGCTGGCAAAAGTGACTCACTGGAACAAGCAATGAAACTTGCCACAATCCATGACGCTCGCTTATCTGGGCTTATCGTGTGCCCTGAGATGCCATCCAATATGCGCGAATACCAACAGACCTACGAAAATTCTCTGATAGACTCACTATTTACTGACATTAAAACCGCACAGTTGAATGATCCTTTCTCTGACGATGTAGAGCCGTTCCCAATCAGCGTTGAGAGTGGTGACAAACCTGTTGTCTCTATCATTCAACAAGTTAATAAACACCACTACGATCTGGTAATCAAAGATGCTGAGCCACTGGATGAGGGAACAAAAGGGTTTAAAGCGCTCGATATGAAATTATTGCGTAAATGCCCTTGCCCTGTATGGCTAAACCGAGCAGCAAAACATGTAACGGTATCGAAACGAGTGGCGGTGGCTATCGATCCCATCATTTCCAGTGAAGAGCAACAAGAGTTAACAGTTCATCTTCTCCAGTTAGCCCACTCCATCGCAGACTCCTACAACCAACAATTGCACATCGTGTCTTGTTGGGAGTATCAGATGGAAAGCTATCTAAGGCATCATATTTGGATTCAGATTGAAGATGAAGTGCTCGATCAACAAATCGAGTCTCACCGAATCGCACACCGTGAAGCATTGGATTCCATCATCCAAATTTCTGAAATTGATGGTGAGTTCTTTATCCATCACTTACACGGCTCCGCTGATGAGCAGATACCAAACTGGGTCAATAAAGAGGATGTAGATGTGCTTGTAATGGGCACCATTGCTCGAACGGGCATTCAAGGTATGGTCATTGGTAATACTGCCGAGAATGTCTTGCAGTCACTTGACTGTTCTTTGGTGGCGTTAAAACCAAAGAGTTTCGTTTCTCCCCTTTCGGTTTGAGTCAAAACACCAACACCTGGAGGGAATATAAGGACGAAATATGCCTATATGCCCAAGTGACTTCAAGGTATGGATTCTGCGCGTTACGTTAGATTTGAACCCAAGGAACACAGGTTGCAACGGTCATTAAAAAAGGATGCCACTTGGCATCCTTTTGTTTTAAATCACTAAAGCGCAATTAAACGTCGTAAGTTGTCGACGCTGTGTTACCGCCTGTACCAGTCCAGTTTGTGTGGAAGAATTCACCACGTGGACGATCCGTACGCTCGTAAGTGTGAGCACCGAAGTAGTCACGTTGAGCTTGAAGCAGGTTCGCTGGTAGACGAGCAGTTGTGTAACCATCTAGGAAAGATAGCGCAGAAATCGTACATGGCATTGGGATACCAGACTCTAGAGATTTCGCTGCTACTTTACGCCATGCCGCTAGGCTGCCTTGTAGGATGTTTTTGAAGTACTCATCAGAACCTAGGAATGCGATATCTGGGTTCGCTTCGTACGCATCACGAATGTTGCCTAGGAACGCAGAACGGATGATACAACCACCACGCCACATTAGTGCTACGTTACCGTAGTTTAGGTCCCAACCATTTTCGTTCGATGCTTCGCGCATTAGCATGAAGCCTTGAGCGTAAGAGATGATTTTAGATGCCAGTAGTGCTTGACGTAGTGCATCAACCCACTCTTGCTTGTCGCCTTCAACTGGTGTGATTGTCTTACCGAATAGAGACTCAGCTTCAACACGTTGGTCTTTCAATGCAGATAGGCAACGAGAGAATACAGATTCAGAGATAAGAGTCAGTGGAATACCTAAGTCTAGTGCGTTGATACCAGTCCATTTACCAGTACCTTTTTGGCCCGCTGTATCTAGGATCTTCTCTACTAGTGGTTCACCGTCTTCATCTTTGTAGCCAAGGATGTCAGCAGTGATTTCAACAAGGTAGCTATCTAGCTCAGTCTTGTTCCAATCTGCGAATACAGCTTGCATCTCATCTGCAGACATACCAAGACCATCTTTCATGAACTGGTAAGCTTCGGTGATAAGCTGCATGTCGCCGTATTCAATACCGTTGTGTACCATCTTAACGAAGTGACCTGCACCATCGTTACCAACCCAGTCACAACAAGGCTCACCAGCGTCAGTTTTCGCTGCAATACCTTGGAAGATAGGCTTAACAGCTTCCCATGCTTCAGCAGAACCACCAGGCATAATAGATGGACCAAAACGAGCACCTTCTTCACCACCAGATACACCAGTGCCGATGAAGTGGATGCCTTTTTCACGTAGTGCAGCAACGCGACGGTTTGTATCTGGGTAATTAGTGTTACCACCGTCAATAATGATGTCGCCTTTGTCTAGTAGAGGTACTAGAGCTTCGATGAACTTGTCTACAACTTCACCTGCGCGAACCATCAACATCACTTTACGTGGCGCTTCTAGCTTCTCTACTAGTTCTTCTAGAGAGTATGCACCGATGATGTTTGTGCCTTTCGCCGGACCTTCCAGGAACTCGTCTACTTTAGCAGCAGTACGGTTGTGAGCCACAACTTTAAAGCCGTGGTCGTTCATGTTTAGGATAAGGTTTTGACCCATTACAGCAAGGCCGATTACACCGATATCACCTTTCATTGTTTCTCTCCAATTGTCTTTTATTCGACCAGCGACCGTCTTAAACGATTTTCGCCGCTGCGTCTAAATCTAAATACCATTCCGTCAGACCCGATGTCGCTTGGATCTTCGCCGCCGGATATGGAAGTACGCGTGCTGGTGAGCTGTTAATCTCTTCAATGATATCTGCTTTACCAGCACCAAGTACTAAGTAACTGATGCGCTTCGCTGCTTCTAATACGCGTGCCGTCTTTGATACGCGAATCTGACCAGACTCAGGATGAGACGCCAACACTGATAGGTTCTCATCATCGTAGTTTGTCTGACCCGGGAACAGTGATGCAGTATGACCATCTGCGCCAACACCAAGCAAGATCCAATCAAACACAGGAGTGCCATTTTCAGTTGGAATCACTTCTGCCATCTCTTTCGCAAAACGTTCTGCTTCTACTTTTGGCTCTTCTTCACCACGGATACGGTGAATGTTCTCAGCAGGAATATTGACCTGCGTAAAGAGTAGAGCATTTGCTTCGCCATAGTTGCTTTCTGCATCATCAGGCGCAACGCAGCGCTCATCACCCCACCAGAAGTGGAGGTTTTGCCACTGAATTGACGTCGCGTAAACCTCTGTTGCCAGAAGCTTAAACAGCATTTTAGGTGTGCTGCCGCCAGAAAGAGAGATGTGAACAGGTCGGCCCATTTCGCTAAACGCTTTCATATCGTTAGCAAGGCTTTCTACTACCTGCTCTGCTGTTTGGTAGATCTTGTGGTTGATCATAGTTCGCAGTAGTCCGTATCTGTTAGGTTTTTACAAGGGAAACGCCATGCGCGGTTAGCTCGCTGTAGCAAGTCGTCCGCTTCTTTTGGTCCCCATGTACCACATGCGTATCCGAATAGCGCTTGTGGGTCTTGCTTGAAATCTAGAATTGGTTGCACGTATTTCCAACACGCTTCAACCGCATCGCTACGAGCAAATAGCGTCGCATCACCATTTAAGGCATCAAGAAGTAGACGCTCATAAGCAGTCAGCATTTGGGTTTCTTGCAGATCAGCGTAATGGAAGTTCATTTTCACTTCCTTCGCTTTAAAGCCTGCGCCCGGCTCTTTCAGACCAAAGCTCATTTGGATGCCTTCGTCTGGCTGAATACGAATAATCAGCTTGTTCTCTGGTGCGTTTTGTCCAAACACTGGGTGTGGTGTTTGTTTAAAGTGGATAACCACTTCTGTCACGCGAGTCGGTAGACGCTTACCTGTACGTACGTAGAAAGGCACGCCATTCCAACGCCAGTTGTTGATGTAAGCTTTCAGACCGATGTAAGTCTCAGTACGAGAATCGTCTGCTACGCCGTTCTCTTCACGGTAACCTGGAAGTTGTTGACCACGAACTTCAGACGCCGTGTACTGACCCAATACAAGGTCGTTGCGAAGTGCGTCTTCATCCAGTGGTTTAAGACACTGAAGCACTTTCACGACTTCATCACGCATCGCGTCAGCATTGATTTGTGCAGGTGGCTCCATACCAACCATTGCCAGTACTTGTAGCAAGTGGTTTTGGAACATGTCGCGAACCGCACCTGAACCATCGTAGTAACCGCCACGCTCTTCTACGCCTAAGAATTCTGCGCCTGTGATTTCCACGTAATCAATGAAGTTACGGTTCCACAACGGCTCAAACATCGCGTTAGAGAAACGAAGTACAAGCAGGTTTTGAACCGTTTCTTTACCTAGGTAGTGGTCGATACGGTAGATCTGATGCTCTTGGAAGTGTTCGTGGATCTCTTTATCCAGTGAACGCGCTGATTCAAGGTCGTACCCGAATGGTTTCTCAATGATCAGACGCTTCCAACCATCTTCCTCATTGTTCAGACCGTGAGCTGCAAGGCTTGCAGGAATCACGCTGTATAGGCTTGGTGGCGTTGCAAGATAGAAAAGCGTATTACGTTGTTCGAATTGGTATTCGTTTGCCAGTTGGTCTAAGCGTGTCGCCAACTTGCTGTAATCTTGTGTGTCAGAAGTATTGATTGCTTGGTAATGCAGGTGATTGATAAATGCATTAAGCGTTTCTGGCTCAGTTTTCTCCATTTCCTGAAGCGATTTTTTCAGCTTTTCGCGGTAAGAATCGTCGCTGTACTCAGTACGACTTACGCCAAGAATGGCAAAATTCTCTGGAAGCTGTTTGTTCGCATAGAGGTGGTAGAGAGCAGGAATTAACTTACGGTACGTAAGGTCACCTGAAGCACCAAAAATAACGATGCTGCTGTTTTCTGGTATTACCATCATCTTTCCCTTAAAAACGAGGTACTTATTGTGTGCCCGGATACGGCTAAAGGATTGAGCCAACCCTATCAATGGCACTCAAAAATAGAAAATTGGTCTTACCTATTACGTTGATAGGTAAAGCCTATAGTCTCAAATCACTACAACTACTGAGCCCCTTAAACATAGTCTGGTTCTCAACATTTGGAGGTCATATAAGACGCTTATGTCTCTCGAGTACAACCTTGCACTCTTCGGAGGAGATTTCCGACACGGGGGCGTATTGTCTACGACTATTTGATTTACATCAACACTTGGCGGTGCAAACGTTTAAATAATTTACACAAATCATCATAATTAATTGAATTAAAAGAAATAAACACCCTGCCCAGTCTAGTGATAAAATTTAAGCAAAAACTCTAAAAAGATTATTTATTGTTCAACTTTGCAATCCATTACATAAGCTCTGTGCACTATGCAGAATTTACAACTCTACTTCATAGTTGTTGATAATGATACTTAATTAAAGATAATGGAGAATTCTATCAACACACGTTAGGACTGCTATGAATCAGGGCTCAGCAAAACAGCAATCGACGCATCGTATTCAAGGCGTATTGGATTACATTCATAGTAATCTTGATTCCCCTTTGAGCGTTGATGACATCTCGCAACAAAGTTGCTGGTCTCGCTGGCAGTTGCAGCGCGTGTTTCAGCAGCAAACAGGACTTTCGGTTGCAAACTACGTTAGAGAGCTTAAGTTAAGCTACGCAGCAGAGCGATTAGTCGGCGGAAGTGAGCGCTCTTTGGATATTGCGCTGGAAATGGGGTTTGCCTCCGAGCACGCATTCAGCCGCGCATTCAAGCAGATGTTTTCTGTCAGCCCTCGCGAATATAGAAAGAACCAACAGTTATCAGGGTTACGTAAACCATTTACGTTACGCCACCTTCCAGAAGCGTCGCACAATGACGGGCACTTTATCGAAGTAAAGATAGAAACGAAACCAAGCTTTTATCTACAGGGGCTTTCTCAACCAATCAGCGGTTTGTTCTCCCCTTCTCCAAACTTCCATTACAAAGTCCCGCAGTTGTGGCTTCAGCTTTCTCTTATTGCCGATCAAGTCGAAGAGCCACCAGTTCGCCATCTCGGTGTTATTGATGTTACCCACCCTCACTTTGATGGTTCGAATCTTCAATATTGGGCAGGTTATGAACTCGACGACAATGTCCATTTACCAAGCATTCCAAATGCAGTGTCCGATCAACTAGAGACATTATTCGTACCACAGCAAACTTATGCCGTGATCACTCACATCGGTAAGGCAGCGAAACTTGCGCAAACCCTTGAGTGGTTCATCATGTGTTGGTTACCTGCTTCAAATTATCGCGGTGTCGATGGGTATGAGCTTGAAAATTATCCGGCAGACTACCAGCCAAACAGTGATAACGCCCAAATGCAATACTGGTTACCCGTAGAGCGTTGTTACAGCCGATACTCGAAGTAAGAGAAAAGTCCTATCCTTTAGAGCGAGTTGCACCAAATTGTTAACTTTTCTATTTTTCCTATCTATAAAATACAAATAACAATCATTATCAATAACTAGAAAAAGTAGTGGAATCAGGAAAAATGGAAACCCCGATTAAATTTCATCGCTCAACACTTGCAGTTGTTGTTTCTGCGCTGATCGCAGGACACGCTGTTGCTGACGAAGACGTAACTCAACTCGAAACAATGACCGTATTAGGTAAGACTTACCGAAATACGGCAACAAAAACGTCATTAGAACCAGAAGAAACCCCACAGGCAATCACCATCATCACGAAGGATGAAATGGATTTACGCGGAGTGAGCACGGTCAGCGAAGCACTTCGTTACTCATCTGGTGTAAATACCGAACTACGCGGTGGTGCCGTTACGCGTCTAGACCTATTCAATATCCGTGGTTTCATTAACTACACCAACTTCTACGATGGTCTCCCTCTCTTATTCAACGGTTGGAACTTACAGCCACAAATTGATGCAGCTGCGGTTGAGCAAGTTGAAGTGTTCAAAGGACCTACGTCTGTTTTATATGGAAACATTCCACCAGGCGGCATGGTCAACATCATCGCAAAGACTCCGCAATCTGAGCCAGCTAACACGGTATCAGTCAGTACTGGCACCAACAGCCTGAAAGAAGTGAACTTCGACACCACGGGGCAAATTGGTGATTCAAACGTGAACTACCGCATCGTAGGGATGGCGAAACAGCGAGATGGGCAAGCAGAGACATCAGAAGACGAGCGTTATCTGATTGCGCCGTCATTCGACTGGCAAGCGACAGACAACACGCTTGTTAATGTCAACGTGTACTACCAAAACGATCCTTCGGCAGGTATTTACACCACAGTTCCAGCAGCGGGCTCCGTTCTCGATAACCCACTCGGTTCGTTGTCTCCTGATACTTACTTGGGCGACAAAAACTGGAACACCTATGAACGTGAAGTGTTGATGATTGGCTACAAAATTCTGCACGACTTCAACAACAACTGGCAGTTCTTGCAAAATGCACGCTACATGACAGCTGACTCGTACCAAGAAAACACGTACAACAGCCCATTAGCCGCTGATAATCGCACGATTGGTCGTAATGCTTACCTCACGGATGAAGACTCAACTTCATTTGTGATTGATAACCAATTATCAGGCTACGTTGCCCATGGCAATTTCGAGCATAACTTGCTACTTGGGTTAGATTACCAATACCTAGATTCTGATGTGAAATACAAAGACACCTTAGGTTACTCACTTACGCAAGACATCTTTAATCCTAATCACAATCAGATTGACCGCGACGCTCTAAAGTTCGCTTACCAGCAGGCACTGGATATCAAGACGAAACAGCTTGGCGTTTACTTCCAAGACCAACTTCGCTACAACAACCTTGTGATGATTGCCGGACTTCGCTGGGATAAATACGAATCCGACACCAACACTGTGAGTGATTACCTAGGCACAGTCACACCGAGCAAGGAAAAGCTTGATGAAAACAACGTATCTTTCCGAGTTGGTGCGTTATACGAGCTTGATTTTGGTCTGTCTCCTTACCTGACTTACTCAGAGAGTTTTGAACCAATCGCGGGGGCTGATGCATCAGGTAAAGCGTTCGACCCTTCTACTGGTCATCAATGGGAGCTGGGCTTCAAATACGCCCCTCTGGGTGGTGACGTATCAGGCAACCTAGCGCTGTTCCATATCACCAAGAAAAACGCGATCTTGACCGATCCTAACAACCCATACGCACCGCAATACCAAGCTGGTGAAGTGGTTTCTCAAGGTGCAGAGCTAGAAGCGAAATGGCAAGCAACGCCGCAAGCTGACCTAACGCTAAACTACACCTATATCAATATGGAAATTAAAGAAGACAGCTATTACCACCAAGAAGGCAAAACGCCAGTGTGGGTACCAGAACAAACCGCTTCTTTATGGGCAAATTACTACTATGAAGGTACTTTAACAGGGCTTCGCACTAGTGCTGGCGTTCGTTACGTAGGTAAAACAGAAATGGATGCACAAAATAGTGACCAAGTGCCAGATTACACCTTGGTTGACCTAGCGGCGAGCTATGACTTATCGGCGGCTTCACAATCACTCGACGGCGCAAGCGTCACGCTGTCTGCGAGCAATATCTTTGATGAGGAATACTACAGCTGTTACGACAAGAACAACTGTTGGTTTGGTGCTGAACGATCTATCGAAGCGAAGCTTGAGTACAAGTTCTAACGCCTAACAAGCCGCTCAAACAAGGTCTTTTTCGAGAACATAAAAACAAGCTGTATATTTCACAAATGAAAAGCGGTGGCTACCAATAAGCCACCGCTTTTCATTTCTCTTAGCTTTTACTACAGAGCGCTTCTGAACAGTATTTAAAGTTCGAGTTGAGTTACCTTGTCACTTTTCTGTAGCAACGCTCAGGTCGCCCTACCGTGCCATAATTTAAGTCTGCCTCTAATTCACCAGAACTGATCAAGTATTCCAAATAACGTCTGGCCGTTGTTCGGCTGGCACCAATTTGCTCTCCAGCGTCATCCGCCGTATACATCTCTTCACCGACGAACAATCCTCGAATTTTATCCAAAGTTACCCCATCAATCCCTTTGGGCAATCTGTGCGACGACGTGTCTGGTACCACATTTGATTGCAGCATCTTATCAACTAAATTCTGGTCCAAGCTTTCTGCGACATGGAGTTGTTGGCGTTGCGAAATGTACTTTTGCAATGCAGCCTCCAACCTTGGAAACATCACTGGCTTAAGCAGATAATCAACTACACCACCTCGCATCGCTTGTTGCAGTGTATCTACGTCTCTTGCCGCGGTAATTAAAATCACATCACAAGTTTGATTGTTCGCACGAAGCGTATTGAGGATCTCTAATCCTGTTCCATCGGGTAAATACACATCCATGAGCAGCAAATCAGGCTTGAGCACCTCAAGCTGTAATTCTGCTTCCATCCGTGTCGTTGCAATGCCCACCACTTCCAAGCCAGAGAGTTGGCTCAGATATTTATGATGTAGCTCTGCAATGGCAATATCATCCTCGATGATCATGACTCGCGTTGCCGTATTCATACTTGTTCTTCCTTAGGCAAATACACGGTAATTCTCGTTCCATGTTCTGTATTTGGTAGCATCTCAACATAGCCGTGATAACGCGTCGCCAGTTGATTAACAAGATGCAATCCCACACCTCGATTCTGACGCGACTTGGTTGAAATGCCCTTTTTCAAAAGCTCTTGTGGCTCAATGTTTTCCGGCAGTCCACACCCTTGGTCGACAACCTCTAAAATCACTTCGTTGCCATAATCACTGATCGACACATCAATGCTGCGGCGCTCTAATGCAAACGCAGACTCAACACGAATAGAAGACAGCGTCGCATCGAAAGCGTTGTCGATTAGGTTGCCAAGTACCGTGACCAGATCTTCTGCATTTAACCACTCAGGTAATGGCTCCAATCGACTGCCTTCTTCTACCACTAACTGTAATCCCAGTTCACGTGCACGCTCGGTTTTACCCAGTAACATGCCAGCAATAAGCGGGTCTTTGATGGTATCGCGTAAAAACTCTATCATCGCTTGATAGTGTGCTGTCTCTTGCCCAATCAATTGTTGAACCGCTTCGAGTTCCCCCATCTGAACCAATCCGCTGATCGTATTGAGCTTATTTCTGTGCTCGTGAGTCTGAGAACGAAGCAAATCAGCGTATTCTTTAGTTTGCGAAAGCTGTTCAGTAAGTTCGTTTATTTCATCACGCAGACGGAAACTGGAAACCGCACCGACGATTTTTCCTTCGACGTAGATTGGCGAACGGTTGGCAATTAAACGCTTGTGATTAAGGAAGATCTCGATATCGTGATCTTCTTGCCCTGTTTCCAGCACGGTATACAAATCGCTGTCTCGCAGGGTATCTGTCAGCGGTTTATTCAGAGCCGATTCCCTTTCAATACCTAAAATCTGACACGCACTTCGGTTGATGGAACGCAATACACCTTGGGCATCAATACTTAATACCCCTTCTTTAATAGTGCTCATGGTGACGTCGAGTTCACCGTACAAACGTCCAATTTCCTCTGGTTCAAAACCCAAAATGGCACGCTGAAATTTTCGGGATGCATAGTTGGAAACAATCGCGTTGGCAGCAACAACGATCAATGCCATTAAGATAAGGAATGCAAAGAAAGGCTCGATGCGGTCTTGTAAGCGTTCCAGCAAATAACCGACCGAAACCACACCAATGATGTTGTCTTGTTGATCGAAAATTGCCGCTTTACCACGGACGGAATAACCCAATGATCCTTGAGCCGTCGAGATGTATGACTTACCTTCCACCAGCGCTCGTTGGTTGTCGCCGCCTTTCATTGGCTTACCGATGCGCTCGTCGACAGGGTGAATCAAACGCACACCATTTTTATCCCCAATCACAATGAACGCAGCACCAAGTGCCTCAGTCATTTCACGAAACCGCTGTTGATAAGGATCGGTATTCTGAGACTCAATCATTTCGCGAACAATATGAGAAGTAGACAAGAAACGAGCAACGCCAAGCGCTTTCTCCCCCATCTCTTGTTCTTGGTCGAATTTTAGGTAGGTAAAGCCCGCAGCCACCAGAATAAGAAGTTCGATCAAACCCGACAGCGTCATAATAATAAGCATGCGCTTACGAAAGCTGATCCGACTCCAACTCATTGATATTTCCTTTATCTTCGCCAGTTTTCCACGTCACTGTGGCACACTTGCCTAAGTTAACACTGAGTTAACATGCTCGCTCTAATCAAATGACAAATCTGTGAACAGACGAAACGTTCTGAACGGTTTACGGTTAATTTGTAGGCGTGCCGTGCTTTCTTCAGTTCGAACAAACCCGTTCCAACACTTAGCTTTGTCACTCATGGCTCATTTAGCGCATTTATAGCCGCCGTGAAATATCAAAATTCAATCATAATGCTAACGAAATAATGTTGTAATTTATTCAACATCATACATAAATTGCCATCTAAATCTTGAACATGATCACACCAAATTTAGCGGTTTTTGAGGCGTTTTTAGACTTTCGATCGTATAATTTTTAGTCAAGAAGCCTAGCAGAGCTTCGAACAAAGAAAGCAGCCAACTGGAAGTCTATTTAACGCTCAACACTTGCGTCAGTAAATTGAAGATACATTGATAAAAATACAAATACTGACCGTAGGACAACCACTTAGACACCATCTGCAATTGCAATAACTATAAACAGAGGTGCTTTTATAGTTAGAAGGAACACCAAAACATGGAACGCGATACATTTGGAATTTGCCTGAATAAGGCTATGCTGTCAGAGAATATGTATTCAACGTTTACGCACGTCAGGGCTTATGAAAAGAGTGACACCAGTTCTTCTGATCTCAAGGTGCTGCTTTCATTCCCACAGATGAGTGGTAAAGACTTACTGAATACTATGCGAGGCTCTCGTCAGCTTGAGTGGAGAGCAGAATTTCACTGCCCTTCGATGAAGTGAATCAGTACAAGTCACACAACAACGGTGCGTCCAGCTAAGCCCCACCTAACTGGGCGCAACATTTAACCAACATTTCTTTTGCCCAATCACTTAACACTTTGTAGTGAATACTTTATATTAGAGCTTATACTCTAAAGAAAAGTAGCCACTATGAAACAAACCGGAAAGTTCTGGATTTTGGGTCTTCTCAGCAGCTCAATTTCTCTTGCCTGTCACTCGGCTCCCATCACATTCGATGATGCATGGAATTTGTTGTTAGAAAACAACTATTCCCTTAAAGCACAACGTGCCAATGTTGAAAGCTACGAATACCAACAAAGCGCAACTGATAACCTCAATTTACCGCAAGTCAGTATTGGTGCGAACTACACACGCTTAGATACCGACGTAACACTGTCTGGTCAGCAAATTCTCGACAGCACTGGGCAACACATTAGCGTGCCACCTGTTTTCCAACCTATTTTTAGCGCTCTTGCGAGTACCACATCGACGATCACCGAACGCGACATCTTCTCTTCTTCGATTCGTGCTATCTGGCCGATCTTTACTGGCGGTCGCATCAATGCAGCTCAAACCGCCGCGGAAGGTAAAACGGACGAGGCAAAAAGCCAACTCGCAATGGAGCAGCAAGCTCGCTTTGAAGATCTCTCCAAATACTACTTCTCGGTCGTGCTTGCCAAAGAAGTATTAGCAACACGTCAAGCCGTAGAAAAAGGCTTAACCAAGCACCGTGATTTTGCGATTAAAATGGAAGAGCAAGGTCAAATCGCCCGTGTTGAGCGCCTTCAAGCGGAAGCGTCATTAGACAAAGCTAAGGTCGAGACGCGCAAAGCTGCCAGTGACCTGAGTATTGCTCAAGCGGCTTTGGGCAAGATCTTAGCGCAGAGCGATTCTGTAGAACCTTCAGAAACGCTGTTTATCAACAACAACCTTCCACCGTTGAGTGCGTTTGTTGATCAAACACTACTGACCTACCCCGGCTTAGATTTGTTGGATGCCAAGCACAAACAAGCGTCGAGCTTAATCAAAGCCGAGAAAGGCAAATACTATCCGGAAGTTTACCTATACGGTGATTACAGCCTATATGAAGACGATTCCCTTGCCAGCCAAATGAAACCGGATTGGCTAGTGGGTGTTGGCGTTAACATCCCTCTGATTGAGTCCACTGGTCGTAGCGAGAAAGTAAAAGCAGCACAAAGCATGGTCACCCAAGTAAATGCGCTGAAATCACAAGCGAAGCAAGACTTGTCGCTTCTGGTACAAAAGACCTACCTAGAAGCACAACAAGCCATTGATGAAGTGCAAGGTCTAGAATCTAGTATCGCCCTTGCGGACGAGAACCTACGCTTGCGCGAAAAAGCATTCACTCAGGGCTTATCGTCCTCTTTGGATGTCGTTGACGCGCAACTGTATGTCGCCAGCGTAGAAACACAGCAATCAGCGGCACGTTTCCGTTATCTGATTTCATTAACCAAACTATTAGCACTGAGCAGCGAAATGAACAGCTTCGCTCAATACCAACATACTGCTTACGTTCCAGCATCAGCATCCAAAGAGGCAAAATAAGTCATGGCAGCAAAATCTCTAAAACCCGCTCTACTATCACTTTGCGCTTTGGGTGTCGCTTCTTGGGTTGGCTACCAGTTCTACCAAGCATATCAACCAGAACCGGCACGTTTACAGGGGTTGATTGAAGCGCAGCAATACAGCATCTCTTCTAAAGTTCCTGGTCGTATTGATGAAGTCATGGTGCGCAAAGGCGATGATGTCGAAAAAGGTCAGTTGATCTTTACCCTTCACAGCCCAGAAATCGAAGCAAAATTGGAGCAAGCCAAGGCAGGTGAAAAAGCCGCTGGCGCATTGGCCCTAGAAGCAGAAAAAGGGGCACGAGAGCAACAAATCCAAGCCGCAAAAGACCAATGGTTGAAAGCGAAAGCGGCTGCAGATTTGATGGAAAAGACCTACCAACGTGTAAACAACCTTTATAAAGATGGCGTAGTCGCGGAGCAAAAACGCGACGAAGCCATGACGCAATGGCAAGCATCTAAATACACAGAAAGCGCTGCATTCCAAATGTACAACATGGCGAAAGAAGGCGCGCGTAGCGAAACCAAAGTCGCAGCAGCAGAGAAAGCACGCATGGCGGCTGGCGCAGTAGCGGAAGTAGAAGCGTACGCCAAAGACACGCAAATCTTCAGCTGGTTTGATGGTGAAGTTTCTCAAGTTCTACTGCAAAGCGGCGAACTTGCACCTCAAGGCTTCCCGGTTGTGACGGTTATTGATACCCAAGATTCTTGGGCAACACTGAACGTACGCGAAGATTTGCTCAAACACTTCACCAAAGGCACGACCTTTAAAGCTTACCTACCAGCATTGGATAAAGACGTTGAGTTTAAAGTCACCCATGTTGCCGTAATGGGCGATTTCGCTACATGGCGCGCGACAGACGCATCGAAAGGTTTTGATCTTCGCACATTCGAAGTGGAAGCTCGCCCTACCCAACCAGAGCCTGAGCTACGCATGGGCATGAGTGTTGTGGTTGAGCTGTAATCGCGTTGGCTTAAGATTATGACGATTCAAATCTCACAACGACAAATCCTGCGGCGCGATAAGTGGTTGTTATCTTGCCTGACATGGGTGCCGATCTTATTGGCCGTCACTATTTGGGGTGTTTTCTCTGCAGGTATTGCAAGAGATCTCCCGATTGGTGTGGTTGATTTGCAGCACTCGCAGTTGTCACGCAAGATGATTCAATCTCTTGATGCCTCTTCCACTCTTTCTGTTGATTATCACTACACTAGTTCAACAGAAGCGAAGAACGCGATGATCGAGGGTGATATCTACGCTTATGCTGTGATTCCCCCTCAATTCGACCAAGACATTCTTTTGCATCGACAACCGCAACTATCGGTCTTCTTTAACAGCCAATACATTTTGGTTGCCAAGTTGATTAACTCAGCGGTCGCGCAGTCTCAAGGGTATTTTGATGCGCAGCTAGAAACCATGGGTAACCTAGCAAAAGGCAACACCACAACACTTGCAGCTATTGGTCAAGCCGTGCCGATTTCCACCCAGATTACAGCCTTGTTTAACCGCAACACCAACTACGCTCAGTTTTTGGTAACAGCGATTGTTCCGGCGATCTGGCAGATCTGTGTCGTGGTCAGCACCATTTTGATCCTCGCAGCGCATTTTCGTCTTTATGGAAATGGCAACAACAGCTTCGCGTTCTTAGGCGATCGCCCTTTCACTCGACTAAGCAAAATTCTAAGCCAGTACATTCCTGTCTTTATGGCACAAGGCGCACTGTTCTTAGTCTGGTTCTACATGGTGCTTGATTGGCCGATGGAAGGCAGTTATCTGGTGATGCTATTAGCGCAGTTCGTAACGACTATCGCATGCATCATCATGGGAGCATTGTTCTTCTTCCTATCGATGGACCCAGCTCGCGCGATGAGCTTTGCTGGCGCATTTACCGCGCCTAGCTTCGCGTTTATGGGTATTACTTTCCCCGTTTCAGACATGAATGCTCTTGCCCATGCATGGAGAGGATTGCTGCCAATTACGCATTACATCGAAGTTCAAGTGGACCAAGCAAGCTACGGCGCAAGTGCGGCACAATCTATCGGCTCACTCTGGCCGATGGTTGGGTACATTATCCCGCTGCTGATGACGGCAGCTTTATTAGCAAAACATCGCAACACAGCTTTGCTAAACAGCGCATCTTCAACAGATAGCAAACAGGAGGTTGTATGACACTGTGGCAACTGATTAAAACAGAACTTCGCTCAGTGATGACCAACCCTGTCGTGGTACTGACGGTCTTTGGTGGCGTGGTATTTTACTCCTTCTTATACCCACTTCCATACGCACAACAAACACCGAGGGAACAGCCAATAGCGATTGTGAATCTCGATGGAAGCCAAACCAGTCTAACCTTAGAGCGCATGGTCGATGCCACGCCTCAGGTTAAGGTAGTGACACGTTTACATACTATTGCCGATGCGAAACAAGCATTCTTAAACCGAGAGATAACTGGCTTCTTGGTGATTCCAGAACACTTCTACAAAGACTTGATGCTTGGCAGCAGCCCTACTCTGGCTTATGCCGCCGACGCTTCTTACTTCTTGGTGTACGGCACAGTCGTCGAAGGTTTAGCACAAGCTGGTGGTACGCTTGGCGCTCAAGTTAAAGTAAGCAAGATGGTAATCGATGGAGTGCCACTAAGCATGGCGAGCCATGACTACTCTGCAATCAAACTCAACATGAAGCCAACCTTCAACCCAACCATGGGCTACATCGAATACGTAGTGCCAGCGGTGTTTGTATTGATCCTTCAACAAACATTGATCATGGCAGTCGGGTTGCAAACCGGTACTCAGCGCCATGGTCGTGGGTATTGGTCACAGGTGCCAACGGGTGCTCTGTTGCTGGCCAGAACCTTGGTCTTCGTTGCTATCTACTACTTGCTCAGCGCCTACTATTTTGGCTTCAGTTTTGAACGCTTGAACGTCAATCATGTTGCCAATGCCGGTGAATTGTTGACCTTGCTGTTGCCGTTCTTGCTCGGCTGTTGTGGTTTAGGTTTATGGCTCGGTTACTTGTTACCAAGACGCGAGTTGGTGACATTGGTCGTGCTGGTTAGCTCAATGCCATTAATCTTCTTAGCAGGCTTTATTTGGCCGGTTGAGTCGATTCCTGCCCCGCTGCTTTGGTTTGCTGATTTGAGCCCGAGCACGTGGGCAATCAAAGGCTTTTTAGCACTCAACCAAATGGGCGCAACGTGGCAACAAGTCGCTAAACACTGGACTGCTCTTTGGGTGCTTACAGTTCTTTGGGGCGGCGTTGCTTACTGGATTGCCAAACGCAATACCAAACCAGTAGTAACAGAAAGCTTAGGTTAACGGCTGTTTATCCAATAAAGCAAAGGGGCTCACGTAGCCCCTTTTTGTTTGTGTGGGTGTTCTAGTGACAGAGTTGAGTAGAAGAGTTGTTGGCTCGTTATTGGACAAAATTGAGTTAAGTAATATGCCTTACTAATTTTGGTGGTAAATAAACTAGTTGAAGTATAGAAGTTTCACTCGCATCGATAACTGTTCAATATTGCTGATGCAGGTAATTTTTTAGCTCCAATGGAAAGGATACACTCCTGTGTCCCTCACTTGGTCACACATGAGGTTTTATGTCACCTAACACTATAAGTTGAGGTTAATGGCATCCACGCGAACCTATTGCTACCTTACTGCTCATGAGCCTTTTCGTAAGATTGTTCTTGAAGAAGTTTAAGAGATTTTTGATACATTCTAAGTGCAGTTTGGATGTTACCATTTTTTCTTACATCCTCACGTAATCTCTGTGTTTGCCTCATCATGAATGAAATTCTTTTATTTAGAGTGTTGCGTTGCTCGTTATCCCATTTATGGTAATGTACAGCCACTACACGATATATCCCACTAGTTGAGGTATATGGATGCCTATATTGAGTGTTATCTATGCACTGATTTTTAATCATATCAAATGCCTCAATACAATTATCAAATGCTAGCAACGCACTACCAGACTCAGTAGCTTCAGATATGAGATGTCTCGCGTAAGTCGTATAAATCTGATAAGGAGCCCACTTGCCTTTGAATCCCTTTTTGCGATTGAAATTTTTGCCGAAAGCAAGTGCATTTTCAAGGTGGTAACCAGCAGTTGTATGATGTCCTAGACTATGTTCTGCTATCGAGTATTGTAACCAAAATAGTGGGTGTTCTGAGAAGTAATCAATATTTTGGATTCTCTCATAGAAGTCAACCAATGCAGCTTCTCGGCCTACATTAGGCAACAACTTTTCTATTTGACCAAAGTTTACGAGTCTTTCGCAAAGCCAAGTGTAATCTAGGTCTGACTCCATAAGGTACTCTAGATTTTCAATCACGGTAGCAATGACTTCCGTAATCTCACTTGTACTATCGGAGTTATTAAGAATATATCTTGCTACAATCGAAGACTTGAAACGGATTTCATTGGTTTCAAAATCTATAATATTTCGCAACTTTTTATCTTTAACCAGCGCCTGATAATCTTTGTTGTCAAATCCAAAACAATAACCTAGCAAGTTTTCATTAACAGACAGTTCTGACATAGCGAGATGCTTTTCACTTACTTCAAAGCGATTCCCACTACTTTCAATCCGAGACTCACTCGTACTCTTGATACAAGTAAGTATACAAATCAAAGTTAATACATCTTTGTAAAATGGATTACTTGTAAAAGGTTGAGTGATCTCTAGTAGTTTGTTCTGAATATTTTTTGACTTTAATAGCTCGAGAAGTAAGTCTGAGAGACGGGATTTACATTCACGCCTAATAAAACTGTTTTTTTCGAGGTTAGAATCGTCCGCTCTCAAGCCCCATACAGCCCGTTTATTAAAGAGCTCTACGAACCTATTTATCTCACTTTTATCTAAGTGCTCCACATCAAAAAGGTGAGCTTTACCCCATTTTTCACAATAGTCCAAAGTAACATCAGAAGAAACTTGGAAAGTATCTGTTCTTTCAGCAAGTACAATTGAGCATCCACTACTCGCGTTTTCAAAGAAAGCATGGACAGCGTCTTTGTCTTTCTGATAACTGTCAATTATCAAAACAAATGGATCTCTACGATTACAAAGCTTGACGACTTCACTTGTAGCATTGCTAAAACCAACTCTATGAAAAACATCAATACCTGAACGATGAGCTTGTATCGCTATACGCTGTAAGAGGACTGTCTTGCCACTACCAAAACCACCATGAACAAATACACCAGCGCCTCCCGAAGATATGCAGTGAAAGATTTCATCTTCTATTGTTCTTGCGACTGTATAACGCCCGTCCTCAGTCGCAGATTGTATGTAATTGCTATTTACCTCACCTTGGACAATTAATGAAAGAAAGTCGTCAAAAGTAGATTTGGATTCAGCTCTTCTTTGGTTAAGTTCAAGCCTTTGAAAATATCTATAGGACTCTCTTTTTTCTGTTGGTTTCCAACTCTTTTTTCGCTCTTTTATTTTTTCTATGAGGCCTTCAATTCCGATCTTTAGCACTTGCCCATATTGAGAAAGCTCAAACTCGCTAAGCTCGTCTAACTCTGGTCGATCAACAAAAAACACTTTTCGCTTTATTCGTTCGATTGAGCTGATAAAACGGAGGACGTCAATATCTGCAAGAGAGTAACCTAGAAAGATGATCGCCTTTGCGTTATTGAGATCGGCTTCAAATACACGTGATACAGGACTATCATTGAATATCTTTGATGCATAATCACGACTTGTGAGCACAAAGTCATCAGGTAGATTGAATGTTGAAGATCCTAGCTTACCATTGATATGGATGACTTCCTGCGATTTTGACTCACTCCTTCTAGTTTTCGTGTCATAGGTATTTATTGTATAACTTGAAAAAGCTTTATTTATAGACGCGCAAGATTTTTCATACGAGTTCTCATAATTAGTTGTCCAAACTCTAACCCAGTCAGGCTCAGCAATTTCTTTAAAACAAGTTGCGACTGATTCGACATCCAAGTGCGCGCGTAGGAGCTTTACTAACGTTGATTCCCCCCTTTTCTCTTTATAAAAATTACTCAACTTATCTAACGGGACGCTTTGTGTTATCCCCAAATCTTCTTTTATTATATTTTCTAGCTCAGATCCCACTGGCAACTGCCTACCAAATTTGTTGGTAGACAGTTTGCTCGATCCTGCTCCTAGAAAAAGAAGAGCCTCGCCATTTAGAATTGCGTCAATAGCCTTTTTGTAATTCATTTCCATTGGTATCACTCTTAGCTCCTTTGTTAAAGTTGCATTCGGAAATGCTATATTCACTTACATTATCTCACACGCGCACACCCACCATACGCACCTATGCAATATAAGTAATATTGCATTGAAATGAGTTGCACTGCAAAATTTTAGTTCACAAAATCAGGTACTAGGGCTGATTTGCCCTTTGACAAAAACTAGGTAATTAATTTTAAGGCTCATTGAATAAATGAGAAATGCTCACAAACTTTTAAACAATACCTTCTTAGTTATTTTCTTGATCAACTCATCTCTGGACAAAAACGGCTTAGTTCAACAGAACTAAACCGTTTCTATCAGGTTAGAAAAAGGTTCTTCAAACCATAAATCGTACTATGGGCCTACCTAACGAAAGCTTGGGATAATTGCTGGAATCCCCGGAAGTAAGCCCACCAATGCCATTACGCTTGTTAGTACAATAAACATAATGCCAGGCAACACCCAACGGCTCATTTTACTCAGCTCTCCACTACGTTCTTTACAGCCGACTAAGCCTAAATTATCTAGCAACATGGTGAGAGACCAGCCAAATGCAGGGTTAACGAGCGCTGAAGAAAATACAACAATCGCCGCCGATTGAGTGGTTTTCCCTTCACGCGTCATTTCCATTCCTGCTTCTAGCAAAGGAACAAATACTCCAACAATGAGCGCAACACAAAGTACAGGTTGCCAGATCGCTAAGTCCATTGGGTAGCCCCAAACCGCGGCGATGATACAAAACAGCGCCGTCAGCAAAGCGCCAGCAGGAATGGGACGCTTAGCGATCGCCGCCGGAACGATGTAAGTTCCCCAAGAAGACGTAAAGTTAGTACCACCGAGCAGAGAACCGAACGTCTGACGAATGGAAGCGGTGGTCATGGTATCGTCGATGTTCATATGTACTTTTTCTGTACGTTTTGGATAGCTGATTTTTTGAAACACTTGATGCCCTAAAAAATCAGGCGACCACATGGCTACGGCTAAAATAGCAAAAGGCAATACCACCATGAAATGCTCAATCGTAGGTAAACCTAGCATCCAACCCGTATCTTCCCCCCACCAATACATCGGATTCATATTAGGTAAGCCGGGCTCGGTTTGAAAAGAAAACGGAGCGCCCATAGCAAAAGCTAAAGTACCGCCTAGCAAGCAACTAAGAGGAACCGCTAGCCAACGCTTACGAAAGTGTTCCAGTAATGCATATAAAATAATGGTGCAAAAGATCACAACAAAAGCAATGTGGCTCATCCATATTCCCTCTGCCCATGCGAACAACTTTTTGACTTGAGAGACGGTTCCAACAAAGCCAAGGTAGAGCAATAAACCACCACACACGCCTTTACTGGTGAGATTTGCCAACATGCTGCCACCTTTACTGATGGCTAACAGTATGCCAAAAGCGCCAATCAACAGACCAAAGGCCATTGGGTGCCCGCCTGCTGCAACGACGATAGGAATTAATGGGATGAGCGGGCCGTGTGTACCCGCGAGGTTTGCGGTCGGCAACAGAAAGCCTGAGAAAAGAATAATGAAAACAGAGGCGATGAGTAGTTCATAACGTACATTTTCTAAAATAAAGCCTTCATTCAACCCTAGCGCTCCGGCAAAGGTTGCGGCAATGGCTCCCACCATAACAACTTTACCAATGGTCGCGGCCATCGCTGGAATGGTGTCTTCTACCTCGAAGCGATAATCTTTAAACGGCAAATTGGGACGCCAACGTTTAGGCGCCATGATTTGCAACTCGTGCTCTAAATATTGTTCTCGGGACTCAAACTCCGAGCTAGGTTTATGTTGTTGTTCATAAGTGAGTTCACCCTCACTGGCTTTAGGCTTATCTGTTCGAATATGTACGGACTCTAAAGTGCTGCTCATTGTGATTCCTTTCGTTCACACTCTAAGGTGTGTTTTTCCAACCAACGTTGTTTCTCAGTAAACGAAGATTAAGCAAGTCGTTGTCTCTATATTCTCTACGACAAGAACTCGATAACTGACGTTTATGAACCCTTTAAATTAAGTTGCTAGTACCTTATACCAAACGAAAAAGTACAAATAGTCTCAGATGGTTAGACATTAGTCGTAGGGTTCGGGCCAACGGTATGAGCGTTGTGATGGGATCTGATAGACCTAGCTCAAGGTCTTTGGTGAAAGCGAACGAAAGGTGTGGAAGCCTGGTGAGCCAACAGCAACAGAAAGCTTGGGTTAGCGGCTTTTTATCCAATGAAGAAAGGGGCTCACGTAGCCCCTTTTTGTCTGCTGATTCATTTATCGCAATTAGTCTAACAGCGCATCAACTGGATAACATTTTTCGAAACACTCGCTGCTTCAATGTCTTCCAGCGCACCAGCAACAAACCAATGGCGATTAGGATATAGATGGTTGGCTCTGCTACCTCTGATTTCACCGACCAATAGAAATGAATCGGCGCCAGTATCGCGACCAAGTAAACCCAGTTGTGCAGCTTTTGCCATTTAGGCCCCATTTTACGTTGTATAGATTGAGTCGAAGTCACCGCCAGAAGTAACAAGATAACCCACACTGCTGCACCAACGGTCAAGTAAGGGCGTTTGACGATTTCAGAGGCAAGCAAACTCCAATCTAACCCTAAATCAAGAACAGCAAACGCAACCAAATGAAGCACTGCCCAGAAAAAGCTGTAGAGCCCGAGTAGTCGTCTGACTCGAACTAACAATCCCTGCTTGGTCCAACGCGCAAGCGGAGAAACCAACAAGGTAATAAACAGCGTATTCAGCGCGCTAATACCCGTGTAATGGATAATGCCTTGAACAGGGTCGCCACCTAAGTTGTCGGTATTAATCGCAATAACCAGCAGACCTAAAAAGCCTAAAGAGACAAGATGGATAAGGACCTTAAGCGCAATGATGTGTTTTGGCGTCAGCTTTCTCAATAGAACTTCCTCAGGTCCATATTCTTATAGAGATGCGCCACCTCTTCCTCGTAACCGTTGAACATCAATGTTGGCTGTCTGCGAGTACTGAGCACACTGCCCTCACCGATGAAACGCTCGCTTGCTTGGCTCCAACGTGGGTGGTCAACATTTGGGTTCACATTAGCGTAAAAACCGTATTCATTTGGTGCTAAACGATTCCACGTTGTTGGCGGCTCTCGGTCAGTTAAACGAATTCGAACAATAGACTTAATGCTTTTGAAGCCATACTTCCACGGTACAACTAAGCGAAGTGGCGCACCGTTTTGTGGTGCAAGCGTCTTACCGTATAAACCGACAGAAATCAGTGCGAGCGGGTTCATTGCTTCATCAAGACGAAGCCCTTCGACGTAAGGATATTCAATACTGCTAAACGAGCCTTGAGCTGGGAACTGTTTCGGGTCGTAGAGGGTTTCAAAAGCAACGTATTTCGCGCTACTTTTTGGATCCGCCATTTTGATGATGTCTGCTAGAGGAAAACCAATCCACGGAATGTTCATTGACCATGCTTCGACACAACGTAAGCGATAGATTCGCTCTTCTAGTGTGAACTTGTTAAAGATGTCATCGTAGTCGAGCTTAATCGGGTTATTCACCAAGCCGTCGATCTCAACCGTCCATGGGTCAGACACAAATTCAGAAGAGTTTTTCGCTGGGTCAGATTTATCGGTACCAAACTCATAGAAGTTATTGTATTTTAAAACCTTGCTCTCAGGAGTAAGAGAAAGATCCGCTTGATACTGTTGTGGCTTAGTCACACTAAGGTCAATTCGATTATCTGAGACTGGCTTTTCCTTTGAAGAGAAGATATCCAAAATACCAGCTTGTGCATTCGCAGCGAGTGGCATACCGACAACCGCAATACCTAACTTTTTCAGTATTTCGCGACGCTCTTTATAGACGGACTCTGGCGTCGCTTCGTTTTCAGATAAAGCCCAGCGATGATTCTTCTTAATCCACATAATCTTCCCCGAATGTGTTCATACTTTAGTAAATAGCGAACTGGTAATACGTTGATTAAGACAGACCGTAGCAATGGCAGTTCTATTTCATAGAAAACGAAAAACCGATATGCATATAAGTTTGCAATTACTATTCAGCCGCACTGTGGAACACGCAACGACTTCATTATTAACCAAATCTAAAAACTGATTTAGGGATTACCCCTCTTATCATTAACAATCACAACTCTATACTGGCATTGTTCCCAAACTTTCCAATCATGAGCCTTGTGATGCTAGCGATTTCCTCGACTTTAAAATCCGTTCTCGAAAAAACACTGCCGTTAACGGTCGGTCTCTTTGCGATAATGTCAGTACAACTTATTGATGCAGTGTTTATCGGCAAGCTTGGTGTAAACGAGCTTACGGTGCAAGGTATTACCATGCCTTTCCAAGCTGCATTTATCGGCATTCAAGTCGGCATCGGTGTCGCGGCAACATCGATCATTTCTCATGCTTTTGGTGCAAATGACACACGACGAGCTACCAATACGGCTTCACTTGCATTGCTTGTTGGCAGCGCTTTTATCGCACTTATTGGAGTTACATTGTGGTTGATGGAACAAAGTGTGTTTTCCGCATTTATCTCTGTGGAAGACGGCGGCACCCAGTATCAGCAACTCGAAGTGTTATTTGGTCAGTTCTGGGGCTTGTGGTTGTTGAGCGCACTATCGAGTGCTGTGCTGTATTTGATGACCTGTGTTTATCGTGCGAATGGTGACACTAAAGTCACTGGCTCCGTTTTTGTCATCGCAAGCCTTATCAACCTCGTACTTGATCCAATCTTTATGTTCGTTCTTAACATGGGGATCGCAGGTGCAGCACTAGCATCTATGCTTGGTTTTGCCATCAGCGCGGCTTACATGATGCAAAGAGCCAAAGGTCGCCACTGGTTCGCTCCTTTCTCTTGTGCTTTAGCCAGCAAAGAGGATTTCAATCTACTGATCAAAACCACGATTCCAACCATGATGAACCAAATCTTACCGTCAGTCAGCGCGTTCGTGACCGTGATGTTCATCGCTCATCTTGGTGCCAATGAAATTGCGTTTTGGAGTTTGCTCAACCGAGTCGAGAGCTTCTTGCTAATCTTCACATTGGCGCTCACCATGTCGTTACCACCAATGATTGGCCGTCAGCTCGGTGCCGAACGTTTCGATTCAATCCAAGCGCTTGTTCAATCAGCTTCTCGCTTTGTGATCTTGTTCCACTTGGTCATCGCGACTTTGTTAGTGGTAAGTTTACCAATCATTGTTCCTCTACTATCGGCGGACAACACAATGCAAGATTGGTTGAAGCTAGCTCTTTGGGTGATTCCGTTTAGCTACGGTCCTTTAGGCTTATGTATGGTTGTCACTTCAATCTTCAACGCATTGGGTAAACCCAAAACCGCCCTTTTCGTTTGCTTTGTTAGATTGCTGGTGCTGTACATCCCAGCGATTGCTATTGGTTCGTTACAGGGTGACATTTTTACTATCGTCATTGCGGCAACAATAGCGAATGTACTCGCTGGATTGTTTTCATGGTTACAGTTAACGAGCTATGCAAAACAATACTTATCCGCTACTCATGCCCTCATGATGAAAGTGAAAACAGCAGAACACCGATAATCAATAGTATCTTGGATATTTCGAGTGATTAAATGTGTTAGTCTTGGTGAAATAAAGCAAATATGGAACCTGTTTTTATGCTGGGTAAATTCACTAAGGTGATTGACCATTTCTCTGATATGGGTGTTCCACCTCAAACGGTTAAACCCTTGTCAACTCAGTTTAAATTGCTCTCACTAAACCCATCAGATATTTTGCTCGCACAGGGATCTCAGCAGGACTATGGCTATTTTATCCTGTCCGGAATACTTAGAGCTTGTCATTACGGTGAGAACGGTCTTGAACGATGCAAAGAGTTTTATTTTCAAGATGAGCTATGCTTCCTCTATTCAAGTTGGTTGCAGGGAATGCCTACCCAATATCAAATTGAAGCTATTACAGCAGCAGAAGTAATAAGGGTCCCTCTGAATTTACTGACATTGCCTTCGTTCTCACAAGCCAAAGTCACACTGTTACAGCAACAATTAATATTCAAGGAGCAGAAAGAAGCCCTTCTATTACTCCACACACCCGAGCAAAGGTATCGGCACTTGCTGCAGTATTGGCCACATTGGTTAGCCAAACTTAATAACATTCAGATAGCCAGCTATATCGGTATTAGCCCTGTCAGCCTATCGAGATTGAAAGCCAGAATTAAAAGCTAAATATTAAAAGTAGGAATTAACTAAAGTTAATTCCTACCTTAGGATACATACGCATAATCCCACCTCCATATTTATTCTAAATTTTGTAGGAGGGAAGCATGTCGGCATTTCTTTGGTCCCAAATATTGATAGCAATCGCCATCGTATTCGATCTGATATCATTTCAATTTAAAAAAAGGCAAAAAATTGTCTGTTGCTTATGTGCATCTGGCATCTTGATTAGCACCCACTTTGTTCTACTAGAGCAATGGACCGCCGCAAGCTTAATGTTACTCGCGAGTATCCGCTATTTCACTAGTATCTTTACTACATCGAAAAGGTGGATGTTTCTGTATTTAACCTCTGCGTTAATGATCACTGTGATGACCTTTGTTGACTTAATCAATTTGCTTAGTTTTGGCGGAACGCTATTTCAGACCACAGCTGCATTTTGTAAAAGTGATCAACGTTTGCGGCAATTAATGATTGTCGGAACTTTGCTCTGGCTAATACACAATTACCTTGCAGGCTCTCCTACCGCTGTACTAATGGAGCTGTTGTTTATTAGCAGCAATCTTATCGGCTATTATCGTTATTATGGGATACGCCAAGGTCTGTTGACTCAGAAGAAATCTGTATAAACATATGCCAATATTTACGACAAACAACATGAAAAAAAGAGCGAACTTAGTCGTTCGCTCTATGGCATCTAGCTCATTGGACTACTCTTTAGACCAAGCAAACTTTTCAAATACTTTATCTACTGGGGTGTGAGCAACATGGTTTACGTAGTTACTAATCACTTTTTGCGATAGACCAAGGATCACTTCCAGAACCTGTTGCTGACCGTAACCTGCTGCAAAAAACGCTGCTAGTTCTGTTTCTGATACATTGCCACGCTCACGAACGACAGCAAGAGTAAAGTCTTTTAGTGCTTGAAGCTTTTCAGTTGGCATTGCTTCATCATTACGCAATGCTTCAGTCAGTGCTGGGTCTACTTTCATTGAGTGCGCGATCCCGGTATGTGCAGGAACACAGTAGTGACATTCGTGCTCAACGTTGATGGTTTGCCATACCACTGTTAGCTCTTCAGCGTCGAATGATGTATTAGTGAATTGCTGATGCAGTTGCGTGTACGCCGTTAGGATTTGAGGAGACTCAGCCATTACCGCGTAAAGACCCGGAATCATACCCATTTGCTTTTGTGCACCTTCAAGGATTGCTTTGCTTTTTTCTGGTGCAGACTCAACAGTGTGTAGTTTAAATTCGTTCATTTTTCTCTTTCCCATTCTCTAACTTATTAACTTTACTGACTTATTTCACTTCTGGCTCTAGCAGGACTTTGGTTACAAACAAACGAACCGCTGGCGCTACAAGGGCTAAAACTAACAGTGCAGATGGCACCATTTGTGAAACTGCGTTTAACCATGCATCGAAGAACATACCGTTTGTAGGTAACGCCTTAGCAACCATGATAGCTGGCATGCTAAGAAGCATAGTTGGTAGAACCATAGAAACCATTAATGGGTACTGGAACTTGCGCGGAAACTTTTTCATATTTGACTCTCTTGTACCTTACTTCGATTGGCTAATTGATGGGGCTATATTAGCCCCGACCATCGCAATCAAAAATAGACAACATTGAACTTGAATCTTTCATATTTGAATGATTAACTCAAAGTGTCATTCCCAAGAGCGTTCAATTATGAAAGCAAAAGACATCTCCAACCTCTATCTGTTTTGCCAATCTGTCGAGTGTGGCGGCTTTGCTGCAGCGAGCCTTAAAACACACGTTTCAGCCCCAACGCTGTCAAGGGCGGTGGCAAGCCTCGAAGATAAACTGGGTGAAAAACTGGTACACCGTAATGCAAAACAGTTCCAACTCACGACGGCAGGCGACGAATACTACCAACGCTTCGCTGCCCTATTTATGCAGTTAAATGATGAATGGACGCAGCTTTCGAATAGCCAGCCAGTATTGACGGGTGAAATCCGAGTCTCTTGCCCTGAGCCATTTGCTGATAATTTCCTGCAAAAAATGGCGATTGAGTTTATGCAGCTTCACTCAGAGGTATCCGTAACCATTCAATTTAGTGCAGGCACTGAGCGTTTCTTTGATGAGCAGATTGACCTTGCGATTGTAACGACCCCACCTCATGCCAGTCATTTAATACAGCGTCGGTTATTTGAATCACCATTAATGCTCGCAGCATCACCCAGTTATATCGCAAAACATGGTCAGCCAGAACGAGCAGAAGAGTTGATTAACCATCAGCTACTCTCAGGTAATAACTTGCCGTATTGGGAGCTAAAAGAAGATGGCAAAGCGATCCGTATTCCTTATCAGCCTCGTTACTCAATCAGCAGTCTGCGGTTAAATATTGATGCGACAATAGCAGGAGCTGGGATCTGCATGATGCCAAGAGCCGCCTTTGAAAAGCATGCAGAAAGAAAAGAGTTGGTAGAAGTACTGCCAGAACTAGAATACCCAACGGGTAAAGCATTCTTGGTGTGGGCAGACAGAAAGCTGATAGCGACCAGAGTGGTTGCCTTTAGAGACATGATTTTTGAAAGGTTTGGGCAATCGGCAGAATTTCTGGCTTCGATTCACTCAGAGCGAAATTAGTAGTTGTTGTATTTATGAAATGCCTATTTATAAATGAAATGCGCCAGACTAGACAAGCTAATCTGGCGTTTGTTTTGTTACTTTAACGACTACTTTTTACGAAAATATAGGAATGCATTTAACCAAGCTAACCCAAGAATAATCAGCGTCATTACAGGTGGCTTAGACTGAAGTGGTAGCACTTCGGCTGGCACATTTGGCAATAGGTGAACATACACCGCGACAATCATAATTGCGGTAGTTAACAGCGCTGATAACTGCATGGCTTTATCTTTAATTGGTGCTGCGAGTACCTTATTGCCAATCATCACCACAAGTAGCAGTAAACCTGCAAAAATCTCACCTAATTGACCCATCCATCGAGACAAAGTAGGAAAAGGCAGTTCACTTAACGCAATCTGTTTTGCGAACATAGTCGCAAACGGGTCAAAGAATTTTACGGTTCCCGCCATCACCATAAAGGCACCGAGAAGACCAGTTAGGATCTTTTGAACTTTTGTTCCTGCGCTGTCGGCTTTGTCATAATTACGAACCAAAAAAACACTCGTAACGAGTAGCATCGCGCCGATAAGAGATAATTCAAGAACTAATTGTGATGTGCTCATAGCAAACCTTCATTATGTGTTAGCAAGTTGATGGCGCTATTCTACGAAATACAATAAACCTCAAAAATAGACAGATTTGATTTTTATCCGTTCAAAAATGCAAGATTAAATATTACCTCTAGAGCCTTTAAGTGAGCCGTGCGATTTGCTCTCTTACGGTCTCTAAAGCGGACTGCAATTGTGGGCGGCTTAGTGGACCTGCAAGTGATATTCTCACCGCTGCTGGCACTTCATACCGACCCACGGCAAACATTTCTGCTTCTCTCACTCTGACCCCATGTTTCAACAACGATTGGTTAAAGTGATACCCTGTTAATGGCTCAGGCAAAGGTAACCATACATTGTAGCCAGGGATGCCAATCTGGATTTCGGGAAATACAGCCTTCCAGATCCGATGACGCGCACTGAGTTCCATCGCGATCTCTTCGTCCACCGCCTGCATCGCTTCGCTGGTTAACCAACGACAAACCAGATCGATTATCAAAGGGCTAACATACATACAGCTAGCTCGTAGCGCTCGTTGCAGTAACTCTTTGAAAGACAATGGAAGAATGATAAAGCCCAGTCGCAATCCACCCGCGAAGTACTTAGAAAAACTGCCCACGTATAAGGTAATATCCGGAGCAATAGCGACTAAAGGACTCTTTCGATGGGATGGCGGGCAGTAGAGAACGTCGTCCTCAATAATCAACACATTGTAACGACGGCATATTTCTATGATTTTTAGTCTTCGGCTATCTGTTAATTGAGCTCCGGTCGGGTTTTGTATTCCCGGCGTGAGATAAAGCAGTTTTGGGCGATGCCTCTTACAGTGCAATGCCAGATCTTCTGGATCTAATCCATGTTCATCAACTTTTACTGGCACTAGCTTTCGTTCGGATTGCTGACATGCATAGATGAACTCTGGATAACACAGCCCTTCGGCAAGAATAGTATCTTTTGGACGGCTTAATGCTTGAATAATCAGCGAGATCCCGTGTTGCCCTCCATGAGTCCACATTAGACGCCGTGCGTCAATATCGATATTAAACTTGCTCATCAGCCATTGTCGAAGAGTCTCGTTATGACCCTGAATGCCATCAGCGGAGTAGTAATCCAGCACGGCTGCCTGCGCGATCTCCTCGTGAGATAACTCTTTCAACGCATTCGCCAGAAATTTCGGCTGCGATAATAACAAAGGTCGGCAGCGCGCTAAATCAATGCCTTGTTCTTCCAATACCGGATGATAAAAGTGGTTCAGTTCAGTTTCTCTGTTCCGAACATAAGTTCCACTTCCTACTTTTGGCTCTGTTAAGCCCCTCCGCTCAAGCTCCTGATACGCCCTCGTCACCGTTCCAACCGTCACACCCAAGCGATAAGACAAAATACGCTGAGGGGGTAATTTCATATCTGGTTCGAGTTCACCACTCTCTATCACCTCAGCAATCGCATCAGCCAGTGCCATAAACTTAGGTCCGGAACGACCCGATATATCAGGGACTAACATTGTCTCTCTCCGAAGGGGTACAATTAATTCTTGTATTCAGGATAAATAAGGCCTGACGAAAATGAAATCAAAGAATTGTCACCATGACGCATTAAATGTAGGTCTCTCTCACTTCGCCCCTTTACTCTTGGCTCAGCAGCACTTATTTGAGAGGAAAGGAAATGACAACATTATGGGACCTAATGCCAGCGATGAGTTTATTTGCGTTTGTTACCGCCATCACGCCCGGTCCAAATAACTTATTGCTCGCCAACTCAGGGGCACAATTTGGTGTCCGGAAATCATGGCGACACCTAATTGGTATCCGTATTGGTGTTATCGGGTTAATTCTGCTTTGCGCGTGTGGTGCCGGCGTTGCTCTCCAGACTCATCCAAGTTGGTATCTCGCCATAAAATACATCGGTCTGGCTTACATGTTCTGGTTGATAATAAAGCTATTGTGTACCAACTCTTTCGCGGGTAAAGCCACCAAAAGCAAACCAATCAACGTAACTCAGGCTACGTTGTTTCAACTAGGTAATATGAAGGCTTGGATGGCATCACTTGCTTTGGTCACAAGTTATAGCCTCCCCTCTAGCTATTGGTTATCTGTCGCATTGATTACTTTCGTGTTTACGACATTCGGACTGTTTGCCAATATGACTTGGGTCTGGGTTGGTCAAAAAATCCGTGTTTATCTCAATACCACATTAAAGCAGCGTATGTTCAATATCAGCCTAGCAGCGATAACATTCATATCATTGTTACCAGTGTTGGAGCACTCAATCTGAGTACTAACGGTTAAGTAATACTGGCTGGTGAATCAAAAGAGATAAAACGCCCACACTGCTGAACAAGTGTGGGCGTTTTTGATTTTGGCGCCGTACCGAGTAACTGGATGAGCTCAATACTCTTCTGCGCGCTCTACAAAACTGGGACGTGGTGCGCTTCCACTTTTGTTTTATGAATATGGCTCATCTTATGGGTATTAACGAAATCTGTTCCATCCGCAAATTTCTTTTTCACGCTATTTGTCAGTATTGTAATGGTGTTACCAAAAACGGCGTCAGTGTGGCGGGCATATTCACACATCGTTGTCTTAACGCCACGTTCAGCAAATTCCTTCTCCATCTTACGAGAATAAGTAACGAATTCAGCCGGCGTGATTTGCTCGTCTAATTTCGCATTATCTACAACCTTGCTTATCACCTCATTTGGCGTTAGTGATTTATCGAGATTGTCTAAGATCTCCACTGCTTTTTTAGGGTGCACAGTTGGCGCTCTTTCACAGGTGTACAATCCATAGAGGAACTCGACAACCATTTCGATCGCTTCTTTGTCGTGTCCACCCATCAGATAGCTTCCGTTACCTACAGCACCGCCAGAAAATTTGCTCTCGCCGTTGAGATGCTTAGCTAAATTGCCGTCTGGCTTGATGCTGACACCGATATCGAAGAAGTAATCTCCGGCATTTAGGGCGAGTAAGGAGACCATGTTCTTTGCAAAGGCAGGACTACCGTAGTTGATACTTGCCTCATACAGCTCTGTCATCTTCTTCGCAATGGCAGGTGTTGCCATGTTTTTCTTCGTCAGTAATTCATCAACTGAAACGAATTTAACATTCTCAGGAAGCTCTACACGTGAGTCGTAACAGGTTCGACCTTTCGTACGTCTATCGACATAAATAACGTGTTTCACCTTTGGAGTGACTTTAGCATTACTAATTACATTCAGCAGACCATGTTCTTTTTCAACACTTGGAATAACATTGTCCTCGCCACTTTCTGCTTTTGTATTGACCCAGCAATAAGCAACTGTCTTGGTCGGTAGTTTGGAAAAACTCGGTTTTGCACACAACAATGAACTGAGACCACTCTTTTTCTTTTTTTCTTTTAATGGCGTTAGTGCGACGTCGGTGTTTTCGTTGTTGCGCTCAGCAAGGACTCTTTCTCGGTTAGCAGCCCAGCGTTTATTGTCTGCTTGCGTAACTTTTAGTTCTTCCCTTCGAGCTATACGTTGTTGTTCAGCGCGCTCTTGGACGGATTGTTGTGCTTGTTCGGTGTGGTCACTTGGAGGAGATTGATATCGCATTAAGTTTGCCCTAATTACCAAATGTAAGAATTTGTTACAATATGATAAATTTGACACTTAGAATAAAGAGTGGTGATGAAGTAACCGTTCAATAAGGTATTATTACTAAACAAAAGCTCATTATGAAGGGGAAAATTCATTTATTTTCTCTTCAACCTGTTCGCTATTAATACGTTAAAACCAATAAATAATTTATAGTTAAGGTCTCGTCAACGACATTTAAAAAGGGACTCAAATGAGTCCCTTTTTAGTTTCAAATCATCTTAAGCATTCGCTAGTTTTTGTAGCTCTGCTTTGTTTGCTTCTAACCAGGCTTCAAAGCTTTGTGGCTGCTTACCAGTTAGCTTTTCAAATGCCTCACTTGTGCCGTCTGAATAGTTTCCACGGTTGTGTTTGTCCATTGTTACACATAACTCTACGATTGGTGCAGGCAATTCAAACGACTCTAACTGTGCTTGGTAATCCTCATCAGACAAGTTCACCATAGTGGTCGATGTACCCAACACTTTATCTATCACCTTCGCCATTTCAGCGTGTGTCATAGATTGCGCACCGTTCATTGGAAGTATAACTTTACCTTGCGCTGGTTTTACTAATGCAGATGCCGCTGCAAAAGCCAAATCTCTACGTGATAACTGAGCCGAGCGACCTTCTGCTGCCGACGTCAACCAATGACCCGATTGTAGAATGCTTGCGAAGTACTCTGCCAAGTTTTCAAAATACCAATTGTTGCGCATGATGGTGGCATGAGGGATGCGACTTTGTTTAATCGCATTTTCAGTAGCTTCATGCTCATGAGCAAACATCACTGGCGAACTCTCTGCAGAAGGCATCGACGTATAAGCGATATGGCTCACCCCTACTTTTTCCGCTGCCGCTACAGCATTCAAGTGTGCTTGAGTACGAGGACCAGAAGCGTCGATGCTAATAAGCAGCATGCTGTCTGCGCCGAGAAATGCTTTCTCTAGTGACTCTGGGCTAGAAAAGTCTGCTTCGCGAACATCCACACCTTGGCTTGCTAACGCTTGCAGTTTGTCTGCATGGCGAGTAGTTACAATCAATTGGCTTGGTTGAACATTTAGCTCTTCAAGCAGTGCTTTTACTACTTGTGAACCTAGTTTACCTGATGCACCTGTTACTAGAATTTTGCGATCTGACATGATGGTTTCTCCATTCAATTCTTAAATAATTTCTTTTTAATAACGCGGAGATGACCAAGCTGCTGTGCCTCCCCGCTGTCGATGGAGACACTATATCGTTTGATGATTGATAGATAATTACCCTTTGATTAAACTGATTGTTAATTACTACTAAACAATAGTGAATAATAAGAACTTCCGGACAATAAGCTATATGATTTCACTCGATGACATGCTGGTCTTTGCTAAAGTGGCAGAGAAACAATCCTTTACTCAAGCAGCGGATGAGCTTGATATCGGTAAAGCGCGTGTATCGCAGATCGTCTCTAAACTTGAGCAAGCGCTAAATACACGTTTACTGCATCGCACTACTCGCTCTCTTTCATTGACCGACGCAGGGTTGCGTTACTATGAGAAATGCAAACTGATTGGCGATATTGCATCTGAAGCGAATGCAGAAACGCAAGATGCTAACCAGATTCCAAGCGGTACGATTCGGATATCCACACCTAGCTCAGCGATGGTGGATATACTGAGTGAGTTCATGCACCTCTACCCAGAAATCAAACTCGATATTATTGAGAGTGACAGTTACAGCAACCTGATTGAATCTCGTTGTGATATTGCACTGCGTGCCTCTTCCGCCCTTGAAGATTCGAGTTTATATGCAATCAAGCTTGGTTATTTCCGAGATATGCTTTGCGCTACCCCAACCTATCTAAGCAAAGTTAAGGCGGTATCCACACCTGAAGATCTCTTAACACTGGATTGGATTAGTCACCATATCGTTCACGGTGATAAGCAGCTTACGATGACCAATAACAAAGGTCAGGTGACACGTTTGATTCACAGCCCAAAGGTACAAGTGAGAACCGCTGCGACAGTCAAAGCGTTCGTTCTGAATCATCTTGGTTTTGCCATCATGCCGAGCTTTATGATGAAGGAAGAGTTAGCGCGAGGAGATCTCATACGTATCCTACCTGATGTGCACGATTTAGAAATTCCGATTTATGCGGTGTACCAAGAGAAAGCGCTAATGCCGCTAAGAGTACGCACACTGATCGAGTTCTTAAAACAAAAGAGTGATGCGTTTGAATAACGTCAATCACGAGTCATCAAAACAGCGCCATAAAGCAAAGCCCACCGACAAGTGGGCTTTGTATTTTACTGCTATCGATACTTTCTACTATGCGTAACAGTGACTAGTAACTCGCTTGGATGCTTACACCGTTGTAGCTTGAATAGCCTTGAATCATTACGTGGTAACGTCCGCTTTGAGTGGCATTAACTGTACATGTCTCACTGTTGCCGTATCTGAAAGGTCGACAATCCCAAGCATTAAGCGTTGGCTTAGAGCCAAAGCGTAGATACAAATCTGCATCACCGCTGCCGCCATACATTTGTACCGTTAGACGTTGCCCTGCTTCTACATCTACGTAGTAATAAGCTACCTGCCCTGTTGAACCGCTCAAGCCACTCACTGGCACACCTGAGGTCAATTTACCTTCTGGATCTGGCGTTGGATCGGGACCACCACAATCTTGACCACAATCAGCATCCGTTAAACTGTAAAGCAATTTATTCACACTGCCTCTTGTGTCCGTGACTTTGCCACTGGTTGCGCGCTCAACGATCAGCGCTTCCACTTGGCTTGGTGAAAGTGCACTGTTTTCTTGGAGATAAAGCGCAGCAACACCAGCAACATGTGGGGTTGCCATTGAAGTGCCACTTATCGTCTTATAACCGCCATCATACCAAGCAGACTTGATTTGTGATCCTGGAGCAAAAACATCGACACAGCTACCCCAGTTTGAAAAACTAGAACGTGCGTCAGAGCTCGTCGTCGAGCCGACAGTAACACCAGAAGAAACACGCGCAGGTGAGTAGTTACAGGCATCAGCATTGGAGTTACCAGCTGCAAGCATAAAGCTAACGCCGGACTGAACTGCGCTTTGCACTGCGCTATCAAGAGCAACAGATTGCCCACCACCTAAACTCATGTTGGCAACCGAAGGACCAGAAGCATTGGCAGCTACCCAATCAACACCCGCAATAACGCCGGACGTTGAACCTGAGCCAGAACAGCTAAGCACTCTGACACCAACAATGCTCACGTTCTTTGCCACGCCATACAAAGATCCGCCGATCGTGCCCGCTACGTGTGTGCCGTGTCCATTACAGTCACTGGCATCCGCATCATTGTCGACAAAGTCATATCCCGAAATGGAGCGTCCGGCAAATTCAACGTGCGAGTTGTTCACACCCGTATCGATAACGTAAGCCGTTACGCCCGTTCCATCAAAGTTGGCGCTGTAATTGTTATTGAGAGGCAGGCTACGTTGATCAATTCGGTCTAGCCCCCAAATTGCATTACTTTGGTTTACTTCTGCCGAGACTATTGGGTCTAGTGTGAGAATTCTGTCTTGCTCGATGTATTCAACACGTGGATCAGCACGTAACGCTTTCAGCTGTTCAGGAGCTAACGTCGCAACGAAACCGCTGATCGAATTGTCGAATACTGATTCCACTTGTATTGAGTACAAACCAGACATTCGGTCCACAGATTGTTGTGTGAACTGCTGTAATTCAAGTGAATTATTCATCATCATTTGAGGTTGATGAAATACAACGATATAACGATCAGCGATGGCGATGTCTTTAGGCGCAAGCATCAGTGACGCTGGTGTCTGCGCTAAATCCGCATTATTTGGGAGTTCTGTCGATTGCGAAAAAGCGAGAGAAGAATGGAAACAGAGTGCCGAGGTGATACAACAACTTAGTAGTTTCTTTAACATAGAATGTTCCTTGAAATCATAGTCTTGTTGATTTTTACCTAGTACCAAACTGTCAACACGAAAAGACAGACAATCAGCGTAGTACGCTCAATACGTGCTGCAGTGACGTTACACCATCAAATTAGACAATGAGCAATCATATGCATAATTGATAATAATTCGCATACTCAAAAACATGATCAATGACCAAGCTTTATTGAAATTGAAATGTAAAAGCCCATCTAGATTTAGAGCAAAATCCCTAAAATGGAATAACTCTAAACATCGGAGTTGTTAGTTGTTAAATATCCTCTATCCAACCTAAGCTAGCGAGATAAAACCTTCAATCGTGGACTTTGCTAGGGACTCCCTCCTATGGTTCTCACTTAATTGCATAATTGACCTAAATCAACGAACCATTCGTTTATATTCTTTACATATTTGTAAATAAAAAGTAACCACCACCGCTGAAAGCAAGCAAAATCAAATCGTGCAAACTTTGTTCGCTTTTAACATCGTTTTTTGCCATAAAAACCATCGATTTTTTGCATTTTATAGAAAAAAACGATTGCTATACCGTGACTTCCAGAGCGTACCAATAAGAAGTACGCCGCCCTAGTGAGAGTGAAAAAATCACTTAAAAAGGAAGTTATTATGAAAACTCTTATAGCAGTGAGCGTCTTGTCAGTCCTATCTTTCGGTGCTTATGCTGAGCGCCAATCCGCAGAACCCATTAAGGTGATCGAACCGGTTGCTGGTCTTAATGCGAAAAAGGTAGAACTGGGTAAAACGTTGTGGTTTGAACCTCGATTATCCGCCTCCAACACCATTTCTTGTAACTCTTGCCATAACATCGCAAAAGGTGGCGTCGATAACCTACCAAGTTCCATTGGTCATAAATGGGCGATTGGTCCTATCAACTCACCAACGGTGTTTAACTCAGACTTAAACTTCGTTCAGTTTTGGAACGGACGCGCCAAAGATTTGCAGGAACAAGCAGCAGGTCCAATTGAGAACCCCCTCGAAATGGCATTCACTCACCAATTGGCTATCGATACGCTAAAATCGATTCCTCAATATCGTGAGTGGTTTAAAGAAGCTTATGGCAGTGAGACAATCACCATCGATAATGTAACCGATGCGATTGCGACGTTTGAGCAAACGTTGCGTACACCAAATGCGCCGTTCGATCTTTGGTTGAAAGGCGACGACAACGCACTAACAACAGCGCAGGTTGAGGGTTATAACTTATTCAAGGCAAAAGGTTGTACAGCGTGTCATAGTGGTCCATTGGCTGGCGGGCAAATGTACCAAAAAATGGGCTTAGTGAAGCCATTTGCAACAGACAACCCAGACATAGGGCGCAAAGCGATCACGGGGAATGATTTCGATAAGTTTGTGTTTAAAGTACCGACACTGCGTAACATCGAACTCACCTACCCGTACTTCCACGACGGCTCTGTTTGGGATCTAGAAGAAGCAGTAGCAATGATGGCTGACCTTCAGCTTGGTCAGAAGCTGACGAAAGAGGAATCGGTTAAAATCACTGAGTTCTTACGTTCGTTAACCGGTGATCAACCAGAGGTGACTCTTCCTCACCTACCTCCTTCAACTAACGAGACTGCTCGCCCGAATATCTAAAGATAGACATTTTAAATACACAAACCGAGCAACTGCTCGGTTTGTTATTCATCAATTTAGTTCAAAGGGGTGACGCCATCACTAGAAACTAAATAGTTATTGATGACTCGTCCATATGGATCAAATGCAGTGTGAAAAATTCGAACCACATCATCACTTGGCGAAGAAGTAACTTCTGTCTTACCGGTCTCGATATTCATTCTCGTACCAACGCCAACATGGTTGGGGAAAAATACATACAGATCACCTTCAACCACAAATTTGTCATCACGTTGCCAATCATATAAAAACGACGCCTTAGAGCCATTAACATCGACTAGCTTAGCTAGATACGGTCCCATAGCTTCTTTGCCCTCTGGCGGTTGAGTTAAATAAATGGTTTTAGATAATTGATGATCAGAATATACGTAAGTCACGGTGTACGCTTTATTCAGAGCAATATCATCCTTCCCTAACTCAATTGGGTATCCGTCTAAAAGACCACTAACTCTGTTATGGCTATCAACTAAGTGACAAGTGTTATCTGAAGGCTCACGATATATTTTGTCTAATTTAATCTCCGCATTCGTCGGAGAGGTAACCGTGACATATTGTAGCCCTGGAAATACCTCATTTAATGAAGGTAGACTGTCAATAAATTCTTCAGAACCCCATTGCCAATGACCTCTGTCTAGACTGATTGTACAATCGCTTGATGAAAGGAAACCCGTTGCTTCGAAAACCCATCTAAACTCGTCTTGCGGATACCAGTTGTATTCGCTTGGCGCTGCATTGAGCTTGTATAGCGCATAGAAAGAAGTCGGAAATGGCTTGTCATCACCTAGGAATTTCAACTCACCATCGACAAACTCAAACCATGCTTGATCTCTAGAAATGCTAGATGCAGTGCTTGCTTCAAAGGCAGTAGTATAGCCAAGTAGGTACTGCTGTGTTTCAGGTCGACTTTCAAGGATAATTAGGTCACGGTAACGCTGTAGGTTTGGATTATTCTCTGCTGGTAAAATATCGAAGTAACGCTCGTGTAATGACTGATAATTGCTTCCGAACCAATGGGCATTAGGAGAAAGAAGAGATTCAAAAGCAACCTTATCCTCTCTCAACAGAATCATTTCTTCTAATATTTCACTAGCTCTATGAATGACTTTCAAATCGCGACTTAACTGTTCAATATCACTACCGGAAGGAATTAGTGAATAATTAGACCAAGATTCTTTATAAGAGAGTTCAACAGAATAGTTCTTATTAGGTATATAAGTTATTACCGCCCTATCAGTTTTGTATTCTACATCTAGTGTAGAAAGCACACTGTCTAAATTGGTAAAGTCTGCCTTATACTGTTCCGAAAAGAAGTTCACATTAACTTCCACTCCTGCAGCAATCAATAACGGCTCAATAACTTTAACCAACTCGCTTTGTGCATTTTCTATTGCGTCTTTCGTAAACAGGTTTTTATACGTATCGAAGTTATCAAATGTCAAATCGGCATCCACACCCGTAACTTTACTTACAATGAGTCTTGTTAAAGCAGATAGATTCACTCGTGAGTCATTGTTATCAAGCAATAAGGAGTATTCAACATTAGACTCGATACCATGAAAGCCTGTTATCTTAAGCAACACTGGATACTCAATCTCATCGGCATTCTGTATCGAAAATACGCCATCTTTAACAACATTGATAACATCATGCCCAAATAGCGCTTTTGGAGAACCACTAAAGGTCACATGCCCTTTTATCGCACCCCCATTAGAAGCTAGACCATTTATCGTTCTATGTTCAGCCTCAACTTCGTTATTCTTTGACTCAGTACCACAACCCGCCAAAGCCATTAACATTAGCGCACAAACTGACTTATTATTTAAACTCATAGTTAATTTCATAAAATCTTAAAAAGCTCACTGTTTTAAAACAGTAAAAAGGGGCGCGCATTCTATATCATCAATACACCTACAGATAGAAAATAAAAGTTTTTAATTTGACAAATTACATTTATCAAATTAAAAGTTTTGAGTGATTAAAAATAGAGCTTGTTCTTATTTAATAACCTTTAGGCATTCTTTTTATTAAAAAATCAAACTTAACAAACCGTCTCATCTAGCAAACATAAAGCTTTTTCAGCTTGACCTTCATACTGCCCCCTAACCGTTGCATACCTCATCGCATGCGCTCACCCTATTTTTATTAAGAAATACAATGTAATTGAATCTTTTTGTACGAACTTCCAATAATATGTCGATTCGTTGGATTAAGTTCGAGGTCTAAGGATAGAGCAAGATGGGATTCAAAACTGTTCAAACACAATCACATTATGTCGATGGCATACTCGTCACTGCCGAATATCACCGCCTGTCGACAAGATTTACCTTGCGAATTGGCGAAGAGATCCTCTATTCAAAACGGCTTTATGCTATTGCGTTTAGAAATGCCCCAATGACCATTAACAACCAGTGTTATCGTGTTAGGGTCATTTGGTGCTTAATTTGGCGAGCAAGGTTAACTAAAGAAGACACAGTGGTGATAGAAGAACTGATTGATAAACGACGCTCAAAGTCATTATTTACACTTGTATTCTCTACTATCATGCGAAGTTTAAAGTATGTATTCAGTTAAGCAGTTTCAAATAGAGATTCCCCGTATTTAAAACTGCAACATGATCAGGCAAGTCGATTAAGCAACATTCACCGATTTTTTCGCTCCGCGGTCTTGTACAAAAAACTCGCCATGTAATGCGCAAATCGCTTGTTGGTATTCATCATCACTGACGACAAACTGCACATTCACGTTTCTCATTGATGAATGGAGTGCTATCGGTGTGACTCCTCGATTCATCAGGGCTAACACGCCTTTCGCCAGTGTTTTGTTAGTATCAATTTGAGAGCCAATCGCAGAAATCAGCGCAACCATTTTACCAGTAATAGAAGCTCGTGGATGGCGTTTTTCCGCCTTATAGAGCACTTTATTTAAGCTATCGACACTGCCACCTAGGTAATACGTTATTGAATTCGCATTCATCTCTTTACCGATAAGATTGACGCGGGCATCAGCAATGATTTCCATCAGTTCGTAACTGACATTATCCACTTTTCCAACCATGGTTTGGTCGAACAGGTGAAGCGCAAATACTTTCTGCTTACCCGCAATAATTTCAATGCGGTCACTTTCCGGACGATAATCCGCAGAGATCAGAGTGCCCCTGTGCTCAGGTTCAAAGGTATTTTTGATCTGCAATTCAATACCACTTTCGCGAAGACCTGCGGCGGCATTAGGGTGAATGGCTTCCATACCAAGGTTTGCCAATTGATCAGCCACATCATAATTCGTAAATCCAATCGGATTGACACTGTCGACACCGACCACTTTTGGATCGGCAGAACTTAAATGGTATTCCTTATGAATAATGGCTAAATCGGCTTTGACTGTTGCTGCAATTCGGCTGAAAGTCATCTCGCTGTAACCACGGTCATACGTATGCATCAACCCTTCTTTGCAGTACGCGTAACCTGTCACGATTGGAAGTTCTTGGGTAACATCAATCCCTTCAAAGGCTTCATGTATTGTGTCATCCAAGCTTAGAGGCTGCTGATTATCCCAACCGGACAGATCAACAAAAGTCGAATTAATCCCCATGTTCTTGAGCTTTAATGCCGTATTGTAGGCACTGTGTGCTTCACCAATTGAAGAGAGAAACTCACGGATTTGAGGTAAGTAATGACGCAGAGAGAACTGCCCGTACTGACAAGTTTCTAGGATGTTAGTCACGCAAGTTTTTGCTTCTGAAATGCGAGACCTAATGAACTTATCAGCTCTCATGCGATTCATCGGGTCAGCAAAAATGTGCTCGTTGGTCAGGAGCATACGGCTTTCAACATACGCTAACGCGTCTTGCCACGCTTCATCTCGTTTGGCTATCAATTGGTAGACACCCGGTTTACTGGTCTTTTTGCATTCCAATAGTGCATCGGTCATTCCGCCATAAGCAGAGACAACAAAAATACGGTTATATGGATTTTGTGGACGAAGGAGAATATTGTCGAGCACAGCATCAAATGCTGTCATCGATGTACCGCCGATCTTTTCTACGGTAAGTGTCATGATGGGCCTTAATGGTTGGTAATTTGAAAGAATGGATAAGAAAAAGAGGCGAAACCTCGCCCCTTTAAAACCTTAATGGGTTAATCAACGAGAGGATAAACGCCGTTTTCATCGTGAACTTCTGCGCCTGTGATGGGCGGGTTGAACACACAAGCCATGGTCATTTCTTTGTTTTTATAAGCTCGTAGATAGTGCTCGTCATGCTTGTCTAGAATATATAGCGTACCCGGTTTAATTGGGTACGTTTCACCGCCGACTACTTCGATCTCACCTTCTCCACTCATACAAAATACAGATTCCAAATGGTTCTGATAATGAATGTGCGTTTCCGTACCCTCATAGATGGTCGTGATGTGAAATGAAAAGCCCATGTTGTCATCTTTCAAGAGCATACGGACACTTTCCCAGTTATCCGATACCACGCGCCTTTCGCTATTGCGACACTCGTCGAGTGTTCTAACGATCATGATCTGTTCCTTATTTATGATGCTTGTTTGAAGTGTTTGTTTGCGATGGCTTCAACCGAGCCCTCGAAGATATTAAGCCCTTGGGTAAGTTCGGCTTCAGAAATGGTCAATGGGCAGAAAAACTTCACCACTTCATCATTTGGGCCTGCGGTTTCAATGACCATACCATTGTCAAAACAGCTTTTTGCAATGTTGCCTGCGATGTCACCACTCTTACATTCAATACCAATCATCATGCCGCGACCTTTACGCTGCACGAACAGCTCAGGATAACGCTGCACGCAACGTTGGATCACGCTCTCGACTTTGCTGGAACAAGATTTGATATGAGCTTCAAAGTTACTCGTCGACCAATAGGTTTCTAGCGCTTTGGTTGCCGTTATGAAAGCATGATTGTTACCGCGAAACGTTCCGTTGTGCTCGCCTGGTTTCCATTTATCTAATTCAGGTTTGAGCAAAACAATCGCCATTGGCAGACCATAACCGCCAATAGATTTTGAAAGCGTCACCATGTCCGGCTTGATACCTGATGGCTCAAAGCTAAAGAAAGTACCTGTGCGACCACACCCAGCTTGGATGTCATCAACAATCAGTAAAATATCGTGAGCTTCGCACAGCTTACTAAGTCGTTGCAGCCACTCGTTGGAGGCAACATTCAAACCGCCCTCACCTTGCACGGTTTCCAGTAGAACTGCCGCTGGCTTGTCCATGCCTGCCGAATTGTCAGTCAGCATGGTTTCAAATAATTTCAGACCATCAATACCCGCATAGCCTTCGAATGGAATTCGCGTGACGTTGTTTAAACTTGATCCCGCTCCTTGACGGTGGTGTTGATTACCCGTCGCTGCAAGCGCACCTGTCGTACAGCCATGAAAACCATTAGTAAAGGCCACAATGCTGCTACGACTCGTTACTTTTTTGGCGAGTTTGATGGCAGCTTCAACAGCGTTAGTTCCCGTTGGACCTGTAAATTGAACTTTGTAGTCCAGCGCTCTTGGTTGAAGAATGTATTGGTTTAACGCTTCAAGAAAGGCGGCTTTTGCTTCTGAATGCATGTCCAAGCCGTGTGTAATGCCATCCATTTCAATGTATTCAAGCAACGCTTGCTTAAGTACTGGATTGTTATGACCGTAATTGAGAGATCCCGCTCCAGCAAGAAAGTCGAGGTAACGTTCACCTTGCTCTGTTTCTAACCAGCAACCTTTCGCACTACGAAAAACAACCGGAAAACTGTTTGAGTATGAACGTACGTTGGATTCCTGCTTTTTAAAAATATCCATGATAAGACCGTTATTTGATTCCTATTAGTGGGTTTATTTGAGGGGGATACGATACAAATATTCAGTATCGTGCTTGCCTTTAAAGTGTTTATCTTCATCCAAGAAGGTGGTCACTTCACCGTCATTGCCATTTTGCGCATCAAGCTTTTTGAATAATGCCCAAGATGCATCATTTGCCTTGGTGATCGTGGTTTCAATGGCATTAACATTTTCGAGAACTTCTCGGTCAAGAATGTTTTTGAGCATTTTGAAAGCCAATCCATTGCCTCTAAATCGCGGTGCGACGGCGACTTGCCAAATGAACAATACATTGAGCTCATCCGGTTTCTGATAACCAGAGATGAAACCAGCGATCTCACCTTTGTGCTCGACGAGAACACAGGTTTTGCTGAAATGGCTAGATTGGAGGAAGTTACAATATGAAGAGTTCATATCGAGCGGCGGACAATCTGCGATTAAACCATAAATATCGTCGCCATCAGACACGACAGGTTCACGAAAAATCCATTTTTTGCTTGGGTCTTCTCCAATTTCTGGATACATCACCCAAGGTGCTGAGGTAATCATATGTAGATACATATCCTTCGTACACTAATTAAATTTCCTTTTTATTATGCACACTGATTGTGCATAAAAATCAAACCAACCGGCTCTAAATACCCGTTTATTTGATCCAGATCGCACTAAGACAAAGTGCAGATGATTTTAAAAATAGTTTGAGCTCTAATGTATTTATAGGGTTAAGAATATTTTTAGACAGATGCGCCGCACCTTATCGATATTGTGGCGTAAAAAAAGCTTTGAACAGGAAGAAAGTCGTAGCCAATTTCCGGCTAGATATGAAGAATTCAGAAAAGAAAACGGCACGTTGAGACGTGCCGTTTTTTTAGTTGTTATGAAGGAAGCTCAAACTACGCTTTCGCTTTCTTCATTGATTTTGATGTTGGGCGAGGTTCATCCATTAAACCTTTCACTAGAGATACCGTTGCAACCAACAATACGATTGTGAATGGTAAACCAGTTGTTACCGCCATTGCTTGTGCAGCCGCTAGACCACCGCCAAGCATTAGCGCGATTGCAACTAAACCTTCGAATGTACACCAGAACACACGTTGAGGTGTTGGTGCGTCCACTTTACCACCCGCTGCAATCGTATCGATTACAAGAGAACCAGAGTCCGCTGATGTGATGAAGAACACCACAACCAGAATAATACCCACGATAGAGGTTATTTGAGACAGAGGCATCACATCTAGCATCGCGAACAGTTTAAGTGGAAGCTCTGCATCAAATACCGCTTGGTAACCATCGTTCACGTATTGGCTGATCGCCGTACCACCGAATGCCGTCATCCATAATACACACACGGTTGATGGGATCAGGATTACACACACGATAAACTCACGAACGGAACGACCACGAGAAACACGCGCGATAAACATACCTACGAATGGTGACCATGAAATCCACCATGCCCAGTAAAACGCCGTCCAGCCTTGAGAGTAATTCACGTCTTCACGACCGAATGGCATCGATAGTGCTGGAACATTCGCAAGGTATGACATGATGTTCTCAAAGAAGCCCGTCATGATTGCGAGCGTTGGACCCACGATGATCACGAACAATAGCAATAGTGCTGCTAAACCCATGTTGATTTCAGACAGACGTTTTACACCACTATCTAAACCCGCAACTACCGAGATTAACGCTAACGCCGTAATGATCACGATAAGCACGACTTGCGTTGTCTCTGTCATCGGGATGCCGAACAAGAAGTTTAGACCTGTTGCTGCTTGTGATGCACCGTAGCCAAGAGAAGTCGCAAGACCAAACACAGTTGCAACAACTGCTAGGATATCAATAACGTGACCAACCCAACCCCAAACTCGCTCGCCGAAAAGAGGATAGAAAATAGAACGCATCGTTAGAGGCAAGCCCTTGTTGAACGAGAAGATCGCTAAACCAAGAGCCAACAGTGCGTAGATTGACCAAGGGTGAAGTGCCCAGTGGTAAATCGTCGCTGCCATGCCTAGTGCAGATGCCGCCGCGGTATCCCCCTCTGCTGCGCCTAATGGAGCCCAGTCAGTACGGATACCATTCTCAACGTTCACGCCGCCAAGTGCAGCACTGAAGTGAGACATAGGCTCAGATACGCCGAAGAATACCAGACCGATACCCATACCAGCCGCGAATAGCATCGCTAACCAGCCCGCGTAAGTGTAGTCTGGTGTTGCTTCTGTACCACCGATACGAACGCGACCAAGTGGCGTTACGATCAGAATCAAACACACCACGACAAACACGTTGCCCGCAGATAGGAAGAACCAATCAAGGTTAGATACAAGCCAACCACGCAAACCCGCAAAAAACGGTTCTACTTGTTGTCGGAAAGTCAGTGTTAACACTACGAACAGGATGATCGACATGCCTGAAATAGCAAACACACGGTTGTGAATATCAAGTCCGAAAGGACCTACTTTTAACGCGACGTTATCCTGACCAATCTGGTAATCAGTATCGATCGGGTTCACCTTACCGTCGGGGCGCTGTATACCGCCATTATTGTCGGTGCTCACGATTTATCTCCTTAAAAACGTGGCTAGATTAAATTCAAATTAAGCTTGTGTAGGAAGCTGAGTGATGACTTTCTTGTGTCACTTGCTGCAAAGCTTATGTGCGATCGTTGTGTCGCTTTTAGAAGGGTTGCTCTACTTTATAATTTTACCCTCAACCGCTATGATATCGCATTGCATTTTGTTATCAGGACGACTAATTATTTTTGTTGTCAATTCACCGAACCACTATTGCCAAACCACGGACAATGGCATGTCACCGTCAAAGTGATACTGCAGTTGTGCCTGCAACAACTCGGCGGTTGCAAGTGCATCCGTAAGGGCATGATGAGGCTGATAAACAGGTAAATGGTAACGCTCACGCGCATGTCCGAGTCGCACAGACCCAGGCTTTTTACCTTTGAGTTTATTTAACCAACCTTCACATTGCCGACGCTGAATTGCATATTCGATATCCAAGGTGTCAACGACTGGAAATTGAATCCCCTCACCTATACTGTTTAACAAGGCATTATTGAAGAATTGTCGCTCAATGTTTTTGTAGTGCACGACCACAATCTTACCTGCCAACGCATCAAGAATGGCATCAAGAATTTGTTCAAGTTGAGGTGCATTCTTCACTTCAGAATCGGTAATGCCGTGAATCACCACCGACTCTTCATTCAGTTCCCGATTTGGATTCACAACCCAATGACGAGAGCCACTGCACTGTACGCGGTCCAGGGTAAATGGTACCAAGCCTATGGTGAGAATAGCGTCTTCCTCTGCGTTTAAGCCAGTAGTCTCAAAATCGACGGAGACAAACGGTACCTCTTTTAGTGGCGTATCACCATTCACAATAGGCGTAGAGTAATAACGTTTTAATCGAGTATCTTTCGCTTGTTCGGAAAGTTGCTCGAAGAAAACCGCCCAATCGGGGGTCTGGCTGGTATCAAGCAAATCTCGACTATCTTGCTTCTGTTTAGAAAACCACATCATTTGCCACTTCTCTGGTAACGGAACTTAATGTAGTTCTGTGCGTTGCTTAGGATTTGGAATGCAGCTTTTAAGTTGCGACGCTCAAACTCCGACATTTCTTCTGGCTCGATGTTGTTATCGGGCTCTTCCCCATTTTCAATATCCAGCGCTTGATGTCGGATTCGCACCATGTAGATCAACTCCATAGCGTCTTTTAAATCCATGCCGCGACCTTTCGGTAAGATGCCCGCATTGTTGATGTCATCCAAACGCTCAAACGAGTTTTGCGAACGAGAGCCAATCGCCAACGCGTGCACCCGAATCAGATCCGCCATTGGTGCGGTACCACGACGCTTCAAGTTGATGGAATTGCGATGACGTCCGTCTTTCTCCATCACAAAGTCTTTGAAGAAGCCTAGTGGTGGTGTACGACGGATTGCGTTATAAGCCATACAAGCCAAGAAACGATTGTTCTTCTTAGCACGACGGACAATGAACCCGCTCAGTTGCTCAGCCCATTTCACGCGTCCATGTACACCAAGTAAATCGAAGAAAATACTGCTATGCAGAAGTCGTTCTGGCGTTGGATTATCAATCCAGTTCGCAAAGCACTCTTCCCATTCTGAGCGCGTTTTACGCCATTGTGGGTTAGTTGCCATAATGTCGCCAGTACAGTAGGTGTAACCGCACTCGGCTAATCCATCACAAACGAATTTCGCGAACTGAGCAAAATACTCACCATGCAATGTTGGGTCGTAGCTGTTGTCTAGAATCAGCGCGTTGTCTTGGTCTGTGACGATAAGCTGTTCATCACGCGCCATGGAGCCCATCGCCAACAAACAATACGGGATGGGCGCAGGACCTATTTCTTGCTCTGCTAGCTCTGCCAATCTTTGTTTAAAACTGCTGCCAATAACCGACATCGCTCGTCCAACCATGTGCGCATTTGCGTCTTCGCTCACCATTCGGACAAAGCAGTCTTTCACTTGTTTAGATACCGCTTTGAGATCTTCTACCGAGTTTTGCTGGAAGATAGAACTCACTAGCAACAAGCTGTTTTGCGACTCATAACGGACGATATCCGTCATGCTGATTACGCCAATCGGCTTTTTATCTTTTAGGATTGGAAGATGATGGACGTTGTAACGCAGCATTGTCAGCATAGCTTCAAACACGTAAGCACTGTAATCGAGCGACACAACATCGTAGCTCATCACTTCACTTACAGGAATATCGCTGTCTCGACCTTCAGCTAAAACGCGAACGCACAGATCTTTCTCGGTCAAGATACCAAGCAGTTGGTCATCGTCGTCTTCAGTAATGTCTTCTTGCGCGCGGACAATCAAAAGCGCAGTGACGCCCTCTTCTGCCATTAAGATCGCCGCTTCACGAACCGTTGCACTGGCTTCTAGCGTCACTGGCTCACGACTTAAGATCTTGCGCGCTTTCGCAGTCGTAAAGTCATGCCCATCTGAGTGGTTTGATACAGCGGTACGCAGCCTCGCGCTGTCTTCCAACTCCATGAAATCGGCGAAGTTCTCAAACTCGTCACATAGCTCCGTAAAGATATTCTCTGGAATGCAGTAAACCAAGGTGTCTTCAATCGCTTTGGCTGGCATACGGACACGGTTGTTCATCAACAACCCCATTTGTCCAAACAAACCACCAGCATCAATACGGTTGTACAACTCCCCTTTACGGCGGAAGATTTCCACCACACCACTGCGGATCATGTATAAATCACGAATGTCATCGCCTTTCTTGAGAATGTCCGTCCCTGCGCGGTAATAGGCGACTTCGGCATTCATTGCGATGTTTCTTAGGTGCTCTTCCGGTAAATCATCAAAAGGTGGGTATTGGCTAATGAAATTGAGTACTTCTAATTGCTCGGCTTCCATTCTTTATTCCATGCATTGCCTAAACTAAGGCGATAAATATCACCAAGAAAATAATCAGACAATAAATAAATTGAGACGTCAGATAAAAAGCTGTGCAACCGTCGAAAAGCGGAATAATGACTGATGATTATTGAAACGAGTGTGTCTAAAATTGCTTGTTTTCATCTAAAAATCAGCAGTAAAAAACACAATGCATTCACGCGATAAATATTTACTTTAAAAGCTCTCGCAATCGTTTTCTTGTGATCTAAATTACATATTGAACGCAAGAACAAAAATCCGTATATTGCGCGTGCCTACGCGGCACACCCTACAATGCACAACGCTATCCTGCTTCCACTGGTGCATTGATATTGGTGTTTAATTACTTCCATGCAAAACAAACCTTCCTCTTTTTCTCGCTTTTTTAAAGAATCGGGCGCTTTGTTACACCTATCGATCCCTATCATTCTGATGCAACTTGCCACTCAGTCGATGGGCTTTATCGATACCACAATGGCAGGACAAGTGAGTGCTGCCGACCTTGCTGCGATCGCACTTGGCACCAGTTTATGGCTACCCGTTTCGCTATTGCTTCGCGGCATCATCATGGCATTAACACCTGTTGTGGCTTACCACCGCGGCGCACAAAGTTTAAATAACGTGCGTATCGCGTTTATTCAGATGCTTTGGTTGTCTGCGTTTGTCAGTGCGATTCTGATTGTTTACTTACTACTTGGGGAAACCATTCTCGTTGGCTTAGGTGTTGCACCTGAGATCATCCCTATCGCGAGTGATTACGTTGTCGCGTTGGCGTTTGGTGTTCCAGGCATTGCGCTTTTCTACACTTTGAATGGCTTCTGCGAAGGGATGAACAACACTCGCGCACCGATGTTGATTTCAGTGATTGGTTTGTTGGTAAACATCCCTGTTAACTACATTCTGATTTACGGAAAATTCGGCATGCCGGCTCTGGGTGCGGTTGGTTGTGGCTGGGCTACTAGCTTGGTTTACTGGCTAATGTCTGCCCTGCTGTTTAGCTACATCAAGAGCCATCACCACTATAAAAACATTCTTCACTTCGCAGAATTAAAACCAGTATGGCAAGAGATCAAACAGCTGTTCAAACTCGGGATGCCGATTGGCTTAAACATTGCGGTTTGTGGCAGTATCTTCGCGGTGATTGCCCTGTTGATTGGTCGTATTGGTGCGGAGAACGTTGCAGCGGCGCAAATAGCACTGAATATCTCTAGCATGACGTACATGATCCCAATGAGTCTTTCATTTGGTATCACGATTCGCGTTGGTCATGCATTGGGTGAACAAAAGCTTGAAACGGCCTCTCACCGCAGTTTGGTAGGCATTATTACTGCCGCGCTACTGTCGTTGATTTCAGTCGGCTTCTTCTTGCTGTTCCCAGAGTGGATCATTCGTTTGTACACCACAGATCCTGTGGTTTCAGCAACAGCGGCTACGCTGCTGATGTTTACTGCGATGTACCAATTCAGCGATGCACTGCAGACCTCTGCAAACGGCGCTCTGCGTGGCTACAAAGATACTAAGATCCCAATGATTCTGGCAATTCTTGCTTACTGGGGCTTGGCACTTCCATTGGGTATGTTGCTGGGTATCACCGATGAAATCGTTCCTGCCATGGGCGAAGAAGGCTTCTGGATTGGTATCGTGACAGGATTAACTACCGCGGCAATTGCAATGCTGATTCGCTTGGCGCTAGTGATTAAGAAGTACAATCAAACTGCAGAAACGAATACGGCGTCACAACCTGAGTTAGCGATTCAATAACGACGAGTGCGTTTATCGTTTTCAATTAGAAAGGCTCACTATCGTAGTGAGCCTTTTGTTTTCTGGCTTTCCTAACCTTGTTTACTCACCGTTGAGCTATTACCAGTATCGTTGATTCTATAACCGAGCTCGGTAACTTTCTGACGAATTTCGTCGGCTTGTTGATACTCCTTCTGCTTTTTCATTTGCAAGCGCAATTCAACCAATTCCAAGATCTCGCGAGGAATTGCTTCTTCCTCTACCTTATCAAGTTCTAAACCAAATACACGGTCAAAGTAGCGTATTGTTGCCTTTTTATCCGCGTCGTTTAATGCGCTTCCAAGTAACTCCCACATTAATGCAATCGCTTGTGGCATGGCTAAATCGTTGTTAATGATTGACACAAAACGCTCAACAAACGTTTGGTCGACTTTGCCACCTTCTGGCAATGCCAACACTTTTGCTTTCAGACGCTTAAAAGCGGTTTGTGCGGCGTCCAAGCTCTCCCACGAGAAACTCAAATGACTGCGATAATGACTGGTCAGCACCAGATAACGGTAAGCTAAAGGGTCATAGCCTTTCTCGATTAATGCTTCAAGACGAAGCGATGTACCCGATTTAGAGACCTTCTCTTTATTCAATTGAAGGAAGAAACCATGCAGCCAGAAATTCGCTTGTACGTGCCCATTCTTCGCTTGGCATTGGGCTATTTCGTTAGTGTGATGAACAGGGATATGGTCTTCCCCACCGACATGAATATCGAATACTTCCCCAAGGTACTTCTCTGCCATCGCAGAACATTCAATATGCCACCCCGGAAATCCCACACCCCACGGACTTTCCCACTCCATTTGTCTTGGTGTACTACCGCTAAACTTCCATAGCGCAAAATCGGTTGAGCTCTTTTTCTCTGCCATTTCGACACGGATGCCCGCCTCTAATCCTTCGCGATCCAGTTTGGCAAGTTTTCCGTAATCCGGAAGCTTCGCTGAATCAAAGTAAACACCGTCTGAGGTTTGATAGGTAAAGCCTTTTTGTTCAAGCTCTTGTACAAACTCAATCTGTTCCTCTATATGTTCTGTAGCACGGCAAATGACCGAAGGGCTAATGATATTGAGGCTTTTCAGGTCACCTAAAAACGCGTCTTCAAAATACTTTGCAATCGCCCAAGCAGATTTGTTTTGTTTCCTTGCCCCCTTCTCCATTTTGTCTTCGCCAGTATCGGCGTCAGACACCAAGTGACCAACATCTGTGATGTTCATAACGTGATTTACGACATAACCATTGAGCTCTAGCGCGCGTCTTAAAACATCGACAAACAGATAGGTTCTTAAATTCCCAGCATGAGCGTAGTCATATACCGTCGGACCACACGCGTACAAACCTACTTTTCCTGATTCGATGGAATTGAACGGCTCAAGAGTACGTCCCAGTGTATTGAAAAGTTGTAGTTTTTGTTGGCTCATATTGTTATTCCTTTAAATGCAAAAAGACCGCGGATGAAAACATCTGCGGCCTTTAATATGTCGATGAAATTTTTACTAACTAATAGATACGCGAAAGCCGCCGCACGTTTTGGAAGGTGCAGCAGCAGAAAGTCGAGGTAGAAATCGCGAAATAGTTCATAGCTATTACCCTAAATAAGAACTCTATCGAAATCAACCCATGAATATTACCTCCCCCAACGGAGCAAACTTCGTAGCGCATGCCATATCGCATTACGCCTCCTTACAAAGCCGTACCAATCATTACAATTAAATTTATAGATAAGCCTTATATTTCACGTTTGTTTCACGTTTTCTTTGATACAAGACGCATCATAAAAACCAAACACATCAGTAAATTAGGGAATATTTATGAAAAAGCCCACCTTTGGGCCTTTACAGCCTGTTGCTGTATTTGCGCTATTTTCGCTTGTCTTTTTGTCCACTTCGCGGATTTTATTAGCCTTTTGGCTCTCTGACCGGATCGAATCTTTTAACGACCTTATTTACATTCTTGGTCAGGGTTTACGCGTCGATTTTGCAACGATTTGTTGGTTGTTTATCCTGCCAGGCTTACTATCTGCGCTGTTACCGGTGACCGGTAAGATTGGTGAGTGCTGGAAATGGTTACTCCGTTGTTGGATGGTCGCTGGTCTATGGATCTTGGTATACATGGAGCTTGCTACCGCTCCATTTATACAAGAATACGATCTTCGTCCGAACCGTTTGTTCGTGGAATACCTCATTTATCCGAAAGAAGTATTCAGCATGCTTTGGACTGGCTACAAGTTAGAACTGTTCATCGGCACGCTTGGTACGGTTATTACGCTTTTCTTAGGTTGGAAATGGAGTAAGAAACTGACGGATAACGCTCAGCAAGTAAACTGGAAATGGCGTCCTGTTCTTGCAATTTTAGTGGTTCTGATTGGTGTCGCTGGCGCTCGTTCATCTTTGGGTCACCGCCCTCTTAACCCTGCAATGGTGGCATTTTCGAATGATCCTCTAATGAACGATCTGGCACTCAACTCTTCCTATTCACTGTTGTTTGCTGTCAACAACATGAAGTCAGAAAAAAGCGCAGAGCAGTTTTACGGAAAAATGGATGATCAGAAGATGCTCGACATCGTTCGCGCCTCTTCTGCTAAGTCTGATTTTGATCCATCTTTACTTCCAACCATGAACAGCAACCAAGCAACATATCAAGGAAAGCCAAAGAACTTGGTTATCTTGCTTCAAGAAAGTTTGGGCGCTCAATTCGTTGGTTCTCTGGGTGGTCTTCCTCTTACGCCTAACTTCGACAAGTTGATGAATGAAGGCTGGCAGTTCACTCAGATGTACGCAACGGGTACGCGTTCTGTTCGTGGTATCGAAGCGGTGACAACAGGTTTCCCACCATCACCATCGCGCGCAGTGGTAAAACTAAGCAAAAGCCAAACAGGTTTCTTTACTATTGCTGACTTACTGAAAAACCGCGGTTACCACACTGAGTTTATTTATGGTGGTGAAGCAAACTTCGATAACATGAAAACCTTCTTCTTCGGTAACGGCTTCGACCAGATTGTGGAAGAAAAAGACTATGAGAACCCAGAGTTTGTTGGCTCTTGGGGTGTAAGTGATGAAGATCTTTACACTAAAGCGGACCAAGAGTTTGAGCGCTTATCGAAAACTGACAAGCCTTTCTTTAGCTTAGTATTCAGTTCGAGTAACCACAGCCCATACGAATACCCAGAAGGTAAGATTGAACCTTACGATGCTGAGCATATGACGCGCAACAATGCCGTTAAATACTCAGACTATGCGATTGGTACGTTCTTTGATAAAGCGAAAAAATCTTCTTACTGGGACGATACTATCTTCATCGTCATTGCTGACCATGATGCTCGAGTATTCGGTGCGAACTTGGTGCCAGTGAAGCACTTCCACATTCCTGCTTTAATCATTGGTAAAGACATCAAACCGCGCAAAGATGACCGCATTGCAAACAACATCGACATGCCACCAACACTGCTGTCTTTGATTGGTATCGATGCAAAAACACCGATGATCGGTCGCGACCTGACTAAGCCTTTGGCTCGTGAAGATGAACGTGCAATGATGCAATATGACAAGAACTTTGGTTACCTAACCCGAGATAACCTTGTTGTATTCTCTCCGGGTGAGAAAGTATCAACAATGCAATACGATTTTGATAAACAAACCATGGAGCCGATGGACGTTGATCCAGCCGTTATTGAACGCGCGAAAGCCAATGCACTATTTGCTTCTAAGGCGTACCAAAACAACTGGTATGCATCCAAAGCGGTTCAGTAGTCATACCAAACATTCATTGAGCTATAAATGAATAAAAGGAGCGCCCAATGCGCTCCTTTTTGTTTTCTCACATTGTTGTATTCTTAGTGTCTGCAGTCCCTATTCAAGCCACATGTTTTTCAAAGACATCACACCCATTCGGTCAGTTTCTGCTCCATGCAGTTCTTCAGATTGAGAGTAGACAATGTGCTCTCTCCAAAGCGGCGCATAATGGTAGTTCTGTATCAACCAATCCTCCGCTCGGAATAGCTTCTCTAGCAATCCATGACTGTCTTCACTTTCACGCATCAATCCATCAACGAACTGCACTAAACTGTTTTTCTCTTTCTCGCTCAAACATCGAGTAAACGCGTCACTGGCAAGCATCCACTCGTAATACTGATAAGCTCGGTCATCGCCAAATACGTAACAACCATAACCGACATCAGCGATCGCACGTTTCTCGTCGTCTGGACTTTGAATCGTCCACTCAACACCAAGCTCGGAAAGTATCTCAATGAGTGGATCAAGCTCTGGCTTCAAGTTCTCACGAATTTCGATCACCACTGGACGCTTTGGCTTTGTCATTTGGCTTTCAAACAAGTGAAAACCTTTGTCTTGGTGCTCGTTCATCAGACTATTTGCTAACTCTACGCGCTGATCAGCATGCTTTCTAAAGTGATGAACAATCCAAGCACGCTCTTGCTTGCTCAATTGGTTTTTGTGGTAGAAAAAATGAAGGACAGAACAACCATTTTGCTTACTGTGATCATCTCCGACATTATCAAGATGAATCGCGCGCTGCATTTGCTGAATGTGCGCATGACCCACTTTGCTACAGGGTGACAATGACCAAAATTCAGCCATATCAATCAACCCACCAATGCCAAAATACCGAGGATTTCTTTTGAGTGTCCAATGGTGACTCTCCAATCGTTCCGCATAATAGGGGCCTGTTCCAATAGGCTTATGTGGCTGTTCACAATCCATAATTGCCGTGTGTTTATCACACAATAAATTGAGGAATACAGGGTCATTTTGACGTAGATAAAACGTCACCCATTGCCCTTCGACATTGATAGAATCAAGGTGGCGAAACAGGACCGAAAACGGATGAGCCTCGTTTAATCTTCGCTCAAAGTTCGCTTTAATATCAGTGCCGCTCAATCGCTTGCCATTGTGGAAGGTCACGTCACTGCGCAAGCGAATTCGAACGTGGTCTCCCTTATTTTCAAATGCGTGCGCAAGTTCGGGCAAGATGCTTTGAGAGTGAGGGTCAAAACGCAGCAATGTATTGTAAATGCTATCTATTAGCATCACCGAACGCACAGAGTGAGCTTGATGTGGTCGCCACTCTGGTAATTGATAAGGTGCGATATAAACCAGGGTATTTTGCTTGTTCAGTTCGGTTTGCGCATCACCCAACCACAGAGGCAAGTTTTCTTGAAACACCAATTCGCCATCAAACTGCTCTGCAAGTTGATGTGCTTGGTTGATTTTTCCCGCTTTAACCCATTCTTCTAATGCCTGCTTTAACGCCTCTTCAAACGTCACAAGTAGTGTGAGCGTGGACACGTTTCCCCGCCCCTTACCCGGAGCCCAAGTCACCCAACCATATGATTCCATTGCCACCATTAATTTACTGACATTTCGATCGCTACATTGCAGTTGTTCTGCTAGTGATGCGATGGTGACTGGCTTTCTCTCCTGAGTTTGATAGTGCCGACTCAATTGACGTAAGCGGCTCAAATGCGAGGTAGATTTAAAAGATGAACTATCCATATTCATGTGTTCGTTATTTGTTCCCAATTAGACTTTCATACTATCTCTAAAGTCATACAGGAGGTCAATATGAATACCATTTACTACTCTTACTATACATTAAGTGCCGAGCGCCATCGAAATACACCAAAACCAGAACCAGTAAGAACCAACCAATCTAGAGTGAGTTCATTCTTTCAAACTGTGTTTTCGGTCTTACTCTTTGTGTAAGCACGGATCGTGATAAGGAGCGCCCGACGCGCTCCCTTTTGTTTCACTGTTTCACTAGTATGGTGCTAGCCGGTTTTCTTTTGCTTGACGAAGGCATTAACGTTGCACTCAGTAGTGCGACCCCCATCCCACCGGCAAGGATGAAATACATCAATACAAACTCTTGTGTATGAGCATAGGTAGAAGCAATAAGCCAATACGCGATAGGTCCGGTACTAAAGCTTAATGTGTACTTAACGGCGTAGATCCTAGAGCGCCATTTCGCATCGGAATAACGGCCAATAAGCCAATCGTTCACCGGTATTTGCGCGTACGTACACAACATCAAACCAACAAAAACCAGAACCAAAGACCATTCATGAGTAACCGTCGCCAATAGCAGGAATAACAGCTGCCCACCAGTAATGCAGGCGAGCAGCTTTTTGATATCAACACGATCTATCAACTCACCCACAACAAGCTGAATAAACGCAGCACAGACAAAAATAGAGGTGGTCAACGTGCTTGAAAGGCTCAACGATTGGCTAAACTGTGCGTCCATGATTTTTGGTAACGAGGTCGTAGTAGATTGAAAGACCAAACCACCGAAGAAGACAATCACCGCCACACAAGCGAACAGCACTTTGAGTTGTCGCAAAGGTATCGTTACGTCGTCACGTATATTTTTCACATGTTCGATACCGGTAACGTCTTTCGATGCAAACCAGTACATAACGCCAGTTAACAAACATACGATACCTGGAATATAAAATGCGGCTTGCCAAGAGAACCATTGGCATAACAAAGCGGTCCCCATTGCCGCAAATGCCAAACCTAAGTTGCCTGCCAGCCCATTTACCGCGATAGCCCTGCCTGTTTTGTTTGCAGAGCTGAAGATAAGTGCAATACCAACAGGATGATAAATCGCGGCAAACAAGGCAATGGCGCAAAGCCCCAATCCCATTTGCCATGGCGTTTGCGCGAGAGCGGTAAGTAACGCAGAGATGCCCATCCCAAAGTAGAAAACGATCATCATGCCTTTTCGGCTCCAACGATCCGCTAGCCAACCAGCCGGTAGCGACATCACGCCATAAACCAACATGGCTGCACTTCCTACTTGAAGTAGTGTGGCGTAACTCATGTTCCATTCTTTATGCAGCGTTAGTACGACAGAAGGAAAAATGAGCAAGAAATAATGATTAAGTGAGTGCCCCACATTAAGGACACCCGCGTGAATTGAGTGGTTCATCTCGACTCCAAACAAAATAACGGAAAGCTAATTAATGACAAGCTCAGTTTATCTGGCTAGCATTTGGCGTATAGATTCCATCGAGACAGGTTATTGCTCAAATGAGCCAAAACGTCAAAGCCATCAGTTTGGACGCCAGTATCAATCGCTTAGAGGCGGTGGTCATTCCCAAGCACTACCCCAACGGGCACGTCATTGACTGGCATTGCCACCAACATAACCAATTGGTGTACGCCAGCAGTGGAGTGATGGCGGTCGAGACAGAATTGAAGTTATGGGTCGTTCCGCCTCAAAGGGCTGTGTGGATCCCAGCGTATGAGAAACACAAGGTCTACATGTATGGGGATGCGGCGATGAAAAACGTTTACTTGTTGCCAAGCATCGATATTGAGCTGCCAAATCAGAGTGATGTTCTCAATGTGTCACCAATGCTGCGTGAGATGATCATTCATCTTTCTGAGCAACCTGCCGATCAAGCAAGCACGGAACCGTATTGGCGTATTGTTCAGGTTATGTTGGATCAGTTGAAAGTCGCGCCACAAGCGTCCATTCAAATCCCTCTTCCCAACAACGCCAAACTCGGACAAGTATGTAACTCACTGTTGGAGACCCCTGCGGACAATCGTTCACTAAAGCAATGGGCAGAAGAAATTAACGTCAGCAGCCGTACTTTGAGCCGCTTGTTTCGTAATGAAGTTGGCATGTCTTTCATCGAGTATCGTCAACAAGCAAGATTATTCCACTCTCTGACTTTGTTGGCGCAATCTCACCCTGTCACTACCGTTGCATTTGAGTGCGGCTTTACGAGCGTAAGTGCTTTTAATCATCTATTCAAACAAAGCTTTGGGGTGACACCGGGCCGCTTCTTCATCAATTGATATTGAGGACGAATAAAGCCCGTATTTGATGCAGAGTTCGAACGGTCGATACTCCGAGTACTTGACATCCTTATCATCTGAAGATTCTACCAGATACGCCATTTGCGTATTTACTCACTAAAAGGACGTAAATAATCAGAAAGATCGGTTAAAAATGTGCATTTTAGGCATTCCCATTCAGTCAGCAATAAATTAGACTCAAATCAATGCCCAAGAAGTTTGAATTATTGATAAAAAGGAATGCCCATGAGCTCAAGTATGATCCTTAATGAATCGCTGATTGTAAGTGGCCGAGATATCCCACTAAAAGAATTGTTGTATGCGAAACGTGTACTTGATAATTACATGGCAGTAGCAAAAGAAAGTAGTCCACTAGAACTGCTCACCGAAATGAAGTCTGCAGCAAAGCAAGTTGAATACTTCACCACTGACGATAACCCTTGCGAAGCACGTAATGTTATCAGTGGTATGATTGACCAAATCGACAGCGCAGAGTCTTTCGATGCCTTTAAATCACTGGCTGGTAAACCGTCTCAAGCGTTGAATGAACTGATTGAAGACCGAGCACAATTGATTAAACATGAACGTGAATTGCTATTAGCTTCAGGTTATGACGCTTCTCGCATCTAATCGACATCGAATTAGAGTTAATCCGTTCTGACGGATAGACACAAAAAAGGAGCTCATTGAGAGCTCCTTTTGTATTTCTTAATCACCAAGCTGGGGAGTGAAAAGCGCTTGCTCTACAGTCCCATCTCTGCCGTGATGTCTTTGATCTGTTTTAGGTCCATCTTGTGAACTTCAATAAGTTGGTCAACTTGGCTTAAACGAGAATTTGCTTCATCGTGTCGGTCACACGCGTCTGATTTCACGTCCCAAGACTTGCCCTCTAGGAAAACGTCACACTCTTTTTTCAACGTTTCGATCTTAGGCAATAGCGATTCACGCTCCTTCTCTAGAGACTCCAACTCTTGCGAGATTTGCAGCTCCTTACGGAACACTTCACGTGAACGCTCAAAGATGGTCGCTTGCATATCGGCTTGGCGATTAAGCTTATCGTTTTCACTCTTAGTGGTACTTAGCGTCGCTTTCTGTTCTTTCACTTGTGACTCAAGTGAAATATTCACTTTTTCTACTTCAGTTAACTGCGCTTGAAGCGCTTTTAGTTCCGCTTTATGAGCTTCTTCTTTTTCTGCCAATAACGTCGCGACTTTTGCATCGATTTCTTTATCCAAGCTCGCTTCGCGTGTTTTCACTTGAGAAACCAAATCCGTCTTGTCTTGTGCTAGTGCTTGGTACTTTTCTTCCAACACTTGGTAAGTGGACTCCCACTTACTTGCTGTCATTGCCGACCCAGCCAAACCACCAAATGCCAAACCCAGTACTGCCGCAATGGCAATATAAATGTGGGTACGCTTATCGCGCTCCTCAATGACAACTACTTCGTCTTGATCTTCAATATTATTCTGAGAAGTCACCGTATCTTACTCCAAGGACTCTACCGGTTTGCTAGCGAGTGAGTTCCGCAATCATGATTGACGCGGTATAAATTAAAAATGCGCTGATCAGCGTAATGACCGTCGCTTTTTGGACTTTTTCATTGGTACGATAACGAAATAGCACAAACGCTAATCCAATCAATACCGCAATGGCTAACAATCTAGTCATACCGCCTCCTTGTCCAATAATGTGAACTTATCTGATTCCATAGACAGTTTCGCAAAGAAACATTGTAACCTATTTCTACGTCGCTTACGGTCAACTTAGCGTAGATTTTGAAGCGATTGCTCCCGTTTTGATCAATTTTCTATTCTAAACTGAATAACTTATCGACACAGCTCTACTCGCCCATCGTTCAATCGAATTAGATTTCGGCCATCCATACAAGTAAACAATGAACAAAAGATTGACTCATTTGTTTAATTAATCGACAAACCTATGAAATTAAGACCACAAAGTCCGCATAATGTGTTGAAAATAAATCGTCATTTGGTGTTGAAATGGTAACAAAACATGATAGAGTTCACACGTTAATGGTGACCAGCATCATTAACTAACCTTTACTCATTTAATTGAGTAAATGTTCCGATGAAGACTGCAGGAGAGTGGTTATTAACTAAATTTTAACATTTAGTTAGGGTAACTCGCCGAAGAATTAACTATTTCAGGTGCTACCTTGGTAGCGGGGACTGTAGTTGGAGGAACCTCTGGAGAGAACCGTTAAATCGGTCGCCGAAGGAGCAAGTCCCGCACATGTGTGCGGGGTGAAACTCTCAGGCAAAAGGACAGAGGAGTGGAAAGTAACAACCTAACTATTTGGCGTTCCCGCCTTATTTTGTTTTGAATAGCATGGCTATTAGAGATCCTTGATCTCGTCCTTTCCCTCTTCTCCTTATTAGTTGTTTTATTAAGGGGAAATCATGAACGACCTACAATCTTTACTTCAAACCATTGATAACTTTGTCTGGGGTCCACCACTGCTGCTTTTGCTTGTGGGAACCGGTGTTTACTTCACTTTTAGCCTAGGCTTGATCCAGTTTAAACACCTACCAACTGCGTTAGCGATGGTATTCAGTAAAGATAAGTCATCTGATAAACAGGGTGACGTTTCTAGCTTTGCAGCGCTATGTACTGCGCTGTCTGCAACTATTGGTACAGGTAACATTGTTGGTGTTGCAACAGCAATCAAACTTGGTGGTCCTGGTGCCCTATTCTGGATGTGGCTAGCTGCCCTATTTGGAATGGCAACCAAATACGCTGAGTGTCTTCTTGCTGTGAAATACCGCCGTGTTGACGACAAAGGCCAAATGATTGGTGGTCCTATGTACTACCTGCAATATGGTGTTGGCTCGAAAGCGCTAGCTATCATGTTCGCGGTATTTGCACTGGGCGTAGCCTGTTTTGGTATCGGTACCTTCCCTCAAGTGAATGCAATTCTTGATGCAAGTGAGATTTCTCTTGGTGTAAACCGCGAGCTGTCTGCCTTCATCCTGACGCTATTAGTGGCATTCGTAACCTTGGGCGGTATTAAGTCGATCGCTAGCGTTGCAGGTAAAGTCGTGCCAGCAATGGCGCTGTTTTATGTGCTAGCGTGTTTGAGTGTGATCATCATGAATGCAGACCAATTGCTAAATGCAGTTGAGCTTGTATTGGTGTCTGCATTTACTTCGACAGCGGCAACTGGTGGTTTCTTGGGTGCAAGTATTATGCTGGCAATCCAATCTGGTATCGCTCGTGGCGTATTCTCAAACGAATCTGGTTTGGGTAGTGCGCCTATGGCTGCGGCTGCTGCGAAAACGGATTCTTGTGTTAAACAAGGTCTGATTTCTATGACGGGTACCTTCTTCGATACCATCATCATCTGTACGATGACTGGTCTTGCTTTGATCCTTACGGGTGCATGGCAAAGTGACCTTGCAGGTGCAGCGATGACAACACACGCATTTGCGGTTGGTCTTAACGCAGAGACATTAGGTCCAATGCTGGTGTCTATCGGTCTTATGTTCTTCGCATTTACCACCATTCTTGGCTGGAACTACTACGGTGAGCGCTGTGTTGTATTCCTATTCGGTACAAAAGCAGTACTTCCGTACAAACTGATTTTTGTTGGTTTGGTGGCTTCAGGTGCTTTCCTTCACCTAGATATGATTTGGCTACTGGCTGATATCGTAAACGGTCTAATGGCAATCCCTAACCTAATTGGTTTAATTGCTCTGCGCCACGTGGTGTTGGAAGAGACAAAACTGTTCTTCAAACCGTCTTCTCAATCAGATGATTTTGATGCAGTAAAAGCCTAATCCAAGTTAGAAACGTGAAGTTCACTTTAATTAAGAGCCCCCTAAGTTGAATGACTTAGGGGGCTCTTCTTATATAGGTATACCCAAGTGACTTCAAGATGCAGGATTCAGAGCGTTGTCATTGATTCGAGAGTAAGGAAAACGACGCAGTGTAATAACTAGATCTTTAAATCGCCGCCGCGTCTACAAACCAAGTCATTCTAGCTGAACCTAGCATCTCGAGGTTACTTGGGTATATTACATTTTACTGCGATACATTCGCTTTAGAAAAAGCCTAGCGGATTGACGTCGTAGCTGATTAATAGGTTCTTCGTGTTCTGGTAGTGATCGAGCATCATCTTATGGGTTTCTCGACCAATGCCTGATTTTTTGTAGCCTCCGAACGCAGCATGTGCAGGATACGCGTGATAGCAGTTAATCCAAATGCGCCCTGCTTCGATATTACGCCCCATGCGGTAAGCAAGGTTTTGGTCGCGCGTCCACACACCAGCACCCAAACCATATTCCGTGTCATTGGCAATCGCTAGCGCCTCTGCTTCGTCTTTAAAAGTAGTCACAGCAATGACCGGACCAAAGATCTCTTCTTGGAATACGCGCATCTTATTGTGACCTTGTAACAAAGTCGGTTGAATATAGTAGCCTTGCTCCAAGTCGTTTTCCTGTTTCGCCACATCACCACCAAACACGACTTTGGCCCCTTCTTGGCGTCCGATTTCTAGGTAGCTCAGGATCTTATCGAATTGTTCTTGCGATGCCTGTGCCCCCACCTGAGTGTCAGTATCTAATGGGTTACCTTGTTTAATGGTCTTCGCGCGCTCCGCAACCTTGGCAATAAACTTGTCGTACACAGATTCATGTACCAAGACACGTGATGGACAGGTACACACCTCTCCTTGGTTAAAGAACGCAAGCAGCGTGCCTTCAATACACTTATCTAGGTATTCATCTTCATGATCAAACACATCTGGGAAGTAGATATTCGGAGACTTACCACCAAGCTCAACGGTTGATGGAATGAGATTCTCTGCTGCGCATTTTAAGATATGGTTACCTACTTCGGTTGAGCCCGTGAATGCCAGCTTTGCAATTCGGTTACTGGTTGCTAGTGCTTGCCCTGCTTCTGAGCCAAAACCGTTGACCACGTTCACCACGCCTGCTGGCAAGAGATCACCAATCTTTTCCATCAGAACGAGAATCGAAGTTGGCGTTTGTTCGGCAGGTTTGAGCACCACACAACAGCCAGCAGCCAACGCAGGAGCAAGCTTCCACGCCGCCATCAACATTGGAAAATTCCAAGGAATGATCTGTCCTACAACGCCAATTGGTTCAGGGAAATGGTAGCTTGCAGTGTGTTCATCAAGCTCAGCCGCACTGCCTTCTTGAGCACGGATACAGCCTGCGAAGTAACGGAAATGGTCGACCACTAAAGGAAGATCCGCCGCCAGTGTTTCGCGCACAGGTTTACCATTTTCCCATGTCTCTGCTACCGCAAGTTCTTCAAGGTTTTGTTCAATGCGGTCTGCTATTTTCAGTAGAATGTTGGCACGCTCAGTAACGCTGGTTTTGCCCCATTTTGCTCTTACATTGTGCGCTGCATCCAATGCAAGGTTGATGTCTGCCTCGCTAGAACGAGCAACCTTACAATACGCTTGACCATTGATTGGTGACGTATTATCGAAGTACTCCCCACCCCTCGGTTTCACCCATTCGCCACCGATGTAGTTGTCGTAATGTGATTTAAAATTCACGACGGCATTTTCACTACCTGGCTGTGCATAGATCATAACTCTTCCTTTTGTTCTCGTTCAGTTTTTTGTTTTAAACAACCGAGTGTTCAACTCAGCGATGTTGTCACTTCATTACTCAAGTCACATGCCAACAATACACGTCTTGTTGTTAATTAAATGTAAAACTATGATTACCAAGCGATAACAAACTAAGTGAGTGACGTTTGAGCGGATGTATGGTGTGAACACCAGTGTTCAAGTGTTCCAAAATGGCACACCCTCACTGTGACAAAATGGTACAGTCATGGAACTTCAACACATTACCAACAACAACTGGCTTTCTACTTCATGGGACAGAAGTGAACAAGCGGGTTTAAAACAGCGACGTCGACCTGACGATATTCGCGTCACTTCTGCGTTTCTGCAGGACAGACGCCACCAGCTTAACTTCTTAATCGATGCCGTGAAGCGGTTTGCCCTGCCTTTGTTTAATCAGTTGTTTGCGCACAGCGACAGTCGGTTAATACTGACCGATGCGGATGGCGTGATCATCGGTAGCTGGGGGCAACCTAAATTCCGAGAAAAACTGACCGAAATTGCGCTCAGTTCTGGCGCGTGCTGGCAAGAAAAACTGAAAGGCACCAACGCCATTGGCACTGCTTTAGTAGAAGCCAAACCGGTGTCTGTTATTGGTGATCAGCACTTTATTCAACATCATCGCTTTATCAGTTGCTCAGCAAGTCCAATCTTTGATCATTTGGGTAACTTAATGGGCGTATTGGACATTACCAGCGAAGAGAAAAAGCACGATTTCTCAACGCAAGTACTGGTCCAGAATATGGTTCAGCAAGTCGAAAACCAACTCCTCAATCAAATCCCTCAAGGACATATTCGAGTCGATTTAGCATGCGAAAAAGGGTTACTCAGCAGTGGGTGGCAAGGCATTATCATCGCCAATGAGGAAGGGCAAATCCTTGCGCATAACCAAGTCGCCTCGCAATTGCTTGATCAACCGAATGTGATTGGACAATCTCTGGATTCGATACTCGATAATTCGCTAAGCCGTCAATCACTGGTGTTTAAAACTCAACCTCTGTCAGAGAGTAAAACGTCTTCCCGCTCTCTTTCTGCATCCAACGATCTTCATTATGGCGACACCACGGTCGAGCATTGTTGGCAACAAGCAAATCGCGTTATCGACAAAGACATTAGCTTACTTATTCTTGGAGAAACCGGTGTAGGGAAAAACGAATTCGTCAAAGCGTTACACAAAAACAGCCAACGTAAGAGTGGTCCTTTGGTATCAGTTAACTGTGGGGCATTACCCAAAGACTTAGTTGAATCTGAACTGTTTGGCTATGTTTCAGGTGCATTCACTGGTGCAAACAGCAAAGGATATCAGGGTAAAATCCGCCAAGCGCACAACGGCATCTTGTTCTTAGATGAGATTGCAGATTTGCCTCTAGAAGCGCAAAGCCGCCTACTCCACGTGTTACAAGACAAAACCGTACTTCCTGTTGGTTCAAACCAAACCATCCAAGTTGATACACAAATCATCGCCGCAACACACAAAGACTTAGAGTTGTTGATTGAACAAGGCGTATTTCGTCAGGATCTTTACTACCGTCTCAACGGACTTATCGTCGAGCTACCTCGCTTTGAAGAGCGCAATGATAAGCAAGCACTGATTGAGAACATTCATCGACGCCATTCTGATTCGGAACAGACCATTTGTCCCCACCTTCTTTCATTGATGATGACTTACGTGTGGCCTGGCAATCTGCGAGAACTCGATAGCTTAATCAAAGTCTCTTCATTGATGGCGCAAGGAGAGCCGCAACTAGAATTTAGCCATGTGCCAAATCATCTTGCTAAGAAGCTTAGTCATACCAGTATGATTGAAGACGTTAGCGTGCCGAAAACCAAAGATATGCGTTCGACTGTCGAAGATAAGCTGGTAAAAACTTATCAAGCGAACCAAGGTAATATCAGCAAAACCTCACGCATGTTGGGATTAAGCCGCAATACCATTTATCGCAAGCTTAAAAGCCTTGGGATGCTCAAGTGATAGATGTTCAGAGATAAAAAAAGAGCACCGCTTCGGGTGCTCTTCTTATTTTGAAACCTAGCCTTACAGTCCGCCTTCTTGCTGCGCCTGTTTTACTAAAGCCTGACGTTGAGTTTCCGTTTCAGATATCACTTTCTGTTCCTTGTGTGTTTCCTGATCCATATCAGTCGGAATGAAAACAAAGTACTTGTTAAGAGTCATCGTAAGAACCTCAATTATTAGTGTTAAATCACCTTCTTGGTAAATGTAAACAACACCAGCAAAAACAACTTATGCCGGATCCTTGTTGTAGGTTTCAAAAAATAGAGGATGTTTGACCATCAAACATCCTCCATATGCAACCTAATTATAGGATGAGTTCAAGGGCTTACCTAGCACTGTTTTTCACCTTTTACGCAATCTTAGTTTCGCCTTCCGATTGAGCACATCATACTCTTACAAGCTAACCCCATGTCACAAAAGGAAAAATTGTTTTAGATTTTATTGGAACAGAGGATGAGAGACACCGATACTTAAAGCTCAATAACCTCAGGTACTGAGCTCGTGAAAAATACTATTGATTTGAATTTGTATCGCTTTCTTTATCTACTCAGCCAGCAAAAATCGCAGGCGAAAGTGTGTCATACCCTCGACATTAGCAAAGCGACATTCACACGACAATTGGCTGAATGCCGTCAAAGATTTGATAACGAACTCTTCAATGCAGAAAAAGGCATTTATACCCCAACCCTGCTTTGCCAGCAGCTGTGTGAAGTCATCGGCGAACCATTAGAACGCCTAGAACAAATCCCCCAGCTGGCGCAAAGCTTCAATGCAAATCAGCAAGCCAATGAGTACATATTCAGCATCATTAATCCGTTATCTGGCATGTTGACGACCCCCTTAGTCTCCGCCCTTACAACGGAAGATCAAAAGCCGAAGATTTCATTTATTGATTGGTCGATAGAAAGTATTGAAAACCCAAAACGAGGGGCCGTCGTCATTGGAATTGGCGGTTTTCCAAATGAGCTCAATGAGAGAATGGTTGAGCGCAAAGTTGCTTCTGTTCCCATCTTTGCGTACGTGAATGATCAACACCCACTTAGCCAACATAACGAGCTAGAGCTAAGTGACATTGAAAACCTCGAGACGGTGCGCGTGTCTATGGGCTCTCTTGATGTCAGTGCGTACTATGAACGAATGCGAAAACTCACTGGGGTAAATTTGGAACAGAAACTAACGGTCTCTTCTATGGCGGCAGCGCTTGATTGCGTAAAAGTCAGCCCGTATGTATTTGTCGGGATGCACATTAACGATGATGCCCTACCAGAGGACGTTCTCCGATTGCCTTTAAGGCTGAATGCTAAACCAATGATGTTTGATGTGGGCGTTCAATATCACCGAGCATTCTACCAGCACCCGATCATTGCTCAGGTAGAAGCCTTTATTAAACAAGCACTGCAAGAAACAAATTAGAACGACTATCACTTGTCGTCGCAAATAAACAATCCCTCAAACAAGACCAGACAAAGCCGCAACAGAGCCATAAGAACAAGCCAAAAACAAGCAACCGGTCTATCAATTGACCGGTTGCCTATTCAATTATCTTACTTCACTTCCGTGATATCACTAGGCTTCCACGAGCCGTCATACCAAGGTTCTAATGGACCGTAGACACGCAAGATAGTGAACCAGCCTTTGTTCGGCACAGTCTCAATCCAGTTTGCTTCTTTGCCTTTTGGTGCTTTCGGACCAAAATACAAATCAATCGAGCCATCTGCATTTGTCATCATGTCGTCGCGTTTGTCGTTCTTACTCGGGAAAGGTTGACTGGTCTGTAATTCCGAACGCGTTTGTGTATCGTAAGCCACAACTGACCAGAAGTTCTTCGCCGGAACATTCGCAGGAATGGTCAGCTTGTAGTTTTTGCTGCCATCAAAGAACTCTCCCTGAGCAGATTTATCAACGATTGCGTACTTAGAACCTTTACCAACCATTTTGAGCGCCATTGCCGGCGTATTAACCGTCGCCATATAGAAGAAATAAGTGCGCGCATCTAGGTTGCGACCACCGTTGCCTTCTTCAATCAGCCATTGGTAATCATTACCAATGAACGCTGTCTTCCAATTACGATCATCCCAAATGTAAGCGTTCTGGGTACGAGGATTAAACATCAACGCTCGTGCGGTTGCATTACCTATTGCTGCACCATCTTCCAATATGCTCTGCATTCGTGCATCTGGGACAAACGGCTTACCTTTTTGTATGCCGATGGTCGCTATCAGTCCACGCATTTCTGGGTCGATAAACTCAATCGGTTCTTTGTCGATCACCGTTTTGATTTCATCGTAAAAGTGCTCATCATTTGCATGAATGGTATTAAACGATTTACCACTACCAGAGATGAATTCCATCTTCGGCGGCTCGCCTTTCTTAGATAATGGATAAATCTTTAAACCACTATGGTATGAATTCACCGCCGCGTCTGTTTTACCGTCTTTCAAAAAACCACGAGCAATAAACCAGTTCACGTAACTTGTTGATTGAGAAACGTGATACCCCTCTGGCACTGGACCTTCATAGTTCGGAGGCAAAATAAGGTATTTGCCACCCTCACCTTTATCTGGTCCTACAACGCCCATGTCCGTCACAAAACGAAAGAATGCATCATTGACGGTCGTTGGTCCCATACCCGGTGGGATTTCGACCACCGTTGGACCATCACGCTCGAGATCGAGAAATGCGGACGCGTATACCGTATCTGTATTTCCGGTTAAGAACAGCGGATTCGAATCCATCAGATCATCAAACAGCATCACCTGATTGGATGTGGTTAACCCCATTTTCTCATGCCCGACTCTTAACGCTTCCAGGGATGCCATAGGAATCGCGTTCATAAACACTTCTGTTGCTCGCATGGTATCGAGGTTGTTGTATAGCGTATCCATCGTCTTCTGGCTTGGTACGCCATCCTTGAAATTCAAAGTACCAATGCTGGTTTCAACCTTATCAGGTGTCATGATACTGGTAGGAATATCTGTATTGTACGCATTCGTGCTTGCCAGAACAGATGATGAAACCAGTAGGCTAGTGATAACAACGACACGTTTAAGTTGAGTCTTGAACATAAGAGTTTCCTGCTTTGTCAGTGGGGATGCATTAACTGTAGCCAAAGATGGGAATCAATTTTGACGCTCAGCAGAATCAAAAATGTTGGCATAGACAATGAGCAATGAAACTCATATAAAATCACAAATAAAAAACTGTCTACCAGGTCAATATTTAATCTTTTTTGAGAAATATTTAGCCTGTTTTTTGGGTAAATTCCCCCCAGAAGAGAGACAATACGAATGCGGAGTGAAAGCACTCTGGTTCTACCCACTAAGCTTTGGGAGGCGTTATGAAAAGTAACAAACTTGGTCATGTAATGTCATTCAGCAGAATGTTTTCCTTCATTGCCTTTCTGACTGCCACATTCGCTTGGGTATTAAGTATGTATGCCCTCTTCACGGTTTCCGTCGTGGCACTCTTCGTCAGCGGACTGCTCTACTTGAATGACAAGTTCGGTCATCACCCAAAAGGCAGTACAAAAGAAAAGAGCGCTTAGGCGCTCTTTGAGTTTCAAGCTCTTACATAGCACTAATATCACTCTGTCCGTTCGTTTCAGCCTATTGTCTTTATTTATTCCCAAGTGACTTCAAGATCCAGAATTCAGGGCGAGGTTACTTGGGATAGGGACGATTTTCTGCCCATATTTGCATTTGGTGATATCACCTCACTTACCCCGTCAGTTTATGAACGACGTAAAAAAGCCACTGTCTTTAACTCAAAACAGTGGCTTTCATGCTTGCCTTAGCCAATTCCATTTGGCTACAACCAATGATTAGTTAGCTGGACGCCAAACGCCCCACTTATCTTTTTGGTAAGCCGCTTGTGGGTTATCACCACCTTTAATCCACCATTGTGCTTTCCAATTTTGGTCAGCATACGCGACAACTTCACCACCTAGGTAAGTTTTTGCTGAATCCCATGCGTCATCGCTTGGGTCTGGTGTTGGATCAGGATCTGGCGTTGGCTCAGGGTCTACACCACCATCGTCGACAATCACTTCAAACGTAAATGTCTCTGCACGTTCGCTGTTTACTGCGTTCGCAACAAACGACAAGGTCTCATTCTGCGTAATCGCACGAGTATCAACGACAATCGACGCAGTGCCGTTATTTTGAATACTCACAGAAGAGCCTTGAGTTTGAGTTAAGTTCGCAGCTTCGCTGGTAGAAATCACCACTTTGTCCCCAGCGCTAACTACTTTGTCGCTCTTCACTAACTCGTAGATGTCACCTGCCAATGGTTCAACATTACCGTCATCACCATCAATCACTGAAATCACACCCGACGCTCGACCATCTTTCGAGTTAAAGAAGTTGCGTGATGGATCGTTTTGGAAGTACATGTAATGAGACATTTCTTCATGCCAATCACCAATGAACACCGCTCCATCTTTGAACTCTTCGTGCCAACCATTGATCTCTGACGCCAATAGACGTTGCCAGTCGTTGATGTTCGATGAATTCACTTCAATATCGAAGCTACGTGCGACATCTCCGTATTTATTGATGATGTCATACTTAACCGTATCACCAAGGTCTGGGCCAACAAAATTAACTGGGATGTATAGCTCACCTTTCACGAGATCTGGTTGAGGTGTTGGCTCTGGTGGAGGCGTTTCGCCGCCCACAATAGTGATGTCAGAACAGTTATAGAAGCCTTCACCCGCCGCATCGTTACGCTGCCAGCGCACAAAAAGAATCGCGTCGCCTGAACGATCAGAAGGGATGGTCACATTCATGCGGTATTTACCACCTTCAACTGGGACATTACCTTCGGTTTGAATCAAATCAAGATCGCTCCACGCCAACGCTTTGCTTAGGTCTGCATTTGGTTTGGTTAGGTAAAACTCCCAAAACGACGGGTTATGTGGTGCCGTCGCATTAAATACAAATTCGAATGTACCCGTATTTAGCTCTGTGCGAGTCCACGCGGTGTGTGGTGCGCCCATGCCCTTTTTCTGAGGGTCATTTGCGTAACACAACGTACCATCTGGAATCGCCGCTTTCACTGCTGCCATATTGTTGTAATCAGTAATGTTCTTCGCGTATTCGTTGCGCTGAACAAACGGATAGGTACCAGAAATTTCTTTTGCTTGAGCACAGGCTGCATTTGGTGGGTTACCAGACCAAATTCCGCCTTGCTCGTAACACGTGTTTTGACGTGCACTAGGAAACTCTGACCAGCCATGAGCATTGGCTGCTGTTGGCAAGCCAGATAGCATTGCCATACCTACTGCTGCTTTAAGAATGTTTTTATTTGCTTTCACTTTTTCACTCTCTACCATTTTATTATGCAAGTCAGCCACAGCGGATACTTTATAACCACTGTCACCTATTGCGTGTTTATAGTTTTAATCTGGAAACAGTTAAAAAGAATATACGTAAATTTTATCAATGAAAGTTTTGAGGTTATTGATAGGAATTAACATCACAATTTTAAATACCCTGACATTAACTAACCGAATTATCACCAAAGCAATATAACCCTATTTTTCATCAACTTATAAGGCTATAAAATTTCAAAACATATTTATAATTAGAGTAATTACGTTATTAAACAAACTTATAATAAACATTAAATGCACTTAACGAATCTGTGATTCACTGTCCACTTTTAAAACTTGAACAAAATACATTAAATATCAATAAGACAAACACTAATATAAACACTAGATATATATCACTCCTTTTATTTCACCCAGCGAATAAGACATTAAAAAGCCCGCTAATTTGCGGGCTTTTTTTGTTCTCTATTGACTTAAACTCAAAGCACTTTTTGACTCACATAAGAAAAGCCTGTCGCTTCATACTGCGCCTTCTGTACCATGCCGAGCACATCTTTTGGTTGGTATAGGTGACTGTCATACACAACAACCACACTTTCATCACCTCTTTCCAAGAAATTCTGCTCACCATATTCGGTGTAGCGCGTTGCACCCACTGCGACCACTAGCTGGCTTGGGAGATTTGCTTGTTTGAGTAATGCGTGAATGTTTTCCATCGGACCACGATCCACTTGATGATTCATCTGATCACGTATCCAATCCAGCAGATCCGCATAGAAATAGGAGTATTCGTTTACCGCGCAATCTTCCCCGTAGGCGAATACCTGCTCTCCTCGCTTATGAAAGCTCGCGATTCTAAATCTGCCGATATCGCTATCAGGAGTGAGTCGTTCTAGTTCAATAAGTTGCGATGCCAAGCCTTTTGACGCTGCACCCCAATTTTTCTTCTCACTGATTTTATTCGCATCAGGGCGTCGAATCGAACAATCATTAAATGCGCCAAAATGCGTCGGCGTGAGTTGTAAGACCTGACCACCTTCATAAGTAACATCACAGATCAGAGCAAGCTCTGGTTCAATTTGTAAGTTCAAAATATCATTTGGCAACTTGGTCGTATCGGCACTTATTGGATATGTCGACAAATACGGATGTTCGATAAAAGGCACATAAATGGGGAACAATGCTTGGGGCTTATTAGCGTTCACATCTCCGTAGAGAGCAAAGTCATCAGCCTCACCAGCTTGTTGCAGGTGACCTGCGAAGTTTCCCGCGATACCTAAGATCATCGCATCTTCAAAATTGTGCATACGTTTACTTGTTCCTAATTATTCGTCGTTATTCGCGATGATATGTCTCGTCAAATCATCAATTTCTGCCAGCAACCAAGTCAGCGCGAGCAAATCTGCACTGCCGCCCGGACTAACGTTTTTTTCAGTAAGCTGGCGGTCAAAATCCAGTAGCTGCTCTTCAAGGTTTGGATTATGCCAACCACCACTCTCAATAAGCTTCGATGCTATGTTCTGCACATAACGCAAACCATGCATTCCACCACGAGATACCACGTTGGTATCTTGATTGTGCACCATTAGCGTGAGCAACACTTGCCATAACGCTTGTTCTGCGGACGCGCCTTCATACAGCGCTTGTTGGTATGCAGGCAAACTGTAAGTCATGATCGTTTGATAGCCAGACGCCGCCTCACCTCTCGCTCCAGTTAAACCAAATTCTCGATACAGCCGCTCACCATGAGTTTCCGTTTTAGAGTCGGTATTTTTCAGCTCTTGAAATACCATTAACGCACAGCTGCGCTTAATAACTTGGCTAATGTGCAGAGAGTCAACCGCAATGCCTTTGCCTTTTAACCAGCCGATCGCGCCACATACCAGTCCAAGTCCAAAGATCATCCCTTTGTGCGTATTCACACCACCAGTCGCGGCAAACATTGCGCGTTCAGCTTGAATTCCAACCGGACGCAACACATCCAGTAATGTCTCTGCCGAGTGCGTTGAATGCGCAAGACCAGCGTTAAGAAAGCTATTGAGAAAAGGACGAATTGCACTCGCGCTGGCTTCAAACAGCGGCACATTCATATCTGAGTGAGCACCGTTGCTAATAAGGTCAACAAGCCCCGGTTTTGGGGACAAGTGCACTTCCACCAGCATCGCGTGATACGCTAACTCAGAAACCAAAGAGAACAGATTCACCTTTACAGCAGAGTGATGCGTAACGCTTGGAACACGCTCGATATTTTGGTCGAGCAACAGTTTAAGAGCAACATTCGTCATAACACACCATCGACTCTATGTGAGAAACCAAGGTTTGAAGATCATGTTTACGCGAGCGCGCGCAAATCACAGCATCTTGTTCGCAAATAAGGCATTTTCTTCGAGTCATCCCTTGCCCTTTTCTTGAGATGATCTTTCCATCGACATCGATCACATCTAAATCCATTAACCGACCGAGACGATGGTTATTCTCTATCTCAATCATGGCTCGTTTGAGCGCCATGGCATTCGGTGCTTGGACCGCAAAAATTGCCTCTGGACCTGTGACTTGTCGCAGCAATTGTCGTCCTGCCATTGACCAGCCTTTTTCGAGACAAATGGCTTGAATCGCTTGCACACCCTGTTCGAAGATTCGCTCCGTGCACTCCGTCATTTTCTGCGGACCTGGCATATTGACGGTAAACGACAGCAAAGGAAGGGAGTGGCGTTTTAACCACTCACCTTGTCGTTTCACACGAGCTTCTTTGTTACTCAAGACATCATCGAGACCAACTTTCAGCCCATAGCGAATGCTCATTCAGATTTAACCTTTCTGATGACATCAATCACAGAGCCATCGCGATAACGTACATAACCCACCACTTGATCGTCATATTCAATTGGTCCCGCTTTGCCCGTTAATGATTGCGCTCTCGCAACCAAGGCTTCCATATCAAGCACAGGCAGTCCAGCGTCCAACAAACGCTCTTTTACTTCTGGGCGTCGAGGATTCACTGCAATACCATGGTCAGTCACCAACACATCTATCGATTGACCCGGCGTTACCACGTTTAACACTTGCTCTACGACAGTTGGAATACGACCACGCACGAGCGGAGCAACAATTACGGCAAGGTTTGCGCCTGCCGCTGCGTCGCAGTGACCACCAGACGCGCCACGAATCACACCATCAGAACCGGTGATAACGTTGACGTTGAAGTTCACATCAATTTCAAGCGCGCTGAGAATGACCACGTCTAGACGATCAACCACTGCGCCTTTGGAAGATGGGTTAGCGTATTCATTCGCTGAGATTTCAATATGGTTTGGGTTTCGAGCAAGTGAGTCCGCAGCACCAGAGTCAAAACACTGCACGTCGATTAGATTTCGGATCAGCCCTTTCTCGTGCATAGAGACCATAGTTGAGGTAATGCCACCCAGCCCAAACTCAGCAGTTATACCTCGTTTTTCCATGCTATTTTCTAGAAAACGTGTGACGGCAAGCGACGCACCACCAGACCCAGTTTGTAAGCTAAAGTCTTGCTTAAAGTAACCAGAATTAATAATCACATCGGCAGCACGTTTTGCAATAAGCAGTTCACGTGGGTTACTGGTAAGACGCGTTTCACCGCCACCAATTTTGCTCGCATCACCAACTTCTTCGACTTCGACTACGGCATCCACCAAATCTTGTGTGATTGATGCTGGGTGATTTGGATAACCGACGATAGATTCAGTAAGCATGACCACTTTACGCGCGTGTTGAGCATCGATTTTGGCGTAACCCAAAGAGCCGCAGCGAGATTTGCCGTTCATGCCATTAGCATTGCCAAACTCATCGCAACAAGGCACACCGATGAACGCCACATCGATGTTTAGCTCGCCTGATTTAATCAAGTGCACACGTCCTCCATGGGAGTGAATATGCACAGGTTCTTTGAGCAAACCATGAGAAATGGCTTCACCAAGCTCACCGCGAATACCTGATGTGTAAATCTTACTCACTACGCCGTTTTTGATGTGCTCAACAACCGGCGAATGAATACCCGTTAAAGAGCTTGAAGCCAGTGTCAGATTCTTATATCCCATCTGAGCGATAGTATCTAACACCAAGTTAACCACCTTATCGCCACCTCGAAACGCGTGATGGAAAGAGATCGTCATACCGTCTTTAAGCCCAGAATCTAAAATGGCGGAACGCAGATCTGACTTTAGCTTTCTCGACTTTTTAGAGTTTGAGTCTTTGAGATGAGGCGTTAACGCATTTGCCTCTGAAAACAGTGACAACGTCTCTGGCAGCAATGCTGGTTTGATGGATTCCATTTGTTTCATGTTCGTGCCCTACTCTTTAATTCCAGATTGCGCTTTTTGTAACGTCCAACGAGCTCGCTCGATAATTGGTCCATCGACCATTTTTCCGTTAAGTGAAACCACACCAAGCCCTTGCTCTTGCGCTTCTTCTGCTGCCTCGATAACTTGAATCGCGTAATCCACCTCTTTTTGAGTCGGTGCAAATACGTTGTGAAGTAGCTCGATTTGCCTTGGGTTAATCAGCGATTTTCCGTCGAAACCTAACGACTTGATGTGTTCCGCTTCGTTGAGGAATCCTTGCTCGTTATTAGCGTCGGAATAAACGGTATCGAACGCCATAATGCCCGCAGCACGCGCAGCTTGCAGAATAGAACAACGAGCGAACAGCAACTCTGTCCCTTCTGGGCTACGTTGCGTTTTTAAGTCCCTGACATAATCTTCAGCACCCAGTGCAATGCCAATTAAACGCGAAGACGATTGAGCAATTTCGATGGCGTTATTCACACCTTGCGCACTTTCGATTGCCGCCATCATTTTTGTGCTGCCAACTTCTCTGCCACATACACGTTCGATGTCTTCAATGCAGCGCTCCATTTCTTGCACGTCTTCTGCACTGTCTGTTTTTGGTAGACGAACCACATTGACGCCCGCACGCACAACGGCATGCAGATCTTTCAAACCAAACTCAGACTCTAGTGGGTTCACACGGACTACTGTTTCAATATCTTGATACAAAGGATGTTGCAGCGCGTTAAACACCAACATACGGGCGGTGTCTTTTTCTCTCAGCGCCACAGAGTCTTCCAAATCAAACATGATTGCATCAGGCTGATAAATGAAGGTATTACTTAACATGGCGGCGCTTGCCCCTGGAACAAACAACATGCTACGGCGTAACTTACTCATGATAATTTGCTCCATTGAATGTCATTGCTGTCTGCCGCGCGCATGACTGCAGCCTGAACGCGAGCTTTAATCACACAATCTAGTGCGCCTTTGTCTTCCACTTCTAACGTTGCGGAAGTCACGCCCATCGAATTGAGCACATCATGAATCAACGCTTCAATGGCTTTGCCAAACTGCTTTTTCACTGTGCTATCAAGAGAAATGTCGATGTCACCTTCTGGATTGGGTGAGATACGAACTTGCAAGTCACTGGATTCCAGCGTCCCTGCAAAAGCGGGTTTTATTATTTTCATTGAAAGACCTTTAACACCTTGGTTAAAAATTAATTGGGCTGTTAAGCAGCCACTGTTTCTTGGGTAAGACACGGTAAAGCGTCCGTGTGCCTTTGTAGGTAGTCGATAGAGGTTGAGGGTAAAAAGTGAACCAGTTGATCCAATTGCCCTTTCTGCAAGAGTTTTCGCACCGTTGACGCTGAAATCGTGGTTCCTGACGCACACTTACGCTCTATTTCAATAACGCTGATTGGTGCGCCGTTGAGATCCTTGGTGGTTAATCTGTGTTTCATTTGTTGGTTGTAATACTGAGTCACAACACAGTCTGGCTCCGTCCCAACAAATCGGTGTGTAATGCCTAATGCTGGCGCAATATGCTGACGATATAAATTTAGATCAATAGCGGTATGACAATAATCAATCAGTCGCTTCTCTTTAATAAAGTAAGTAGGAAACGTTGCTTTAGATATTATATATTTTGAACCATGATGAATCGTAAGATTAGGAATATGTTTAGTGCCACTTTCAATCATGTTCAAACGATCGTGATAAGAAAAACCTTTACCCTCTTCGCTGACGACAAATAAATGTAGCCAATCGCATTGTGACGCCGCCGTTTCAATTAAGTATTGATGCCCTAAAGTAAACGGGTTTGCATTCATCACAATGCTGCCTATTTTATCACCGTCTTTCTTTTTCTTTCTTAATGAACGTACAAAGTTTCTTAAATTGGTCTGACTATTTTCCATCAAGACTAATTTATCGTCTGCAAAAGAAATGGGGAAAAAGCCAGATTCACGAAACCTTTGCATATTCTGAGGCTTGGTAAACAAGAATAGATCAAAACGCCCCATTTCATAAGCCATCGTGGTCAACTCAGTCATTAATCGCAGAGAAAATCCAGTACCTTGTAAGGCAGGATCAATCGCAATAGATTTTAGTGTTGAGTCAGCAAGACCGCCGCAAGCAATGATTTGACCTTGAGACTTCGCCACCACAAATCTCTCTACATCAGCGTCAACATCCAAATCATAACAAGTTAGAAACTCGGTAATAGCACCAAACTTCTCGTATTGATTTCGGTTCACTCGACTAAATGCGTAGGTGTCAAACATGATCATCATCCTCTTTCGTGTTGCCGCCATCATGCGTCACTTGAATTTAAAAAATGATGATCCGTATCGACTATTTTCTTCTACTAAACGTCATTTATGAATTTAATGAATTTAATTACTTAACTATCTGTAAATTAAGTGATTGAATAATTAAAAACTTTAAATTCATAAGTGTGTATATATTCCACAAAGTAAAATGATCACACTCACAGTTAGGTTTTTCATTCAAATTTAAATTACGCCATGTTAAATCAACACGGAATAATAATGATGAACGAAAAGACCCTTTCAATAACTGAAACAAGAAGCCCGGGATTAGACTTATTATCTCAAGTCCGAATCTTTGGCTTACCATTACCGCTATATGCATTTATGTTCGCGGTCATGTTAATTGCACATATGACAGACACCATCCCTGATAATATTGTCGGCGGTTTTGGTTTTATGTTTGTTGTTGGTGCGCTATTTGGCGAACTGGGTAAACGCCTGCCTATTTTTAACAAATACATTGGCGGTGCGCCTGTTATGATCTTCCTTGTCGCAGCTTGGTTTGTTCATGCAGGTTTATTAACCCAAAACGAAATTGACACTGTTACTGCAGTCATGAAGAAGACCGATTTCCTCGACTTGTTCATTGCCGTTCTGATCACTGGCTCGATTTTGGCGGTTAACCGTAAGCTACTGCTTAAATCATTAGTTGGTTACATTCCGACCATTCTTGCAGCCGTTGCAGGTGCTTCAATTCTCGGCATTCTTGGCGGCATGATGTTTGGCATTTCTATCGACAAAATCATGATGCTTTACGTACTGCCTATCATGGGTGGTGGTAACGGTGCAGGTGCGATTCCACTTTCTGAAATCTATGAGTCAGTCACGGGTGGCTCTAAAGAACAGTACTACTCGGTTGCAATTGCAATTTTAACCATCGCTAACATCGTAGCGATTGTCGCAGCAGCCGTTCTAAACAGCATCGGTGAAAAAGTACCGTCTTTGACTGGTAATGGTGAGCTATTGCGTAAGTCTAATTTCGATGTTGAAGAGAGCGAAGCTCCAAAAATCACTCCACGTGAAATCGCGATTGGCTTGATGATGGCGGCATGTATTTACACCTTCTCATCCGCCCTTTCTAAAGAAATACTGCCAGGTTTTGGTGACGTAAAAATCCACACTTTCGCTTACATGGTCATCATCGTTGCGATTGTTAACGCCTGTGGTATCTGCTCTGAAGAAGTGAAAGAAGGCGCAAAACGTTTGTCTTCATTCTTCTCAAAACAATTGCTTTGGGTGCTCATGGTGGGCGTTGGTATCGCTTATACCGACCTTGGCGAAATCATGAATGCACTAACCTTCACGAACTTAATCATCGCAACATTGATCGTTGCTGGCGCAATCATTGGTGCCTCTGTCGGTGGTTGGTTAATGGGCTTTTACCCAATCGAGTCTTCAATCACTGCTGGTCTATGTATGGCAAACCGTGGTGGCTCTGGTGACCTTGAAGTTCTTGCTGCGTCAAACCGCATGAGCTTGCTGTCTTACGCGCAAATCTCATCTCGTCTTGGTGGCGGTATTGTACTAGTCATCGCAAGTGTCGTGTTTGGCATGTTGGGCGGTTAATCCCCTTCTTATTTTGTCAAAGAGCAAAGTCTTCCTTTGCTCTTTGTTTTGTCCAATGGGAGATATTAATGGAAGTTAATTTATTTGCCGAAGGCTTAAACCTCATGACACTGGGTATGGGTTTTGTCTTCACTTTTCTTGTTTTCTTGGTCTTTGCTGTCAAAGCCATGTCTCGCTTTTTGGGGCGCTTTCATGTCGAACCAACTCCCCCTCCGCAAAAGAAAGTGTGTGCTGCCAAACCATCAAACGATGATAACCAACTCGTCGCTGTGATTGCTGCCGCTATTCATCATCAAAAAATCAAACAAAGCTCGCTATAAGAGGAATTCGAATGTCTGAGTCTACTAAACGCATTGGTATCACTGACGTTGTATTACGTGATGCCCACCAGTCGTTATTTGCCACCCGTTTACGCATCGACGATATGCTGCCAATCGCCCAACAGTTGGATGACATCGGCTATTGGTCACTTGAGTGTTGGGGTGGCGCTACGTTTGATAGTTGCATTCGTTTTCTAGGGGAAGATCCTTGGGAAAGACTGCGAGAGCTCAAAAAAGCGATGCCAAAAACGCCGTTGCAAATGTTGCTTCGAGGTCAAAATCTATTAGGTTATCGCCATTACGCTGACGACGTCGTTGATAAGTTCATTGAGCGCTCCGTGGTAAACGGCATGGATGTATTCCGCGTATTTGATGCGATGAACGATCCACGAAACATGCAACAAGCGATTGCTGCGGTGAAAAAACAAGGCGCACACGCTCAAGGTACACTCTGTTACACCACTAGCCCTGTTCATAACCTACAAACCTGGGTAGACATCGCGCAACAATTGAGTGAACTGGGCGTTGATTCGATCGCAATCAAAGACATGGCGGGTATCCTGACGCCAACCTTAGCCAGTGAGCTGGTTTCAACATTAAAACAGCAAGTGGATGTTGACCTTCACCTGCATTGCCACTCGACCGCTGGCATGGCTGATATGACGTTAATGAAAGCCATTGAAGCTGGTGTAGATCGTGTGGACACAGCGATTTCTTCCATGAGCGGCACTTACGGTCACCCAGCAACAGAATCTCTGGTTGCATCACTTCAAAACACTGAATACGACACAGGTTTGGACATTTCAGCGCTGGAAGCTGTCGCTGCATACTTTAGAGAAGTACGTAAAAAATACGCCGCTTTTGAAGGTCAGTTAAAAGGCTCAGACTCTCGCATTATCGTGGCGCAAGTCCCTGGTGGAATGTTGACCAACATGGAAAGTCAGTTGAAACAGCAAAACGCCGCAGACAAGCTTGATGCCGTGTTAGAAGAGATCCCGAAAGTCAGAAAAGAGCTGGGGTATCTGCCGCTTGTCACGCCAACGTCGCAAATCGTCGGCACACAGTCTGTCATCAATGTCCTTATGGGTGAGCGCTACAAGACCATTACCAAAGAAACCGCGGGGGTCTTGAGAGGCGAGTACGGCAAAACGCCTGCCCCTGTCGACACGGAACTGCAACAGCGTGTGTTGGAAGGTTCAGAACCAATTACTTGCCGCCCTGCCGATAAGTTGGAGCCAGAACTGGAGCACCTGACCACAGAAGTGACCACTCAAGCAAAAGCGCAAAACATTCCGCTCTCCGGCAGCGCCATTGATGATGTACTTACTATCGCGCTTTTCCCACAAGTGGGTTGGAAGTTCCTAGAAAACCGCAACAACCCAGACGCCTTTGAACCCGCACCTTGCAATGAAGCAGCAAGAGCAACAGCACAAACAAAAAATAAGACCAAACCAGAGAAACAAACCATGAATGCTACCTCAGAAAGCGGTGTTTACACCATTACCGTCAACAACCAAAGCTATGTCGTTCAGGTTGACGCAGGTGGCGATATTCAAGCCGTGTCAGCCCCCCAACCTGCACCATCAAAGCCAGTGACAACCGCTCAAGATGCCGAGCCGATGAACGCCCCACTTGCGGGTAACATTTGGAAGATCCACACCAAGCCTGGTGATGAAGTTGAAGAAGGCGATGTGCTGCTGATTCTTGAAGCGATGAAGATGGAAACAGAAGTTCGTGCACCACGTTCCGGAAAAATCGCCAGCATTGATGTGTCTGAAGGCGACGCAGTAGATGTAGGCGAACCTTTACTTCAACTGGCGTAACGAGGCATTAGTCACATGGAAAATGTCTTAGCGTTAGTGAATGACTTTGGTTTGTTCCACCTCGAATGGGGACAAGCCATCATGCTTATTGTTGGCTTGATTTTGCTTTATCTCGCCATTGTTAAACAGTTCGAGCCTTTGTTGTTGGTGCCAATCGGTTTTGGTGGGATTCTTGCTAACCTACCTGATGCAGGCTTAGCCTTGTCAGCGGTAGAAAACGCGCTCCATGCTGCCAAACCAGAGGTAATGTCAGCATTTGGCTCTGTGTTGAACATTGCGACGGACTCCGCTGCCGAAGTAAAAACGGCACTTGCAACGGCGACACCAACTCAACTTGCCAATATCCACTTACTCGCAGAAGAGTATCAATACTCAGATGGCATGCTGTACCTATTTTACAGCATTGCAATTGCATCTGGCGCTGGTCCTTTGGTGATATTCATGGGCGTAGGCGCAATGACGGACTTTGGTCCATTGTTAGCCAACCCTAAAACCTTGCTTCTTGGTGCGGCAGCTCAGTTTGGTATCTTCGCAACTGTGCTCGGCGCTTTGGGTTTGAGCTCTATGGGCTTGATGGATTTCAGTGTCGCACAAGCCGCTGCTGTGGGCATCATTGGTGGCGCAGATGGTCCAACAGCAATTTACGTATCTAGTCTGCTCGCACCAGAATTACTGGGTGCTATCGCTGTAGCAGCTTACTCTTATATGGCACTTGTACCTTTGATTCAGCCGCCAATCATGCGTGCGCTGACCACAGAATCAGAACGCCAAATCACGATGCAGCAATTGCGTAAAGTAAGCAAGTTAGAAAAGATATGCTTCCCTTTGCTCCTGTTGATTCTGATTGCCATGTTGCTTCCTTCGGCGACACCGCTACTAGGTATGTTCTGCTTTGGTAACTTAATGCGTGAATGTGGCGTAGTTGAACGTTTATCGGATACTGCTCAAAACGCGTTGATCAACGTCGTCACCATCTTTTTGGGTCTTTCTGTGGGTTCCAAATTGGTTGCCGATAAGTTCTTACAGCCGCAAACCATCGGTATTCTCGCACTTGGCATCGTCGCGTTTTGTATTGGCACAATGGCAGGCGTATTGATGGCAAAACTAATGAACCGTTTCGCGAGTGAAAAAGTGAATCCACTGATTGGCTCTGCGGGTGTCTCTGCGGTTCCGATGGCAGCAAGGGTGTCAAACAAAGTGGGTCTAGAAGCAAATGCACAGAATTTCCTACTAATGCACGCGATGGGACCAAACGTAGCCGGCGTTATTGGCTCGGCGGTTGCAGCAGGCGTGATGATCAAATATGTGATCGGTTAGACAGTTACACAAGGAACGAGGCTCGATTGACTATCTTCAATAGATCTCGATCAGGTCTCTTCCTTGTTTCATTTGATAATTTACCCTTCAATCAATAAGAAGCTTACCATTCATGCCAGACCGAACATTTCACGACTACCTCTGCCGTAACCTCTCTTTTAGACAGCGTGTATGGGCGCTGCTTTTTGTGGTTGTTTCATTTCAATTACTCCTTATCGGTGGCTATTTCCACCACATCCTTTCTGATACGTTAAACCATCAGGTCAGTGCGCGCGCAGTCATACAAGCTCGTGAAATTGCCAGCGACCCTCAACTGATCGAAGCTGTCTCTTTACGAGATACAGCGCGGGTACAAAAACAAATTAAGCGCCTACAAGGGATTTCCGATGCCAACTTCATCGTCGTCGGCGATAGTAAGGGCATTCGCTTAGCGCATCCAGACATCAAAAAAGTTGGCTACCCGATGCAAGGTGGAGACAACATACGCGCCCTTCAACAAGGATTGCATTACTACTCAATACGAGAAGGTAGCTTAGGCTTTGCGATACGTGGAAAATCCCCCATTATTTCCTCAACTGGCGAGATCATTGGTGTTGTTTCAGTAGGCTATTTACTGGATACCGTTAGTAATTTACTGCTCCTCTACTCCACGCCGTTTTTCTTTGCCTTATTGATCATTCTAGTTTGCTCATCTTTGGGCGCTTGGTTCTTCTCCCGTCATATCAAAAGTCAAATGTATGGTATGGAACCAGAAGAGATCGCCCTCTCCCTCCGCGTGCAAAACTCGGTATTCGAAGCAGTTTACGAAGGCATTATTGCGGTCGACAAACAAGGTCGTATTTTGTCGGCAAACCAGAGGGGACTTAAGATTCTAGGAATTGCGCGTAATCTATCCCACCTCCAAGGTCGAATGGTCAACGAATACGTCACCCCTGCTGACTTTTTCTTGGGAGCGAAGATGGCAGAAGACGCGGAGGAGTCACAAAGACAGCATCAAGTGATTACCTGTAACGGCGAAACTTTGGTCGCAACTCGCGTAAAGATTTGGGAAGACAATCAACACTCCGGCTGGGTCATCAGCTTCAGACCGCGCAATGATTTAAGCACGCTCACATCACAACTTAGCCAAGTTCAGCAGCAAACCGACAATTTACGAGTATTGAGCCACGAATACGCAAATAAGCTTTCTACAGTCAGTGGGTTGATTCAAATTGGCGCGTACGAAGAGGCGCTCAGTGCTATAAGGCAAGAAACAGAAACACATCAAAAGCTGATTGATTTCATTTCTCGTACGTTCAACTCCAAAGTGATTGCGGGTCTGTTATTAGGCAAATACAGCCGAGCAAAAGAACTTGGTCTCGCTCTCCATTTTGATCCGTACTGCCACCTGAGCGGTACACCAACCAAGCTTACTGATGATGAGTTAGCCGCCATCATAGGTAACCTACTCGACAATGCTTATGAAGCAACGTTGAAAAACCCTGACAGCAACAAATGCATCTCGATACTAATTTCTGACGCCAACGAAACGGAATTAGTTGTCGAGGTTGCTGACAATGGCACTGGAATACCCGATGAAATCGCAGAATCCCTATTTGATAAAGGGATCACCAGCAAATCGCAACCGGGACACGGTATTGGCTTGTATTTGGTCCACCAGCTTGTCAATAACGCTGGCGGTGCAATCCTTGTCGACGATGCCGAACCAACCGGAACAATCTTTTCTTTATTTATTCCTAACGAGAGTTTGAAAGATGGAAATTTATGACGTTTTGATAGTAGAAGATGAATCCAATATCGCGGACTTTCATTCTTACTATCTTCAGCAAACACAACGTTTCAGACCTATCGGAATTGCAAAAAGTATCGCTGAAGCCAGAAAGATGATTCAGTTACTGAAGCCAAAACTGGTCTTATTGGATAACTACTTGCCTGACGGCAAAGGTATCGATTTATTGAAAGACATAACCGCTGCCAAGCAGTCACCAGATGTTATTTTTATCACCGCCGCCAATGACATGGAAACAGTAAGAGAAGGCGTAAGGTGTGGCGTGTTCGACTATCTGCTAAAACCGATCTCTTATGATCGCTTAACCGATTCTTTAGAGCGCTATCTGAAGTACACCAGTTCGTTAAAAGCAAATGACAACATCAATCAACGCCACGTCGACGAGCTGTTTAACTTTCAATCCAAATCATCACACATGCAAGCCTTACCCAAGGGGATCGATGAGCTCACGCTCGATAAAGTCACGAATGCCTTTGATGATGGCGAAATTATTTACACGGCGGAGTCTCTAGGCAATGAAGTCGGCATCAGCAAAACAACAGCAAGACGTTATCTTGAGTTTTTAGCCGCAAAAGGGTTTCTACTTGCTGTGATTCAACATGGTAAAGTTGGTCGCCCTGAAAGGGTTTATCAAAAGAAAATGTAACCTCCCCCTTGCTTAGGAAGAACGCTTTGAAACCCTACGATTCAAAGCGTTCCCTAAACGTCGTTGGAGCAACAACGTAAATCACAAGGTCAGATCCGCGGAGATAATTTCTGTGCCGTCGGAGACTTCCAATCGTTCAAGATTATCACTGTGCGCCTTGCATAAGGGCACCACGAAAACCTTACGCTCTTCCCCGTCTTTTCTAACCAGAACACCATAATCATGCTCTGCGGTACAGTTGGCTTCGCAGCAAAGGCGATGCTTAACGGTACTGAAGTGGCGCCAATACGCTAGCCACTCTAGTTTTGCTTTTTCCGTAATCAGCTCATCAGATATCTTACTTACTATCATACTCATACCATTTGTTTAGTAGACAGAAGCATTACACCGGATCATCGAGTTTGAGTTTCTAAGCGCGTTCAAAGAAAAGCGCAGATTTAATGCATGATTTAATTTCTATGGTTTTTATTCTCTTTACGCTCCCAAAGGGCACTCTTTGCAAATATAAGGGCCTTGGCTTGTATACTTTGTTGCCGATTCTTGATTTAGAATGACTAGATCTTTAAATCGCCGCGCGTCTACAAACCAAGTCATTTTCGCTGAACCTAGCATCTCGAGGTTACTTGGGTATAGAACACCCATTAAAAACAAAGCGTATTCAAATGTTGATTTCAAAAAAGATCACTAAAAACAATAATATCAACAATGATTTTGTCGATATGCAAAATCTAAGATTCAAATAATAGCAAGTGAAATTTAGTTCAATAAAAATAAATAAAGCAAAATCCAATCAGTGTTATATCTATGGTAAATAAAACATAGAGAATGGCTTATTGACACAAATGTAACAATATGTTTCCATAAAAACATCAAGTTCAACTTTTCATCAAAAGGTGCCTGATAGCCATGGAAAAACTAAGTAAAGAAGAGCTTAATGCGATTGCAACAAGAATGCTGCAAGACCTTATTATGTGTCGGATGCTTGATTTCCCCGAGCAAGGAAAAACAGCAAAGGAAATATCATTACTAACGAGGATCGATATATTCTCTGCATTTAGCATGCTCAACAAGCTAATCGATTGTGGTTTGATAGAAGAAAATAAATATCGGGATGACATTTATTATCGAGCGATCAATATTCCCGAATATTTTCACGTAAGTGTGCATCCCAATATTATTCTTGATTATGCAACAAGAAAAACAGAGCACATAAAGTTCTCTGGCACTTCAAAGCGATTATACAAAAAGCACTATATTTCTGACTGATACGAAGGCTAGTCGTTATCCTAGCAACAACAAAAATGAAGGCTTACCGTGGCAAGCCTTCATCTTGATGATGTTTAGATGAATATTGATTTAAGAGACGTGGTATCGAAAGGACTAACGGCTAGGAGCTAGAGCTAGAGCTAGAGCTAGGAGCCATTTTTGTTAATGTAAACGTCCGGCATCAAACAAGACGTGATGTCTGAGTTTTCGTACTCCACACTGTTCATTAGCTTTGCGCCTTGTAGATCAACGTTTTTCACTCCCATTTGTTTAAGGTCGTTAAGTGAGTAGTACCAACCTTCTGTGAGCTTGTTTTTTTGGCAACTTCTGTCTCTTATCTGACCATAAACCGTGATATATGGGTCGACATTGATGTAATTAAAGTACGCCTTTTCTTTGACCCTCAGATGGTTGAGGTAACCTTCATATTGATTCCAATAACCGTTTGGAATGGTTTGTTTCCACAGTTCATCAGATTGTAACGCACCACCGTGCCACCCTATCAAGGCGTCCTTTTTAATGGTAATACTATTGGCAGCCGTTAAGACATAGTTTGCGCATGCTGAAAAACATAGACGGCTGACTTCCACATCAAGATTATTTTCTTTTACAAAGTACCCAAACTCGATACCGGTATCAATCTCGCCTCCAGGACTGGTAATTCTGAGCTTTTTAATCTTCTTATCGCTAGATTTTACTAACCGAATTGCTTTTAAAACATCACCGCCAGAAATGACACCATCATAAACCAAAGTATCACCAACAATGATGACTTTACTCGCGGTTGGAACCATCAATTGTTGTGATGCACAGCCTGACAATATTACTGACAAACCAACAAGAATATGCTGACGCTTCATAAACTGTTCTCGTTTTATATTTCGATTAAGCCACAGAAAAACAGCAAAAAGAGACACTTTACATCTTTTTTGCTTAGTCTTTTCATGAGGAAATAAAGACACGAGAAGAAAATTCGTTATATCTTCTCCAATTGATTCATAAAAGCACAGTTTGATCTCACAAGATAATAGATATCAGATAGTTATGCGATCAGGTTCAAACATTAATTGCAGGGAAATATATTTACCCCATTGACACATAAGACATAAATATAGTTAAGCACAGAATCTAATTGAATATATGAATGACATATTCTCAAGTGACTTCAAGATGCAGGGTTCAGAGCATTGTCATTGATTCCCTGTTTACCGAAATTAAGTAATAAAAGTCAGTTTTTATCAATAGTCGACAACGTGTTGAATTGAAGGATACTTATTAACATCGGCTTCACGTTCTGCCTCTCCTCTCTTCCACCTTAATTACTCGCTGTCTTGCAGCTGTCACTCGCTTTGTCTGTGTATTGTTCATCTCAGCCAAAGAATGATTTCACTTATTCCCTAATTATCAGAGAGTTAATAAGGCGTATTTTATTGTTCAGACACTCACTACAAATTCATAAACCTGATGAGGACAGGATGACTGCTCTTACTGGTCACGAGATGGAGAAACTATCAATGAACAATAAAAACAACACGTGGGTCGGGTTACAAATAACGTCTTTAGCGTCACTGGCAGCGATCGTATTTAAACTCAATACCTACAATGATATGTGGCTAACCACATCCCTTCTATTCTTTGGCGTATTGACACCTATCCTTGTTTTCGCCCTGAGAAATCGAAACAGACTGTCATTTTTGATGACCATTGCTCCAACCATAGTCATCATTCGTATCGGTGATCAAAATGACATTTCATTGGTTGGGTGGTTAACCGCCTTATCGTTGATCCCGTTGCTTGTTCAGTTCATCGGCATTGCGAAAGCGATATACAAAGAGAGCCCAAACGAATTTGCCCTTACCTGTATACGCCTATTTCTCGGATTGAACTTCTTAACCCACGGAACGGAAAAGTTGTTTGCAGGAACCCAGATACACAATGGAATGCGAGGTTACTTTGGGCAGGTTGCTGGCTTTGATGCGGTCGGTCCTTGGTTCACTGACTTAATGATCTACGTAGGTGGTATAACGGAAATTTCCGTGGCGCTATTGATTGGCTGGGGATTGTTTACACGCATCGGCGTTTTGTGGGCAATTGCGTATTTAATTGCAGCGGAGCTCTTCTCGGGTCACTTCTTCACAGGATATACGTGGGCACTGCCGGGCGGCGGATGGGAATTTCCTTTCTTCTGGGCAATGGCATTGTACCCATTCTTGTTCCTGCACAATCAAGGGGCGTTATCTCTAGATAGCATGCTTCGTCGAGTTCGCGCTTAAGCTGGTTTTCTCAGCTTAGCCACCCTTGCCGATTTCCCCCGTCCAAAAAAGAGAGTTTGAGTTTCGCAAATCTCACGAAACTCAAACTCTTATCTAGCAATAAGCTTATTTCGCTTTGATGTACAGATCTTTGGTGTAGATCTTATCCTCAGCGTTGCCTTTCGGATAACCACCGAGAAGTGGAGAAACTAAACGAGTCGTCACGTACTGATAGATAGGCGCTAATGGCATGTCTTTCGCCATCTGAGTTTCTGCCGCGTAGTAAAGCTTGGTTCGCTCTTCTTCTGAGGTCGAGTTCAACGCTTTTTCTATGATGTCATCGTACGCTTTGCTCTTATAGTGAACTCCACCATTAACGTTAGATCCGATCATCAAAGTCAGGAAGGTTGATGCTTCGTTGTAATCCCCACACCACGCGGCGCGCGTAACATCAAAGTTCCCTTCATCACGACTGGCTAAATAAGATTTCCACTCTTGGTTTTCTAAGTGAACTGTCACGCCCAATGTTTTCTTCCACATTGATGAAATGGCAACGGCGAGTTTCTTGTGGTTTTCTGATGTGTTGTACAGCAGATTAATATCTAGAGGATGTTGTTTGTCATAGCCCGCCTCTTTAAGCAGTGCTTTTGCTTTTTCATTACGCTGCTTTTGAGTGAGTTTGCCGTATTCAGGCAACTGAGGGGAAAATCCGGCCGTGATTTCTGGCGTCAGGAAGTACGCAGGCTTTTGTCCCTGCCCGAGGATGGCTTTGGTAATAATGTCTCGGTCAATCGCATAAGACAGCGCTTTACGTACTCGAACATCATCAAACGGTGCACGTTGAGTATTGAACTGATAGTAGTAGCTACATAGATTGCCTTTTATCGACAAGTCCTCAGGGTACTCTTTTTGAAGTCGACGGAAGTGTTCGTTTGGCACTTCGTTAGTCATTTGAATCTCACCTGACAAGAAGCGGTTCATTTCTGACACCTGATCTTCAATAGGCAGATAAGTCACTTTGTTAATGACGGTGTGTACATCATCCCAATACTTTGGATTTCGCTTAAGCACGAGACGCTCGTTGACCACCCATCGGTCTGGCACATATGCACCATTCCCCACAAAGTGTTCTGGCTTGGTCCACTTATCTCCCCACTTCTCTACCGTTGCTTTATGGACTGGCATCATGGTGGTATGAGCGAGCATCTTAACAAAGTATGGTACTTCAGCATCGAGCTCGACCTTAAGGGTATAGTCATCAAGCGCTTGGACACCTAACTGACTGATGTCTTTCTTGCCTTCTATGATGTCTTGCGCGTTTTTCATTTTGGTCGAAGAAAGATACCAAGCGTAAGGTGACGCAGTTTTTGGGTCTACGACTCGACGGAAGCTATAAACAAAATCTTGCGCCGTAACCGGGTCACCATTAGACCATTCTGCGTTGTGTCGTAAATGAAAAACGAAGGTGCGATTGTCCGTTGTTTCCCAAGACTCCGCGACGCCAGGGATGGTTTTACCATCGGCATCTTGCGTTACTAAGCCTTCCAGTAAATCGCGAATCACATTAGATTCTGGAACGCCCTCGGACTTTTGTGGATCAATGGTCGCGACTTCGGTGCCATTACCTCGAACAAACTCCTGCTTTTTAGCCAGCTTTACTCCGTCTGGCACGTTCGCGGCGAACGCAGGTTGAGTAACGGCATAGCCGATGATACTGGTACTGATAAGAAGTGTAATTTTAGTATTGTTATTAATGAACATGGTTGTGCCTGCTTGTTTGCTGTGAAACTTTTTATTAACAACCACTATTCACTACAATATCTCTCTTCAAAAGATAATAATTATTCACAAAATCAGACGCTTTACATCACTTCATCACCACAACTTATCTCTTGCTAATTAGATTCAATAAAATAGTCACGTTGGAGCTTTGAGCTTTGAACTTTGAACTTTGAGCTCACGGATTATCAAAAATTATTAGAAAATAAATCAAATACAGAACTGTTTTTAATGGACTATTCCGAGGCTAGGATTTCAATACGCACTGAATGAGACGCTCAACATCTCATTCGAGTCGCCAAAATCCATACATCAAACTGTTCATTTCAAAATGGAAATAAAATGAAAAAGCATCTTTTAACTACCAGCCTCTTCACTGCTGCTGCCGCAATTTCAGCGGTGGCATCCCATTTAACTTACGCTGCGGAAATCGGTTCTCTAGAAGCCGTGACACAATTTAACGACTACCGCGGCGCAGGTGTCACCGTAACACCCGAAGGTCGCTTGATCGTAAGCATGCACCCTTTGGACAATCCCAAATATCGAGTCGTCGAAGTGATGGCGAATGGTACTAAAAGACCCTTCCCAACCATGGACTGGTCAGACGGACCAGAGGTCGGCGATGTAGGCTTAAGTGCGGTTATTGGCGTTCACTCCGACAGCAAAGGTACGGTCTGGATGCTCGATATGGGCAGCGAAACCTCACCAGCACAATTGGTCTCGTGGGACACGTCTAAAAATAAGTTGAGCAACCAAATTACAATTAACTCATCTGCGCTAAGAGACAACTCGTTCCTGCAAGATTTTGCCATCGATGAAAAGCACGCGAAGATCTACATCGCTGACATGACCTTTGGCAACTTCATTGGTGCAACGAAACCCGCTATTGTCGTGGTAGATTTAAAAACGGGTCAGTCGACACGTGTATTAGAAAATGCCCACCAACTTATGCCAGAAGACAGAGATATAGTCATCGAAGCTTCTCTATTGGCATCGAAAACAGAACAAGGTGCCACGAACCACTTACGTTTTGGGTTAAACCCAATCGCTATTGATGACAATAACGAATGGCTCTACTTTGGCGCATTTACTGGCACAAAAATCTATCGAGTTCCGACTTCAGCCCTAGAAAATGCAAAAAACACAGATAGTAAGCTGCAGAATAAAATCGAAGTATATGGACCAAAAAGACCCAGCGATGGCATTGCGTATGCGCCAGGGGGTGGCATTTTAGCGACCGATCTCGAACATAGTGGTGTTGGTTTGGTAACCAAAGGCAAATATCAGACACTTATTCAAGACAAAAAGCTATCTTGGCCGGACAGTATGGCAGTCAGCGGCGATTACATTTATGTCACCCAAGACCAGCTTCATCAGCACCCAGCATTCAGTCAAGGTCTCGGTAATGCAAAGGCGCCTTACACCCTGTATCGCTTCAAATATCAACCTTAACGGTCATCTATTACGTGTGAACAATGTTTCTCTTTACATACGGTCAGTAGCGACATAACGTCGAAGGAGATAAAAAGCGTTTCAATCCCAAAAATTCAAGGAGTTATCATCAATGAAGAAGATCAACATTAATGAGAAATTTGGGCTTTTTTCAGAGCAGTGGACACCCAAAATATTAGCTGAGTCGAACGGTCAGCTAGTTAAAATCGCAAAAGGCTCTGGCGAATTAGTTTGGCATAAACATGACAACGAAGATGAACTATTTATCGTCTTTAAGGGTGAACTGACGCTGAAATTACCAGAGCAAGAAGTGGTACTAAAGCCGGGTGAAATGTTTGTTGTACCGAAAGGTGTCAAGCACTGCCCTGTCGCTGAGCCAGACACTCACTTCATGATGATTGAGCCATCCACAACGGCGCATACTGGTGAGCTGAAAAGCGATATTACCGTATCAGTTGAAGAACAAGAGTGGATATAGCGCGATAAAATTAACCACTAGTCATTATATCCCTGCACCTTGAGGTGACTTAGGGATTAGTATCAAAGCTGGTCTAGAGCTCAAAACTAAACCAGCTTTTACCAAAGGGGCAACGCTACGGCTCTCTATTCAGCGCTAGCTTGGAAAAGCACATCTAGTTCGGTTTGTGCTTTTAGCAAATTCTCTAAAGGCAAAAATAGAGGTTCCGGAAGCTTGTCTAAGTCAAACCATTTCCATTGCTTACACTTCTCCGGTTCAGCGACCTGAGGCTCTCCGACCTCACATGAAGCAGCAACAAACAAAGTGACATAGTGCTTACCCTCTTTCTCGAAAACATCATTCGTGAAGCTCAACTTCTTAAAAGACCCAACAACTAAGCCGGTTTCTTCGAGTGTTTCGCGCTTAGCACAATCTTCAATAGATTCACCCCATTCAAGGTGTCCTCCGGGTGTAGCCCAAGTATGAGCCCCGTGTGAGCCAATACGTTCACCAAGTAGCACTCGTCCTTCGCGCACAATCACTGCCGCGACACCTACTCTTACTGCTTTATCCAATCTAATCCCCTTTTTAATTACTACATAACGCCGCAATACTTTGCTATGTATTTAATACCGATAGAAAAACATCCTGCTACAACGAGTAATGTTGCCTAAGCGCCTGCCATAACGCTGTTTTGTATCAATGCAAAACCAAAAATCAACAGTCCAAATGCTTGGCAACCTGCCCTAATGCGTATGTAGATTTCTTCGTTATCTCGCTTATCGAAATGGTCGATGATTTCTACCAAACAGTAGATACAGCCAAGTATAAAGGCAGCAAAAGCGATGTATATGGCATCACCGTGTAGCGTTACCTCTGTACGCCTTCCTAAAAACACATATAACTCGCCGGAATAGATGCCATAAGCGCCATACACCACCAGAAAGACGCCGACTACTAAGTTGAGGACTAACTTATGTTTAGGGAACGAGTTAGGAACATGTTTTTCTCCCGCTTTTCTATTTTTCTGTATGAAAAAATCAGTAAACATAGTTATTCCCAAATTAAGTTGGAACGTAAGTGGTATCGCGACGTCAATCGTTGATTAAATTGCCACATTACACATTTCTAGGGAGGTCTGTGGAGAACGATGACAATCTAAGAGCGAAACCTTTCATTTCCCTCTCTCTTAAACGCCACTATGTACCTAAACACTCTAAACTTTGTTGCGTAGCGCATATTATTGAACACAAAAAAGAATATCTACTCGCAATTCATTCTTTTGGGCTATAGATTCAATTTCAACGTTTATGTTTATAAAATATTTAAATGAAAATGAAAAACAATAACTTTAAGAAACTACGAACTGCATTACTTCTTACGCTTACCACTTCAATGATGGGTTGTTCTTCTTTGGATACTCACCTTGTGGGAGGGTATGGAGCGCCGTTTTCAGGAACAACACTGGCAGTCGCGTCCCAACCTTGCGCTTTTAGAAACGACTCGGTGGTCGACTATGTCTTTTACCCTTTGACTTTCATCGACATCCCGCTCTCTTTAGCAGCAGATGTCGTCTTTCTTCCGGTTGATTTAGCAATGGTGTTTACGCCAACGACGGACTATCGATTTGCATTAACACAAGGCTGTGGCACACATAGCATGATCTAAAGTTTGTTGTTAACTCGACAGCTAGCATTTTTATAAAAGCCCTACACATAAGGAACCAGACGCAGATAAACATGTCTATTAATGCGGTTCATTAATCAGGTAAATTTATGTGTGTTAAGTTAACAAAAATGGTTCTCCCTTTTCTATTGCTGCCGGGAGCGCCCGTTTACAGCGCAGAAACAACCAACGTTACACTTGTGGGTGACTCGATTCACTACACCGGTACATTAACCTCCGAAGCAAACGACGCTGTTGTGGAAATCTATGCTGATGCGGCAGTGAAACCAACCACTCTTGTGATCTCAAGTGACGGCGGTGATGTGGAACTGGGAATGGCCTTAGGTGAATGGGTTTTTGCAAATAAAATAGATATTGAAGTCAACGACTATTGCCTTTCCTCTTGTGCAAACTATGTATTTACCGCAGGCAAAAACAAATATATATCAAACAAAGCAATTATCGGTTTTCACGGAGGCTTAAGCAGTCAGGAGTTTGATACCTCAGATATTGAGGCTTCATTTAAGGACTTACCCAAAAGACAAAGGGAAGAAGAAATTCAAAAAGTCTTACATGAAATGCAAACGTATATTGGCAAAACTAAGGAAAAAGAAGATTCGTTCTTCAAAAAAATCAAAGTAAAACAAGAAATAACAACCCTTGGTCAATCTCCCCGCTACGATAGTTTTTCCGATTCGGATTACTCCGGTTGGACCTATAACCCAAACGATTATTCGAAACTTGGAGTGAAAAACGTTTTTGTTAAACAGCCACCTTGGGAACTCGAACAACTCAAAAAATTTGGAAAAGTTTTTGTAGTCGAAGTCGAATAAACTTCTCGCTAAAGCCCTGAAAAATAGCACCGGGAAAACCCGAGAATAAGAGATATCTAGGCTTGATAGTGCATTCAATCAAGCCTATCTGCGAGATACGCTTCAAACCTCTATTGCCAGGTAGAAATAATCTGTCTCAGCTTACGTTCTTGTCTTAGTGCTTCAAACCAAAAACCACCACAAGTCAACGCGATTCCAAACAAAAACATACCGAGTGGTATGAGCAAAGGTAAGCTAAAAGTATCAACACTCAGAAGAATGTAAATACCGGCACCTCCGGTAACGGCAAGCCAGAACAGCATAAAACCCATCACAAACAAGTTTAACCGCATGGAGACGCTCACCCGAGTACCATCTTTATTCGCCTCTACCTTTCCCTTCATGACAGGTAAAAATGAATTTCTGTAACGAATGTTTCCCACAAGATCGAAGCCCGTTTCGTCTACCTTTCCACAAAATGCTGAAGAGGAACTAGGCTTGAAAAAAGCTCGTTCTGATGTGTTTTCTTGTATTCGCTTTAAAACTTCAGGTGCAGACAAGAACGTATCGATTTGAAACCTATTATAGGGAATTAACTTCATAATGATCTCTATATTGAACATATACCCAAGTGACTTCAAGATGCTGGATTCAGAGCGTTGTCATTGATTCGAGTGCAAGGAAAACAACGAAGCGGAATAGCACGCTCTTTCCAAGTTGTTTGACGTAGCAATCGGGTCAATGACACGCTCCCAGAGGGCGAGTTGTCTTGGTTTGTATACTTTGTTGCCGGTTCTTGATTTAGACCCACTAAGCCTTCAAATCGCCGCCGCGTCTACAAACCAAGTCATTCTCGCTGACCCAAGCATCTCGAGGTTACTTGGGTATATCATTCAAAACTACTCAAAAATGCCACACGTTGCGAATCAACATTAAAAAACTGTATCCGTTCAAACCTGAGAAATAACAGTTTACCACCCTTATAACATTGAAATAATTGATAATTTCCAGATTTATTATTGAATATTCCAATTACCGCAAAATAAGCTTGAGCGATTGTGGAGGTAAACCGTTCACCTCCGCTTGACCTTTACCTTGGGTGAAGCCCTAGCCTTTCTTTATCAGGTAATGAGAAAGGGGATTTCTTATGGGCATGTGTCATCACAACGGTTCAGATGTTTCTGAAACCAAGCCAATTTGGCGAATACTACTCATCCTAAGTTCAATCGTTCTATTGCTCGTTTTGTTGTTTGGATAAAAGGCGGGATGGCATGTGAAAGTTGCGTACGTCAGGACACTCGATGAATCACGTACCTGAACATCGAATAGCGGAGAGCTGTGCCTTAGAGGGAAATTAGCGCGATTTGACAAATTTCAGGTAAAGAAAAGCCCACCTAAAAAGGTGGGCGCTTCTTTAAATTTGGTGGGTCCGGGCGAACTCGAATCGCCGACCCCTACCATGTCAAGGTAGTACTCTAACCAACTGAGCTACGGACCCAAATTTTATGTTCGGCATGCTTTGGTTTTAGCATGGCTTTAAGGAGTGGTGGGTCCGGGCGAACTCGAATCGCCGACCCCTACCATGTCAAGGTAGTACTCTAACCAACTGAGCTACGGACCCATTCCTTAAGAACGAGAAGGATATTAGCTATATCCCATTGGGGGTGCAAGCATAAATTCACTAACTTTGGATCGTTTGGCGAAAATCTAAACTCAACACCCGTTTTCAGATGATTTTATCGTCAAGGCTCGACCTGAACGGTGTTAAAAGTGTGATCTACTTAACTTTTGTTGTTTGACCTAATTGTCGTAAGGCACTTCACTGAGCATCCAAATTTGCAAAACTTGCGATACGTTTGGACAATCACCAAACAAAATTTGGTATTTAGGCTCAAATGGTTCACCAATAAACGTCGTACGTATCAACTTGCCCGTTTTGAGATCCACTTGAGTACTGACTCGCCCTTTGAAATTTTGAAAAATCGCAAACTGCTCACTGTGGTAAACCATCTGTTCACGATAAAACAAGAAGTGATCCTGAGGTGTATCTGTTAATTGGCATTCAAGTGGTTTGAGTGACTGCTGTGCATGGCTACTGAACGTGAGCAGTAGTGCTGAAAGAATCCATCCATATCGCATAACGCTTCCCTATTCTTCTTTCTTTATCAAAGTATAGGAGCTACCAGAATGGATGCTGCGAAGTGCTCTTCTTTGTTCAACGGTAAAACAAAAAAGGCTTCAACTAATCCAGTTGAAGCCTCTCTCTATTTCACTATCTAGGGAACAAAATGCTTATTCGTCTTCGGTATCAAACACTACATTGTAGTTTTCTGTGTAGGTACAGTTTGGTTGGCGACTACAAGTAAAGAAGCGTCGACCTTTAAACTCGCCTTGGCTTGCGGTTCTGATGATCATCGGACTGCCACACTTTTTGCAAAAGCGGATTTCTTTGTCCGGCTCAATCAGATCAATGTGTGCTGCCAATAAACGACGTAAACGTCCCACTTGGTAACTGTGTTTTACCGATGCACCAATCAAAGGAAGGTTCGCCGATTTACACACGTGCATCAGCAGTTTTTGGCGCTCGACTTTGCCTTTATGCAGCTGCTGACCATTATCAAGCTCAATAATTACACGAGGTTCAAGCGTTCTAGGATCGCAGATAACGTAATCAAAGTAGCTGCGTGAAATTCGGTTACTGGCAATGAAGAACTGCTTCTTATTTTTGACTTCTTTTGGTGCGATCAGCGTTGCCATGTTTACTTTGGCAAACACCACTGCGTGATCACCAACCGCTGCTCTCAAGGCATTAAAAAACGCCCCTTCCTGCCCTTTTAATAGTGGGCCTTTCGAACGGTATGGGAAGTCTCGCGTGTCATCGTTTTTGATCACGTACTTTTGAATGATAAAGAAGAAAACAACAAGAAGAACAACAATGATAAAGATGTTGGTCATAGATAAAGTGCGCCCAAAACAACTAGTTGCTCAAAGCCTAAATGGAAATTCTAACCAGAGCAACAAAACCGGTAAATTTTGCGGAGTGATAATAACAGCCGCAAAGCTTTTGAGCACGATTTACGTTAATCAAACAAGAACAAAAACGGGCTCCGTCAAGAGCCCGTTTGTTATTCGTTAAAATATAGAGAAAGTACTAGCTGTTCGCGTCGGGTTGGTTTTCTGGCATGGCATCAATAAACGCTGGCAGTTGATTACATGCTTCTACAATCGAGCTAATTACCGGATAAGGTGTCATATCCACCCCAAAACGTAATGCATTGTACACTTGAGGCACTAAGCAAATATCAACAACAGAGGGAGAGTCAGTCACACTGTAGATACAGTTTCCATGTTGTTGTCGATGCTGATTTAGCTTCTCTTCTAATGCCATAAAGCCTTGGTTAACCCAATGATGAATCCACTCGACTTTCGTCTCTTGACCACACGACAGCTGCCTTTCTAGGTACTGCAATACACGCAAATTATTGAGTGGGTGGACCTCCATCGCGATATCCTGAGCCATAGCCAAAGCTTGGTAACGAAGCGGCGATGGTTCTGGAACCACTCGAACTTGCGGATATTGCTCATCAAGGTACTGAATGATGGCAAGAGATTGGTTGAGTTGAATATCACCATCCACCAGCACTGGCACAAGCTCGGAGGCGTTTAACTCATGGTACTCCGCGCTGTGCTGCTCGCCGCCATTACGTACCAAGTGAACCGGTTTAGATTCATAACTCAAGGCTTTTAAGTTCAAACAAATGCGAACTCGATATGCCGCCGAAGAACGCCAATAGCCGTAGAGAGTGATGTTATCGCTCATACTTCCCTTGCCCCTCACTCTCAGTGTTTTAAGTATTGGCTGACTTGTTGATCAATCGCACCAAAGATCGAGTTACCATCTGCGTCAAACATCTCAAGCTTGATGGAGTCACCAAATGACATAAAGCTCGTCGACGGTTTGCCATCACGAATGGTTTCAATCATGCGCACTTCTGCAATGCACGAGTAGCCTACGCCCCCCTCTTCGATAGAGGTACCATGCTCCATGCCCTGTTTGTTCGATACTGTGCCCGAACCAATGATTGCGCCCGCAGAAAGTGGACGGGTTTTGCTGGCATGGACAATCAAATCAGCGAAATCAAACGTCATATCTACACCTGCATTCGGGCAACCAAATGGTGCATTGTTGTAGGTTGAAACAAGCGGCAGATGCACTTTGTTCTCATACCATGCTTCACCCAGCTCATCTGGCGTTACTGCAACAGGAGAAAACGCCGACGACGGTTTTGATTGGAAGAAGCCAAAGCCTTTCGCCAACTCCGCCGGAATCAAACCACGCAACGATACATCGTTTACGAGCATGATAAGGCGAATGGATTCTTGTGCTTCTGCAATGCTTGCTCCCATCGGCACGTCACCAGTGATCACGGCAACTTCACCTTCGAAGTCGATGCCCCACCCGTCGGTGGCAAATTCGATGTTGTCGCAAGGACCAATAAATGCGTCAGAACCACCTTGATACATCAAAGGATCGGTCCAAAAGCTTTCTGGCATTTCCGCACCACGCGCTTTGCGGACTAATTCGACGTGATTGACGTAAGCACTGCCATCCGCCCATTGATAGGCGCGAGGCAATGGTGACTCTAGATAGTGGGATTCAAACTCTTCACTTCCTGAAACCGAACCATTGTTTAGCGCGTTATAAAGCTCTTCCAGTTGTGGCGCGACTTTATCCCAGTTATCCAATGCCACTTGCATGGTTGGCGCGAGATGCATCGCATGGAAAATTTCGGTTGCCGGAACACATTGTGTCAGGTCTTTGCTCACGACCATCAACAGACCATCGCGAGTGCCATTTTTCTTGGTTGCTAATTTCATCCTTGCCCCTTACTTCTCTTGCCAGCTATAGACGTATTCTTTGTTTTCAACCTTATCGAGCTCATCAGAGAACTCGAGCGCATGGCGTGTATCAATCATCACTGCCACTTCATCGGTAAACTTCTTCTTATATTCCTGCCCTGCTTTGAACGCTTTCGGATGAGGGCCATGAGTAAAGCCTGCCGGATGGAAAGTCACCATACCTGCTTCTATGTTGTCACGGCTGAAGAAATCCCCTGCGTGGTAGAACAAGACTTCGTCATAATCGTCATTGTTATGATAGAACGGCACCTTCAGTGCGCCAGGGTCGCTCTCGATTGGACGTGGCACAAACGTACACACCACAAATCCAGCACCAACAAATGTCGTGTGGGCAGAAGGCGGCAAGTGATAGCGATGCGACATCAAAGGTCGAATATCACGCCAGTTCACTTTCACCACTGCCAAGTCACCGTGCCAACCAATCGCATCAAGCGGGTTGAATGGGTAAGTAATCACACTGACTTTGTCATGGCGCTTCACATGAACTTGGGTTCGCTCTTCTGAGTATTGCGCGCGGAATTCGTCATTGATTGACGGCGTTTCCAGAACCGCCGGGTCAAATACAGCATGATTACCCACCATGCCTTTTTCTGGCAAAGAATAAGCAGCATCGGTGTTTTCAATCATCAGAACAAACATTGGCTCGCTTGGTTCTAATCGCCAACTGGTTGAGCGTGGAATCATTACGTAATCACCTTCGCTCACTTTGAGGTGACCATAGTCGCAATAAAGGTCTGCTGTACCGTGATGGATGAACAGCAACTCATCGCCATCGGCGTTACGCACCAAGAAGTCCATCTTCTCATCCATACGCCATACACGGATCTTACAGTTGGCGTTGTGTAGAAGATGCGGCACTGCCCAAGGCGAAATCTGACTCGCCGTTTCGACTAGGTTGAAATCGAAAGCTCGCGGACGTAAATCGCCTTCCCACTCAGACCAACCTGTCGGTGCGTGTTGATGATGAAAGTGTGCCGCAGGACCGAAGAACCCACTTCGACCTGCTTCACGTTCGTAAATTGCCTCTTCCGGGAAATCAGCATGTGCTTGCTTGGAGCACACTCCCTCCCGGTGAGGGAATGTGATCCATTTATGCATCGCTTAGTACTCCTCGGCGGATTTGGTCTTCTTCAATCGATTCAAACAAGGCTTTGAAGTTACCCTCACCAAAGCCCTCGTTGCCTTTACGTTGAATGATTTCGAAGAACACCGGACCAATAACGGTCTGGGTGAAGATTTGCAGCAAGATGCCGTCTTTGGTTGGCGCGCCATCGATAAGGACTTGCAGATCGCGCAGTTTGCTGACGTCTTCCCCGTGTCCTTTTACGCGCTCGTCGACTTTCTCGTAGTACGTATCTGGTGTCGGCATAAAGTCCATGCCGCGATCACGCAGTGTTTGAACGGTTTGGTAGATGTCATCGGTGGTCATCGCGATGTGCTGAATACCTTCACCGTTGTATTCACGGATGAACTCTTCAATCTGGGATTTGTCGTCAGAAGACTCATTGATTGGAATGCGAATCTTGCCACACGGTGCAGTCATTGCACGGCTAACAAGCCCGGTTAGCTTACCTTCAATGTCAAAATAACGAATCTCGCGGAAGTTACCAATGCGCTCATAGAATCCAGACCACACGTCCATGTTACCTTGCTTCACGTTATGAGTCAGATGGTCGATTTCGTACATACCAACATCTGCTTTCGCTAGGCGCTCGTCTGCATCGTCATAGAAACGGAAGTCGACATCGTAAATGCTCTGCTTGCCGTAACGATCCACGAAGTACAGAAGGCTTTCACCAATGCCGTAAATTGCTGGGATGCTCAGCTCCATAGGACCGATTTCCGTTTTGTACTCTTCACCGCCGTTATCCAGCGCCTGCTTGAGTGCTACGTTCGCGTCTTTCACACGAAAAGCCATGCCACAAACTGAAGGACCATGAACTTTAGCGAAGCCTTCTGCCTGACTGTGCGGCTGAGCATTAACGATAAAGCTGATGTCACCTTGTCGGTACAGCCAAGCCTCTTTAGAACGGTGTTTTGCGATCTCTGCAAAACCCAACGAAACAAACAGCGCTTTCAGTTGTTCAATACCTTCGCTATCCGCCGCTGTGTATTCCACAAATTCGAATCCATCCGTGCCTAATGGGTTGTAGGTGTCCACCATGACTTTCTCCTTATGTCATTGTTGTGTTTGAACATACGTTCTCGTTCGATATTTCTAACTTGGCGCAGGAGGAGGAAAATTGGAATACACGAATGGAAATCTGACTTTACGCAGTTTTAGCTATTGATTGTAAAATTTATGTTACAGCAAATTTAAACATCGCAAACGTTTACGACAACCATAAGGAAAGCAAGTTATATCAATGCATTATCATATCCCTCATCAATTTACACACCCCACCCAAATGTAAACGGTTTGTTACCATGGCTAAATTTATGGGCAGTAACGCGCATTTATCATGCAAACAACGTCAATATTAGTTTGTTTATATGGAATGACAGACGATAAATGTTAGTATGATTTTTTAATCACAATACTGGCAATAGTTATGGCACGCCGAACACACGAAGATACCCAGATCACCATCAACACCATTCTCGATGTGGCAACAGAGCAGTTGATCACGCTTGGTTACGAGAAAATGTCTTACACAACGTTGAGTGAACAAACAGGTATATCGAGGACGGGGATAAGCCACCACTTTGCAAAGAAAGCCGACATCCCGCGCGCCCTGCAAGGTAGACTACTTAAGATGATGATGGATAAACTCGACCTCTCTAACAACGAAGTCACTTTTATCCAAAGTTGGAAAACTCGCTTAGAAGACGCCGAGTTCATGGCGATTTGGCGTTTGGCATTCTTGATGACAGTTTGTGAACATCACACACCTTATCTCTGTGACTTCCAAAGTCAGGTAGAAGCGGTTACCTCTTTTAAGCTAAGCAAAGACAGTCAACGCACTATTGAATGGCTGATCGGATTAACCCTATTGGCTCTTCACAGTGACAAATAGAAAAGAACCATCAAAAAAGCCGAGCACCCTGCCCGGCTTTCTTGTTTTTGTTTTTTTAGTTATCAAGCATAATCCGTTAATAGAATTCTAATTAAAGCGACCGAACCCTTTGCAGAGTTCGGTCTATCCAGAAAGGCAGTGCGAGAGGACATGAATAAACAGAGACTGTATTAATCCACATTTGTGATATTGCTTCAATAAATAGACGGTAAATTACAATCCACCCTACAGATATATTGGTAACTTTTCATCAGTTACAAAAATAGCTCGACTCTGTACATAAATGCAGCATTAATTCTGTTGAATCATAGACTTTCCATCTCTCACTAAATTCGTCAAAAGCTCATACTATACCCAAGTAACCTCGAGATGCTTGGTTCAGCGAGAATGACTTGGTTTGTAGACGCGGCGGCGATTTGAAGGCTTAGTGAGTCTAAACATTGATTGACTAAGTAAACTCGCTTTTAACTCGCTTTCGCATATTTCTACATTCATTGTGTACTTTCGTGACCGCCGCATCAGATCCGGTAATTAGCAGGTCAGAATAATGTCAGGCAGAGGCGTTTTTTGATTCAAAACAGTTTTCACTCGGATTAGCTGTGTAATAAGAGGTGTTCTGTTCCCTTTCGGGCTCGCACTCTATACTGCTGCGGTCTCGACCAAGAAAGAAAGAGACATCCAAATGACACAAATTAATCAAGAACGTCTAGTTGAACATTTCTGCCAACTGGTTCGCATCGACAGCGAATCTATGAATGAAAAACAAATTGCAGAAACTCTGGCTGAGCAACTGGGCGAACTAGGCTTTACTGTTCACAAGCTACCTGTACCAGAACACATTTCTAACGGCTTTAACGTGTACGCACGTCTAGAAGGTAAGAAAGAAGGCTCTATCCTAATGAGCTGCCACATGGATACAGTAACGCCTGGCATCGGCATTGAGCCGATCATCGAAGATGGCATCATTCGCTCTAAAGGCAATACGATCCTAGGTGGTGACGACAAATCAGGCATCGCAGCGATCATGGAAGCGGTTCGCTGCATCCAAGCTGAAAACCTAGAGCACAAAACGTTAGAGCTTGCTTTCACTGTGCATGAAGAAGGCGGTTTGTTCGGCTCTGAGTACTTCGACATGACGCACGTAACGTCTAACGAAGCGATCGTACTGGATACAGGAGGTCCTATCGGCACTATCGTGACTGCGGCACCTGGTCAGCAAAAAATCGTTGCGACAATCAAAGGCCGCCCTGCACACGCGGGTCTAGCACCTGAAGAAGGCATCAGCGCAATCATGGTAGCGGCAGATGCAATCAACCAGATGAAACTGCTTCGTATCGACGAAGAAACCACAGCAAACATCGGTATGGTAAACGGCGGTCAAGCGACAAACATCGTGATGCCAGAACTGAAGATCGTTGCTGAAGCACGCTCTCTAAACGGTGAGAAGCTAGAAGCGCAAGTGAACCACATGATCTCTACCTTTGAGTCAGTATGTGAAAAACACGGCGCAGAAGTTGAAATCGAATCAAGCCGCGCGTACGACGCATTTGTTATCGAAGAAGACAATGCTCACGTATCAGCAATCAAAGCGGCATTCGCTGACATGGGCATCGATGCATTTACAAAAGGCACTGGTGGCGGTAGCGACGCAAACAACTTCAACAAGAAAGGTCTAACAACGGTAAACCTTTCTACTGGTATGGCGAAAGTACACACCACTGAAGAATTCATTGCCGTTGACGACATGGTGAAAATCACGGAATTCGTTAAGCACTTCCTAGTGAAATAATCTAGAGAATAGAGCGCAACTTACGCTGAATGTGAAACGCTAACACTGATCCCCTTCTTGCTTCGAGCATGAAGGGGATTTTTCGTTTCTATCCGCTTTATTCTCTTCACTCTCTCTTTACCCTGCCTTCTTGGCAGATAATCTGACTGTGCCAAGTCGGTATAAATTCACGAATTGAAATTCTATTGGCTCACTTTTTGAGACCAAAAAGCTCAGCTTTCAACACCCTGTTACAGGTATGTTAAAACTCGATTGTCTGAACAATTTATACAATATACATTCAACTCACCTTCAAGGATGAATCGAGTGAGGAAAGGATGAAACTACCCAAGCTACTTTTGTTGGCATCTATCATGAGCCCAATGTTTGCCGCTCCGACTTACGCCGTGCCGTACCCATCGGGCGTGACACTCGCCGAAGCACAAGAGATCACGCTTAATAACGGTGCAGAAGTGACGTCTATCGATCCGGCGAAGCAAGCAGCTGAGCCCGCATTTAACCTTGGTCGAGACTTGTTCGAAGGGTTAACCATTCAAGACAAACAAGGAAAAACCATTCCCGGCGTTGCGAAATCTTGGTCGGTGAACGACAACAATACGGTCTACACCTTTCAGCTTCGTGATGCAAAATGGTCGAATGGTGACAATGTCACTGCACAAGACTTTGTCTACAGTTGGCAGCGCCTACTCGACCCCAATACGGCTTCCCCTTACGCTTGGTTTGCCGCGATTCCAAACATCCAAAACTCACAAGCGATTATGAAAGGCGAAGCAACACCGCAAACACTTGGCGTAAAAGCACTGGACGAAAAAACCTTCCAAGTGACGCTTGAAAAGCCAATTCCATTTTTTATCAAGCTGCTTAGTCATCCTGTTCTTGCTCCAGTGCATCAAGCCACGGTTGAAAAATACGGCAGCAACTGGACGCAACCAAAACACATTGTTACTAATGGCGCGTTTACCGTTTCTGAGTGGAAGGTAAACGAAAAAATGGTGATGGTGAAAAATCCATATTATTGGGACGCAAACAACGTCGTGTTGGATAAAATCACGTGGCTGCCGATTGGTGATGCCAATGTTGTGCTCAATCGCTATTTAGCGGGGGAAATAGACCAAGTGATGTCGATTCCTTCTGCGCAAAAGAAAAAGCTGATCACCAAGCTGCCACAAGAAGTCGCAGACACCAGTGCGTCACTTGGCTCGACGTTTTATTACCTCAACACCCAGCAGGGGCCAACCAAAGACCTGCGTGTTCGACAAGCCCTATCCTATGCCATTGATCGCAAGATCTTAACCGATGCGATCTTAAGAAACGGAGGTATCCCAATGTTTACATTGGTGCCGCCACAAACCGATGGCTTTCAATCACACACCCCAGAATACGCGACATGGACAACAAATCAGCGTATCGACAAAGCCAAACGCTTATTGGCACAGGCTGGTTATAACAAAGCGAATCCACTCAAACTCACTTTCACAGTTCCTACCTTCTCTAAAGACGTGAAAATGGCAACAGCAATGGCAGGCATGTGGAAAAGCCGCTTAGGCGCCCAAATCACCATTAAACAACTCGAGCCTAAAGTGTTCTACGCATTAAAAGAGCCAACTGAAATCACTCGTGGCGGCTGGACCGCAGACTACAACGAAGCTTCAACATGGCTCGATATCTTCGTCTCCAATGGCGAGTACAACGATTCACGCTACAACAACCCCAAATATGATGAGTTGATGTCGCGTTCTAAAACCATGAATGACCCCTCAAAGCTGTATCTACAAGCAGAAAGCATGCTGATTGAAGATATGGCGATTATCCCGGTTTACCGTCCAGGCAACGATCAATATTTGATCAAGCCTTATGTTGGTGGCTACGAGCGTACTAACCCCGAGTCCTCGTACTACCGCAAGAATGTCTATGTGAAAGTCCACTAATGGCATGCTTTCGGCCTGAGTCGGCTCGGTAACACGCACTGACATTGCGAGTACATGGCATATCGTGTCGAACTTCTCTTCTCTCGGTGATGAGCTCAGGCCAATTTTTTTCTCTTTCTCGACGTGACGACATGTGACGTCGAATGACCAAAGGATGATGGATCATGATTTGGTACATTCTCAAACGATTAGCCATCGCGATTCCGACGTTGTTGTTTATCGCTTTGGTCTCTTTTTGGTTGATGCATATCGCACCCGGCGGACCGTTTGACATGGAGCGTCCTATGCCGGAAGTGGTTCGCGCTAACATCGAAGCCAAATTTCACCTCGACGAACCATTTTTGGTTCAGTTCTGGATTTATATTACCAACTTCGCTCAAGGCGATTTAGGACCAAGCTTTGTCTATCAAGACTTTACGGTGACTCAGTTGGTCGCTCAATCTTGGCCGGTCTCTGCCCTACTTGGCGTTCTGTCTTTTTGTATCTCCGTACCACTTGGTATGTTGCTCGGCACCATTGCTGCGTTAAAACGCAATAGCCGCTTAGATTACGGGTTGATGACCCTTTCCATGACGGGTGTTGTTGTGCCTGCTTTCGTCCTCGCGCCAATATTGGTGACGATATTTGCGATTCATTTAGGTTGGCTGCCTGCCGGTGGTTGGGAAGGAGGACAACTCGCTTTTCTCGTTCTACCAGTGCTAAGCCTTGCGATTGGCTCTATCGCCAGTATTGCTCGCGTTATGCGCGGCGCCATGATTGAAACACTGAATCAACCTTATATTCGTACTGCAAAAGCCAAAGGGTTATCGACCGCATACATCTTGTTCCACCATGCACTGCGACCGTCATTGATCCCCGTCGTCGCCATGCTGGGTCCAGCTTTTGTCTCGGTTGTCACAGGCTCGGTCATCATCGATATCTTTTTTGGTACTGGCGGTATGGGACAACACTTTGTCTCCGGCGCACTGAATCGCGATTACGGCTTAGTCATGGGTATTACTCTGATCGTTGCTTCACTGACGATCTTTTTCAACCTTGTGGTCGACTTACTCTACACCGTTATCGACCCGCGTATCCGAGTTTAGGAGCCGAGCATGTTATCGATTAAAAAGCTGGATACTCAATCCTTACAACAACGAGTTGTTGATAATATCGAAGCTGTAGAAGGTCGAAGTCTATGGCAAGACGCATGGACTCGCTTTCGCAGAAATCGCGCGGCAATGACCTCCGTTTACGTGCTGGCGTTCATCATCTTGTGTATCACCTTTGGTCCTTCACTTGCTGCCTTTGGACATGATGAGATTGATTGGAACATCCTTGCTGACCCGTACGAGTTGGGGAAACCCTCTTTGAGCAGCGGGCACTATTTTGGTACCGACGACCTAGGACAAGACCTATTTGCCCGCACGATGCAAGGTGGTCGCCTGTCGATTTTGGTTGGCTTTGTTGGTGCCTTGGTTGCCGTTGTGATTGGCACCATTTGGGGCAGTATTTCCGGCTATCTAGGTGGCGTGGTAGACAGCGTAATGATGCGTATCATCGAAGTGCTCGACTCAGTGCCATTTATGTTCATGGTCATCCTGTTCGTAACCTTATTTGGCAACAACATCTATCTGATCTTTATCGTGATTGGCATGGTCTCATGGCTGGGTATTGCCCGAGTGGTAAGGGGCGTTACCTTCGGTATCAAAAAGCGCGAATTTATTGAAGCAGCACATTCCATCGGCGTATCTAAATTCACCATTGTGCGTCGTCATGTGCTGCCAAACGTGCTTGGGATCGTGATGGTCTATTCGTCCTTAATGGTGCCCGGCTTCATCATGTTTGAATCCTTCTTGAGTTTCTTAGGCTTAGGAGTTCAACCGCCAGACACCAGTTGGGGAATCTTGATTTCAGAAGGCGCAAAAACCATCGACGTGGCATTGTGGATGCTACTTTTCCCATCGCTGTTTTTGGTCGCTACCCTGTTTTGTTTTAACTTCATCGGCGATGGCTTACGCGACGCCCTTGACCCGAAAGATCGATAAGGACTTCCCATGCTGTCAATTGAAAACATGAACGTGCGCTTCGATACGCCAGACGGACAAGTGCAAGCAGTCAGCAACCTCTCTTACACGATTCAAGCGGGAGAAACGCTAGGCATCGTTGGCGAGTCCGGCTCAGGCAAAAGCCAATCGGTGTTTGCGCTGATGGGGCTAACAGCTGATAACGGGAACGTCTCGGGCGAAGCACGTTTTCATGGCGAGAACTTACTCGCGATGTCGAAGAAGCAGCTCAACCGCATTCGCGCAGAGAAAATCGGCATGATCTTTCAAGATCCGATGACGTCTCTTAACCCGTTTATGAAGATTGGCAAACAACTCAGTGAAGTGCTGATGGTGCACAAAGGCATGAGCCGAAAACAAGCCATTGCAGAATCCATTCAGATGCTAGATGCAGTACGGATTCCTTCTCCGGAAACGCGCATGAACCAATATCCACACGAGCTTTCTGGTGGCATGCGCCAACGTGTGATGATTGCCATGGCGTTGCTGTGTAAACCGGAACTGCTTATTGCCGATGAGCCCACAACCGCACTCGACGTGACAGTACAAGCGCAAATCCTGACACTATTACGTGAGTTACAACAAGAGTTCAACACCGCCATCTTGCTCATCACTCACGATATGGGCGTGGTCGCTGAAATGTGTGACCGAGTTTTGGTCATGTACGGCGGACAGAAAATGGAACAAGCCGATACGGACACCTTGTTCACCCAGCCAGCTCACCCGTATACCCAAGGGCTTCTAAAGGCGATCCCATCGATTACAGAAGATATGCCTCGTTTACCAACCATTGCAGGTAACCCACCGAGCGCTCTGATTAATCACAAAGGCTGCCCGTTTAGAGATCGCTGTGACTATCGTGAGCCACGTTGCCAAACACAAACACCTCGGTTCGCGCCCCTTAACGGACGCCAATCCATCGCCTGTCATGTCAAAGCGCAAGGCAGTATTTCTCTTATTCATCAATCGGCTTAAGGAAACGTTATGACCCAGCAAGAAGTGTTATTGTCTGCCCGCGACCTGAAAGTCCACTTTCCAGTATCGCGCCATATCATTCCTAGTCGAAGAAAGATCGTCAAGGCGGTGAATGGCATTGACTTAGATGTGTACCGAGGCGAAACCCTTGGCATTGTCGGTGAATCCGGCTGTGGTAAGTCCACATTAGCGCGCGCACTACTTCGTTTGATTGAACCGACACATGGCACCCTGACGTGGAAAGGTGAAGATATGCGTGGCTTTGGCAAAAACGCACTCGCCCTTCGTCGTCGCGAATTCCAGATGATATTTCAAGACCCATCAGCCAGCTTAAACCCGCGTTTAACCATTTCAGAATGCATTGCCGAACCACTGCTAACACACGAACCAGGGCTTAAACGTGCCGAAGTTGAAAAGCGAGTCATCGCCATGATGGACAAAGTAGGACTGCTCGCAAGCCAGCGTAACCGCTATCCGCATGAGTTTTCTGGTGGTCAGTGTCAACGTGTCGGCATCGCACGTGCGTTGATTCTTAATCCTGACTTGGTGGTGTGTGATGAACCCGTTAGCGCACTTGATGTGTCCATTCAGGCGCAAGTGATCAATCTACTCGATGACCTCAAACAAGAGATGGGACTGACACTGGTAATGATTGCTCACGACCTCAGCGTGGTACGTCATATTAGTGATCGCGTAATGGTGATGTATCTGGGTAAGCCGATGGAAGTCGGACGTTACGACCAAGTATTTGATGATGCGCAGCACCCTTATACCAAAGCGCTGCTTTCTGCTGTGCCAATCGCCAATCCTCAATTAGCACGCAACCGCGAGATCCAATTGCTGCCCGGCGATCTCCCTTCCCCGCTCAGCCCTCCGAGCGGTTGCGTTTTTCGAACCCGATGTCCAGAAGCAACCCAACTCTGCGGGCAGCAAAGCCCTGCAAAAATTGGCTCTGAGCAACATCATATCTATTGTTCAAACATGATTTCAGGAAGTCTTTCATGAATACAACAAACTTGGTAAATCAACGCCTTTCATCGCTGCGAGATGCGATGGCAACTTATAACGTTGCAGCCTACATCGTAACAAACAACGATCCTCACAATAGTGAATACTCTGCGGATCATTGGGCTGGTCGAACATGGATTTCTGGTTTTACCGGCTCGGCAGGCAACGTTGTTATCACTACTCAAGGCGGTGGATTATGGACCGACGGTCGTTACTACATTCAAGCTGAAGAACAGCTTCATGGTACTGGACTCAACCTATTTAAAGCACGTCAACCAGAGACGCCAAGCATTCCAAAATGGTTAGCCAGCACGTTAGAAGCCAACAGTACCATCGCAGTAGATGGACGCTCTATCAGCTATGCATTTTACCAAGAACTCAAACAAGCGCTTGAGCCTAAACACATTCAGATTATCCTCGACCTCGACTTACTGACACCAATCTGGCATGACCGTCCTAGCAGACCAACTGAAAAGATCTTTGAGCACCCTGTCGCCTTTGCCGGCATAGACACTAGGCAAAAGCTGGCAGACCTTCGTTCTTGGCTTGGCGACAACCACGTTGACAGTTTATTGGTGTCCACGTTAGACGATGTAATGTGGACGCTAAACATTCGCGGTGCAGATACTCCTTACTGCCCAGTATCTGAAGCGTATCTTGTGGTGGAACAAACGCGCGCTACCGCATTTATCGACAAAGCGAAGTTGCCCGTAGAGATAGAAAAGCATCTCAACGAGCAGGGTGTCAGCGTTCGTCATTACGACTACGTGAACCAATATTTGAATCAGCAATGTGAAGGTCTTTCTCTTGCGTTTAACCCAAGTTACACCGATAGCTTATTGGTCAGTGCAATTGAGCAAAACGTTTCACTAAAGCCAATGGCTTGCCCGGTCACCGACATGAAAGCCAGCAAAAACCCGACCGAGCTAGCCAATCTCGAACAGTCATTGAAGGACGATGGTGTGGCAGTTGTCAGGTTCATGAGTTGGCTAGAAGACCAAGTCCCAAGTGGGCTTGTTACTGAATTGTCTGCTGAGGCGCAGTTAAAAAGTTATCGCCGTCAAACTCGCCATTATGTGAGCGACAGTTTTCGCACCATCGCAGGCTTTGCTGCCCATGGTGCCAAAATGCACTACGCTGCCGATGAAGAAAGCAATGCCGTCATCAACGAGAGCAATTTCTTTCTTGTCGACTCTGGCGGTCAGTACCTTGGCGGCACTACGGATATCACCCGTACTTTCCATTTCGGGTCACCGACCATTAAACAGCGCAAAGATTACACCTTAGTGCTCAAAGCGGTCATCCGACTGACTCAGACTCGATTTATGAAAGGCTCTACGGGTGCCAATCTCGACATCATGGCTCGCGGAATGTTGTGGCAGCATGGTATCGATTATAAATGCGGCACGGGACATGGTGTTGGTATTTGCTTAAATGTTCATGAGGGTCCACAAAACTTTTCGCAAAGCCATCGCGAAGTGGAACTGAAACCAGGCATGGTGATCACCAACGAACCGGGCGTGTATCGCGAAGGTGAATACGGCGTTCGTATCGAGAACATCATGAAAGTCGTGGAAGTCGATCAGAATGAATTTGGCACATTTTACGGTTTTGAGACCATTACCCTCGCCCCAATTGCCACCAGCATGCTCGATGTCACCTTACTTAACCAAGACGAAGTGGATTGGTTAAATCACTATCACACCCAGGTTTACAAAGCGCTCAGCCCATCATTAGATGCGCATGACAAAACTTGGCTACAAGGTGCAACCCAGATGGTTGAAAAATAGCGTTTTATTCATCACCAATTTCATTTTCATTTCAAACTCTTGTTAATTTCAAATAACTTAGTTTGATTGCCAGCCCTCGGGCTGGCTTTTTTCATTTAAAGTCTAACTTATTATAAAATAAAGGCATTTTATTAATTTACTATATAAAGAACCCTATTTTGTATAGATAGATAAATACGAATTTGGACATAAGATATCAATTCGATTTCGTGATCAAATCAGAGCTGGAAGCAGAGTCACAAGTCCGATTTATCCCACCTATTTAAAACTCAAATCCCATCAGATAATCAAATTTATCATCCGTTCATATTGAAATGGATGATGCAACTCCCCTAAGTGCCGAGCTTCTGGCGGCATGTTTAATGTCTATTCCATTGGCAAAAGTAGAGTCTCATATGAAGAAAAATACGCTCGCTTGGCTGATCTCTTCACTCCTAGGAAGTACAGCCGCTTTCGCAAACGCGAACCACGACCTAACCTTGGTCGAAATCGGAAATCAAACCTTTGAACGCATTGAAATGCTCAAGCAGTTAGCAGACAAAGGTCAAGACACCTATCAACGTGATGGCAAAACCTATCTAAATTTCCAAGGACATGAATACTGGGTTAACTTCGATAACTACCCTAAGTTTCCTTTTATGTTTGGAGAGCAAGACCAAGCTTATCGCAACGTAGTGGACTTCGTCGGTCCGGAATGGGAATTTATTTGGTATAACGGTGGTTTCTACCTGATCCACAAAGAGTTTGGTGTGATGAACCCAGACGACACAGGTTGCTACGTAGAATATATCCCTGCTGCCCGAGGCTCTAAGGGTCCAAATGGCGAATACATTTGGCAGTCAGATATGATTCAAAACATCGAGACTTCTGACTGTGATGACCTATCTGCGCCAAGCATCAATGCATTGAACGTAGCCAGCGTTTCAGATCAAGGTGTTCAGCTAAAATGGGCTACGCAAAACGCGAATGACAACGTGGTTTTGACGTTGACCGAATCAGGTTCAGAGCCCGTTCGTTATGACAACGTTCAATCTGGCTTGTTCATTGGCAGCCTGAAACCAGACACTCGGTACACGGCGGAGCTTTCTTCGTGCAATGCGATTGATTGTATCGAGCCACAAAAGATTGAGTTCACGACAAGTGCCGCACGCCTTGGTTACGCTGACGAATTACCGCTAGTAAATCACTTGAATGGCGATTTGACTGGTTCTATCCATTTTGCTCAAACCCATACTACCACCGCCCCGAATCAAAACGATGTGAACCTGTTCCCTGACTTGGTGATCGACCGTGAAGCTTTGCTTCTATTCACACCAGAAGACAAAACCGTTCAACAAGTTTGGGTAGAAGTGAGCTTTGAAGGCACTGTAATCACTCGCCTCCCAATGCTGCCACCAAGCGCGCTTGCGGCTTCTGATCAGCCAGATAATGGACGTTCTAAAGTGGTATTCTCCCATCACGCGTGGTCACTGCCGCTGCAATGGGATTGGATGAAGCCAGGCTTGTCGCTGCGCTTAACCGATAACACTGATCGCCAAGGCGATTTAGCTGCTAATGAACTTGTCTTTGGCGGCGCGCCGGAGCTTATCATTCAAAACATCGACATGGGTATGCTCACGGCGCCACGTGATGGCAACACCATGATCAAAAACATGGCAAAACTCAGCGCCGATTACTTCCAGAAAATCCCAGCATCTAAACTGGTGATGGCGGATTACACTGCCGCTTATTTCCCGAAAGTGACGCTGCCAAACGGTAAGGTTTACACCACAAGCTCAGACAGTGAAGGTGGTTGGCACGGCGGTGATATGCGTGAAGCCATTGGTAAAGCACTGGTATCTACAGGTGTGAATAATGCTAACGTCGGCATTACCGATAGTGCTGGCTATTCGCAAGCTTACAATAAACGCTTCAACCACATTACTGCGCACACCAACCGCGGCGTGTACACCAACGGTATTATTGACCATGGCGGCAGTGGCGGCGGTGGCATCGTGACGTTAACGGCAACAACAGGTAACGAATGGTCGCACGAGCTGGGTCATAACTACGGTCTCGGTCACTACCCTTGGTATGCTTCTACGCACGACTTGGAATCTGGATGGGGTTGGGATGCTCTGCATCGCCGCTTTATCGGTAACTTACACTGGACAGGTGAAGCCACGACTAACGATGTGGGTGGTGAAGTGGTACCACCATTTGCGGGTGAATTCCGCTTTATGCGTGACGCTCAAGCCGGTGGTGAAGCCGCACTATTAGGCACCATTAGTCATTACACGTTAGAGCACCCTTCTCAGTCTCGCCGTGTACAAACGTGGCTCAATAACGGCTTTAACGTCAATTTAAACAGCTCGACTGGTTATGTTCGTTGGAATCAAGAAAGCCAAAGTTACGAAGAAGCACAAACCGACACGCCAGTACCTACTGCAGCAGGCGTGCCTGTTGTCACCATGTTAGGCATTTACGATCCGCGTAACGAACTTGCAAGCCAAGTTTACCCGCTGATTTACTCCAACTACGGCAACGTGTTTGAGCTGCCTTCTGCACCAGACGTAACTTATCATCCGGAAGGCTGGCAAGCGGTGTCTTCTTTGTCTGACGAGCAAATTCAACAAGATTTGTGGCAGACGATGAAGGTCAACAATCAGCAAGCTCGTATTTGTCAGTTCACCTACACGGCAAGCAACGGCGAAAGTGCAAACTTCGTCGGTACAGTCAGTACGGATATGGCGCGTTGTGAAAGCAGCGAAGACATGTACTGGAACATCAATGGTCAGCGTGAGCGCATGATATCTCAAGATCATGACTACTCATTGCTGTCTAAATACGGTGAAGGTGCTGTGACTTACACGCCGAACACCGAAATTGGCGAAGTGCCACTTTGCGTGCTTGATAAATCTGGCACGAGCCATGATGGTGCGGGCTACTTTACCTCTTCCCATTGCCAACAGTTTAGCGGCGTGAAACACAACAACGGAGCAGATTGGCGTTACGCACGACATCAAGGTGGAATGCATCAGCCAAGTATGATCTCTCAACGTAGCTGTGCAGTTACGGTGGAGCGCCAGGATGGCTCAGTACAAAACATTGCAGTTGCAAGTAGCCGATTAAACGACTCACAAAGCAACAAGTTCCACTTTAACCTAGAGCAACTGCCACTGCCGACTCGTGTCACCTTAAGTTGTACTGACGTGAATGGTGAACAAGTGCTAGATAGCTTGATCACTGATCAAAACCCAGCGATCGATAAGCTTGTTGGTCCTATCTTTGTTGGTCAGGAGCACAGTTACAAACAATACGTTGATGAACAAGTCATGTTTGCCGACAACGCAGCGTTAAACCGCATCGACTTTGGCTTTGTGGCTGACTTCGACAAGTTCGTAGCAGACAACTACGGAGCGGGTGTGCTGAACAATGGTGAGACAAGCGCAGAACGCCGCGCTGGTGCACTTTACGTGTACCCTAACCCAGTCACCGGCACTCGCGATTACTTCCTAATGCGTGATATCTCTGCGGCGGATTTCCCAACCAACCAAGCAGGCAATGAAGGCTGGAAGTACCTAGGCTCAGCGGAAAACCATGTCCAGTTTGGTTTTAACCCACTGAAAGTCGATCGTAGTAACATCGACAATGCACAGCGCATTGCCAACTACTTCAATCAACCGCAGTTGCTAACGTGGGAACAAGCGAGTTCAACGGCATGGGGACAATCTGAGAACGCTATTTTCATTGATACAGATGAAAGTGGTGAGCGCCGTTACTTTATGCAAAAACGTCCGGGAGTGAGCAGCGCGTTGCCAGTTCAAAACACCTCTGACGCTGATTGGCGCTTTATTGGTAGCGATACGGATATTGAACAGTACATTGCTGAGCTCAACAGTGACCTAGCTAAGTTTGAAGCCGAAATCTTAGCGTGGCACAAACAAGATCGCATGGGAGTTTGGGGCGAGAACAACAACACGGGAACGATAAACGATATTTACGTGTACCACTTCCGTGGTGGTTACCATTACTACCGCCTCATTGACGGCAAGTACTGGTACTTCCCTTGGCCAACGGAGGCGAACCCAAACAACGCTGATTGGCAGTACTTGGGGCACTTCTAAGCCTTAACCGATATTCAATATGAATAAAAACGCCCAGCACAATGTAAACTCGTGCTGGGCGTTTCATTTTCTGTTGTTACTAGGACCAGTTGATCTTAATTAACAGAAACAACGTTTACTGACGACAACCTGAGGTATCAAAGTCCACTACAATCGCGGCATTTTCAAACTCACCAGAGACTTTAACATACCCCCAGTAATTGCGCTGATTGGACAAGGTAATACACTCAGCATTACCCGCATTGTCTGACCACGCATGGTGATTTGAACCGTTTGGCCAACCATCATTGCTGTACTCAATTTTCAGGTCGCCTACCCCATTTGCCGTGGTGATTGCCATGCTGGTGTGCTCATTGACCGCTGGGATACTCAACCAAATGGTTTGTTGCGTCGCCAAACACGCCGCTTGTCCCACAGTTAAGCGTCCACCACTGATTTTACTTTGCACTGCACAATCTTGTGGTAGCGCATCAGAACCGCCCTGCGCCGTAATAGTAAGACTGTGTGTCGTGCTTGCGGTTAGCCCATCATTATCAGTCACGGTTAAGCTGATCGTGTACTGCCCTTCACTGCCATATTGGTGCGACGGCTGGGTTTGTGTGCTGGTCGTGCCATCACCGAAATCCCACAAGACGCTGACGATCTTCCCGTTTGCATCCGTGCTGTTCTCACTGCTAAATGTAATGCTTTCACCGACTTTGCCCTCACTGTTTGCGGTTATGACTGCATTAGGAGCATCACCAGAAACAAGAGCTTGTTGCCACTGTTCAAACTCGCTCTGGTATAAGATTGCCCACTGATTAATGGTTGCTTTGTAATTTGCCCAGTTACCCTGACGAGTTTCTATCAGCATTTGATTTACGTCGTCTTTATGTCGCTCAAACATGAATCGAACCGCCAAGTAACCCCAGCGATAAATTCTATCGACATCAAAGCCATCATAACTGGTCTCAAAGATCTCGCTGAGCGTAAACGTTGACCCATCTTTGATGGTGTCTATCGCAGCTTGGTTATCGTTCTCCTTCGACACATATTCGGCAATGCCCTCACTCCACCACACGATTCTTTCAGTTGGATGACCGAAGCCACCATAAAGGTCAAATCGTCCATCAAGGTAATGAACATACTCGTGCTCTAGGTTCCACACAAAGTGATCTGGGTTGGCGTAAGGCGCTTCATAAGCAACAAAATTAGGGATGTTCCCCGGCGTTGATGGATCGCCCTCAAGGTACATTCCTCCATTGTTGGTACTGATGTTAAAAATCGGTCCAGCGTATTTGCCGTAATCATCGCTTGAATCAAAGATATTGACCTGCAACTGCGTGTTGTAGTCATCCGCAACAGGCTGTCTTCCTGTCTCAAGTGAAGTGTGGAAATACCCCTCTTCGTACCCCATCTTCGAACAAGCCGCGACGTGCTGATCTTGCGTCATGTTCTGCGACAAAATACGAATGGTAGGACTACACGTGTACGATTGAGAAAGCACTAAACCCTTCAACTGGGACTCAAAGTTACAAATTCCATAGTCACTACAATCCGCGTAATAAGAGACTGTATCGGCAGCGCCAAGCCAAATGGCATCGCCTCTACCGTACATCTCGTATTGAGCAAAGATCTCGGTCAGTTTGCTTTTCACTGTACTGGAAGCACTACCGGAATATTTGGTTAATCGTCCTAACTCACGACCAGCATTCGCTGCCATAAACTCATCACTAGCACCGATAGCTGACGAGCGTAGCGCAAAATCCCCTAGTGCTTTAACAAGCTCAGTCTGATTACCGATGGTTTGCACAAATTGCTCATTCCACTGACCACCAAACAAAATGGTAAATACGCCATTCACTGCATTACGCATGTACCAGTTCTGAGCGTATTGACTGTCCCAGCGAGTGAGCCACTGCGTAACCTGTGGTAGGTAGGCATGCTGGAGCCCTGCACTGTCCATAGTGATAATCACTTCACTGAGCACCTTGCCATGTGGGTCACTGTTCTCATAGAAGTTCGCATTGTTAACGAAGGCATCGACGGCTTCTTTTACTGCAGGGGTCACCCAAGAAAGAAACGAGACCTTGCTGTTGTAAAACTCAGCGTAATAACCTGCTCGCAAATACAGGAACAAAGCTTCAAGCTCATCACTGCCGCCCCCAGCGTAGGCTTTCGCTAAATTGGTCGTGTGCTTTGCAATGTTGTACATGTGCCCAGATTCGAACGCCGCTTCTTGTATTCGACTCTCAGCTGAGAAAAGCGCATTAACACAACTTGCTCCTTGGGTTTTGATTGCGTTGAGCACATCGTTGCTACTGTTTGAAGTGAAAGCTTCTACATCACACACGTTTGCTGCCTGCTCCGCAGACCGAGTAGAAAGGGTACGAAGGGTCGGTTTCGGTTGCTGGGGAAGCAGCTTAGTTGGTGCATAATCTGGCAACGCTCTATCATTACCGTTTTGATGAGCGTGATGTTGATATATTTCTGTGACTTGCTGCGATGGCTCACTTAAAGCAAGCGCGTTCGTACTAGCAAAGAAGGTCGCTATTGCGACGGTGAGATTTTTTAGTTCCATCTTTATTCTTCTATATGATGAGTTCCTTAAATGCCGTTACCACTTAGGCATCACCATTTACTCTTCTCACGACAAAGAGCACTCTCATATAAAGCACCTTGAGCTTTAAAAGAAACAATTCATTAACAATCAAACGCTTTGGTCTCAGTTTCTAGTACTCAATCTGCCAGAAGACGAACTTTATAAAATTCACTTGCTTGATAAGGATTTCTCACCTATTGCGCTTTTTCACCAGGATTACTTAACGACGTGACTTACCATAAATGGTTTCACTTTCGTTGAGCTTTCTGGCTGCCTTTCTTTCCGCTCAGAAATGCACTTGTCAATAAATCGCCGAAATAATGAGCAACAACATGCGCTTGTGTAATTTTAAGGTGAATTTTCAAGCCATAACACTCCGTTCTCATTACCTAAGCACAAAGTTGTGGTATTCATTCTGCGATTATTTGATCGACTTAAATTAGGATTGTCAATATGACTTTGGTTAAGAGATTTATGTTAGGAACATTGCTGTTTTTACCGTCGCTTAGCTATGGCGGTGATTTTGTTTACGTTTGCTCTCTAAAACCTTTTATGGATACATTTTCTCAAGCAGGTCGAACTGAAGCAGAGGCAAGACAGAACGTACGAAGCAGTTGTGAAAAGCAATATGGGGAAGGCAGTATCTTTTGTAAAACGTCTGATGCGAAATGCGAAGGCTCCTCTCTTCGTGGCAGTAGTGATAGTGATGTGAGTGATAATGCGTCAGCCGTGATTTATCAGTATCGACACCAAACAGGTCCATCACTGATGCTTAGCCATGACATTTCCGACCTCAGTATGTACAAATTCGATGACAAAATGAGCTCGTTTTCTATCCCTCGCGGATGGCGTGTCCGTTTCTATGTCGATAAAAACTTCCGAGGTGATTACTACACCCGCGATCATGGCTCATACAATGCCGATGGCTTTGAAGATAAGATCAGTTCAATCAAGATCATTTCTCGTTAAGCTTCCACGTTTGTACTTTGCTTAAAACAGCCCCTCGGTAAATCGAGGGGTTGTATTATCAAAAAGCGTCGAACTTAATTTGGAAGAAAATCAATAAAAACATCATGACCATTATCAATGGCTCGGTTTTTATACAGCCAGTTGTTCTGCTTGATGATTCGTTCAGTCAATTCAAGCCCTAAGCCAAAACCGAGATTGTTCTCTTCTGCATCTTGAGTTGCACTTTGATTGAATATCACCACCGAACTGCCCTCTTGCTTTACTTGCACAAAACCATCTGCCGTGTGTTGGAAAGCGTTGCGAACCAGATTGGTGCAAACCATTCGCGCTAACGGTTCGACCAATAACACTTGTTGTCGATCAGTAATAATATCAACGGTTACTTGCTTGCCTTGCAGCAAATAGGACAATTCATCAATGATTTGGGCTAATAAATCTCCCAACACCACTTCTTTGGCAGGGATTTGAGGCGCGTTACCTCGGTTGAGCCACAGTATTGCTTCTGTTAAGTCGGTCATCGTCGCATTTGCACGCGATATCCGTCTGAGCACCTCCTGTTGTTTTTCCACCTCAACTTGCTTTTCACACATCTTCTTTAGCAGTTCGGTATTGGTTTTGGTGACCGCAATAGGTGTTCTTAGCTCATGACTCGCGTAGGCAAGAAATTTTTTCTCACGCTCAACACTTTGCTGCACTGACTCCATGCTTGATTTAACGATATTCGCCAGCACGTTGAGCTCACTGTAGTGAAAATCTGGAATAGGCTGACTAAGTTGATCCGTCGTCATGTTCTTTGCCCAATTCTTTAACTGTTCAACAGGTGTTGTGACCTTGCGAAAGATGATGATCAAAACCAAATAGAACAGCAATATCGCCACCAACGCGGTAGAAAAAATAATGAAGAAGTGAGGAAACTCATCATCAACGGGGAACTGCTCAGAGCTGTCGTAAAAAGACACTGAGACATATTTCAGCATGCCATTATGCTGCACTTTCATCGCAAACAATGCCATTTTTGGTGGCGAGAAGATCGAACCATCAACAAAATAGTTGGTAAGTGTATTCGTTTCCAAGCTATCACGAGGAATATTCTCACGCACATCTTGGGGCAGATCGCGCCAACGTGAAGCAATGGTAAAGTCGCTGATTTTTACTGGTTCTCCAGGTTGGGTCTCTATAGAGATCGCGTGAGAGAACATCGAGTCTCTTAGTGCGATGTCCATGCCGGAGAAAAAGTAGTGCATAGTTAAAACGGACAACACCACGATTGTCGTAACGCCTGTGAGTAATACCGCAAAAAAACTGTATAAACGGATACTGGGTCTGATCTTCACGACACATCTCCTTCTGAGATAACAAAGCCTTGCTTCACCACGGTCTTGATGAGCTTTTTCTGGTGCCCTTGGTCGACGCGCTGACGCAGGTTAAACATGTGAACTTTAAGGCTGTTGCTGTCGGGCTGTTCTTCACCCCAAATTTTGTACATCAACTGCTCACGAGTGACAGGATTAGGGCTCTCACGCATCAGCACTTCTAATATCTTAAAAGAAATCGGAGACAGTAAAACGGACTGCCCTGCTCGATTCACAGTCTTCTTTTGTACATCGATGGTCAGATCGGCAATGGTTAACTTGGTGTTTTGCGCACTACGTCGTTTAGATAAGGCAATAGTTCGGGCAATCAACTCTTCCATCGCAAAAGGTTTGATAAGGTAGTCATCTGCCCCGCGCGAAAATCCCGCAAGTTTGTCGCTCAGCGAGTCTAATGCTGTGAGCATGATGATTGGCGTTTCCAACCCTTGTTCTCGCAGTTTTTCACATACATCTAAGCCGTTCATTCTTGGCAAATTGATATCCAAAATGATCACGTCATAGTCGGTTTTTTCAATCATCTGCAAGCATGCCACGCCGTTCGCCACATGGTCGCAATGGATGTCTTCCAAGGCGAGATAGTCAATCACAGCGCTCGCAAGGTCGTGATCATCCTCTACGATGAGAAGCTGTAAGTGATTGGATGACATGAAATCCCCTTAAATGTTGTTTAGTTGGTGGAATGAACGCTTTGGACTGTGTTTTACCATATCGCAAAAGCGTCCCTAATTTTACTTAACCAACTTTTGGTATTTTGATAAAACTCGACCGCATAAGTGGTCTCTTCACGATGCAAAGAAGGCATCTCGATTTGTGTTTGCTGTTTAAGGCTCTCTTCAACAATGAGCTTATCTGGAGGCAAACGCTCTACAGAAGCGATGAAACGGTAACCGCACTTAGGCACAGTAAGAATATACTCAGACTTTTGACGATTGTCGCACAAGGTCCTTCTTAGCGTTGCAATGGCTTGGGTCAAACTCGCTTCAGTGACTTTAACGTCATTATCCGTCCAAATTCTATCAAACAGAATTTGCCTCGATAGAGTTTGGTTTGGGTGTTCAATCATCATACTAAGTAACTGATTGCTGTTTTTGCCAAGCACTTTTGTCTCTTCTTCTTGCTCGGTATCCACAATGGTGCCATCAAGAAAAGAGTAAACAAATCGACTACCGATAAGAACCGTCACGCTACCACTCTCCATGCTCGTTATTATTTTCGCTTTTTTCGAGAGTGGATACTAAAAAGGGTCAGGTTAAGGTTGGGTTAAGACGACCCTAACTGAACGCAAAAAGGGGCGAATTCGCTCGCCCCTATTATTTTTGAATCGCCTAGCGTAGTAATGCCTTGTTAGACAAGAGCTTACTGTGGCATCGCTCCTACTTGGCTAACCATTGACGCAACTTAACGCTTAGTTTTGGTTAGCTTGTTCACAAACACAAAGAAGGTCGGCACAAACAACAAGGCTAATAACGTCCCTGATACCATGCCACCAAATACGCCTGTACCAAGTGAGTTCTGTATCTCTGAGCTTGCCCCACTTGCGAACATCAGTGGCACAATACCAAAGGTAAATGCCAGAGAGGTCATCAAGATTGGTCGTAATCTCAATTTCGCCGCTTGAATTGCCGCTTCAGCAACCGACAATCCCAACTTGCGTTGTTGGTTGGCAAACTCAACAATCAAAATCGCGTTTTTAGCCGATAAACCGATCAGGGCAATTAAGCCCACTTTAAAGAACATATCGTTTTGCAGCCCACTTAATGATACCGCCCACGCAGAACCCAATAGCCCAAGCGGTGCGACCAAGACAACTGCAATTGGTATGGTCCAGCTCTCATATAACGCAGCAAGCACTAAAAACACCACCAGCAAAGAGAACAGCAACAAGATCTCCACTTCAGATTCTGCCTGGCGTTCTTGTTTAGACAAGTTGGTCCATTCAATACTCACGCTGTCATCGACTTGGCTAGCGACTTCTAACACTGCGTTCATTACCTGTCCGGAGCTGTAGCCCTGAGCCGCCATCGCAGAAGTGTCCGCCGCTTGCATACCATTATATCGCGTCAACTGTTGTGGCATGGACTGCCAATCGGCTTTGATCAGCTCGGATAAGTAGACCAATTTTCCACTGCTGTTTTTCACCGCAATGCCCAACACATCTTCGATGTTCATGCGGTATTTCTGGTCCGCCTGCACAATCACCTTCTGCATCCGCCCATGGTTTGGAAAATCATTGACGTAGTTTGACCCCATAGCGGTGCTCAGAGTTTCGCTAATGTCAGAGAACGAAACACCCAACGTCATTGCCTTTTCACGGTCAATATCTAACGCCAGCCCTACCGTATAAGGAGTTGCGTTATAAAACAGCCCTGTCACTTCTGGTCGAGCCGTCAATGCTTGGTTGAACTTCTGTTTCAGTTGTTCAAAATCGGCTGCACTTCTATTTGCTCGGTCTTGCAGTTGAAAGCTAACACCATTAGTTGCGCCCAACCCTTGGATTGCAGGAGGTAAAGCCGCAAACACCGCACCATCATTAGAGTGCTCACTCATGTACGCGTTAAATGCATTGGCAATGTCAGCACTCGAACGCTCACGCTTATCCCACTCAACTAGGTCTGTAATCATGAGTGCAGAGCCGGAGCCAGAGCCCGCAAAACTAAAGCCCAAGACTACGTTGGAAGCGCGCACCTCTGGCTGAGCTAATAGGAACTTTTCAGCAATCGAAACCACTTCTAAGGTTCTTTCTCGGCTCGCATCGGCTGGCAGTTGGATCGACGAAAAGAAGTAACCTTGATCTTCTTCTGGGAAGAAAGTGCTGTTGAGTTGCTGGAACATGTACACCGCACCCACCGATAACACGAGGTAAATCCCCATCATGCGCATCGTTTTATTGGTTGTCTTCGCCACCAACGAGCCATAACGCTGGGTGGAGGATTCAATCGCGCGGTTAAACCAACCCAATAAACCCGTACGCTTATGCGCATCTTCCTTAATGGGTTTTAACATGGTCGCACACAGCGCTGGCGTCAGGGTTAGCGCCAAAAATGCAGAGAACAAAATCGCAACAGCGATCGACAGCGCAAACTGCTGATAGATTTGCCCAGATGTCCCCGAAGCGAAAGAGATTGGCACAAACACCGCCACCATGACCGCCGTTACCCCAATTACGGCACCGGAGATTTCTTTCATCGCTTTTTTAGTCGCTTCTAAAGGCGATAGTCCTTCTTTTGCCATCAAGCGTTCGACGTTTTCCACCACAATGATCGCATCATCCACAATGATACCGATCGATAGAACAATCCCGAACATAGTGAAAACATTAATCGAAAAGCCCATCAACTTCATGATCACGAACGCACCGCACAAGGCTATCGGCGCAACAATGGCGGGGATAAAGGTGTAAGTAAATCGCTGCAAAAATAGGTACATCACGATAAACACCAAGATCATCGCTTCAACCAACGTCTTAACCACTTTCTGAATGGAGATTTTTGCAAATGGTGCTGCGTCACCCGACGCCATGTAGTCGATATCTTCAGGAAAGGTTTTCTTGAGCTCCTTCATCCGCGCATGAATGCGGTTCGACGTCGCCACCGCATTCGCGCCTGACATCATCTTAATCCCGATACTTGCCGACGATTTGCTATTGATGCGACTGCCAAAGTTATAGCTTTCTTGCCCCAATTCAACGCGCGCCACATCTTTAAGTCGCAGTTGTTTACCATCGGTCGAAGAGCGCAAAATGATGTTCTCAAACTCTTTGACGTTTTTGAGCTGTCCCGACGCGGTCAACGGCGTTACGGTTTTCTGCCCTACTTTTGCAGGCTCTTGCCCTACTTGCCCCGAAGCGATTTGTACGTTTTGCGCGCTGATGGCGCCCGTCACGTCAGACATGGTAAGGTCATAAGAAACTAGCTTTTGTGGATCGACCCATATACGCATCGCGTGCTCGGCGGAGTAAACCGTCACTTTACCAACCCCAGGTATACGCTTGATTTCATCGGTCACATTACGCGCTAAAAAGTCACTCAATGCCCCTTCTGTCATCTTGCCTGATTTGGAGTACACGCTTAAATACATCAGATCGGAGCTTGAACTCGACTCAACATTCAAACCACTTTGTCTTACGTCTTGAGGTAAACGAGGCTCAACGGTTTTTATTTTGTTCTGCACCGCAATTTGCGCCAGTTCAGGGTCAGTCCCGTAGGCAAACTTCACGCTGATCTGCCCATTACCAGTCGAATCTGAGCTGGATGTAAACGACTCAATGCCATCAGTACCAAACAACTCACGTTCGATGATCGAAATAACGGTGTCATTGATGGTTTCCGGCGAGGCTCCTTGGTAGCTAAAAAAGACGTCAACCTGCGGCTGACTCACCGACGGAAATCGCTCCACTGCGAGCTGCGTAATCGACACTAAACCCAAAAGCGTAATAAGGATGCCGATCACCCACGCAAAGATGGGGCGGCGAATAAAAAAGTGCGACATAATGATTACCCATTCAACTGCTTAGTATTGTCGTGCCATTCCATTGTTTCGATACTGGTACCGGGAAAAGCGTTCTCACCACCAACGACCACCACTTGCTCTCCTTCATTGACACCACTGGTCACTAAGGTCATGCCGCCAGTATTACCATCGGTCGTTACAAGCCGTTCTTCCAATTGCCCATTTTTCACCACCAACAAGTAAGCCTCGCCCGTCGATTTGTGTTTCACGGCTAAATTGGGAATAGCAAAAGCCTCAACTTCGCCAACGGGGATCTGTGCTCGTACAAATTGCCCAACCAATAATCCGCGTGATGTGTTATCTACGACGGCACGTAATGTCACGTTGCTGGTTTCTTCATCCACATACACAGCGGAATAGACCACCTTACCGGAGAGGATCTGACCGCTGGGCGATATCACTTTTAAGCTGCGATCGGATTGATGGATGTCATCGGTTAAGCGAGAAGCCATAGACGCCGGCACTTGCACGTCGAGATACACTTGATCAACCTTACGAATCACCGCTAGCGGCGACGAGTCACTCGGCTTGACCAACGCACCTTCAGTGATCAGCTCTTCACCTATCACACCGTCAATTGGAGCGGTTACGACGGTACGCTCTAAATCGAGTTTGGCTTTATTAAGCTGCGCTTTGCGGCTCATCCATTGCCCTTTCGCTGTACCAACACTAAAACGCGCATCATCTAAGTTCTGCTGACTGGCAAAATCGGTCTCACTGAGCTTTTTCAATCGCTCATATTGCGCCTGTGCTTTTTTATAAGCGTTTTCAGCTTCAACCACGTTAGCACGCTGGGTTTCGACTTCAATTTGGTAGGAGTCAGCATCGATTTGATATAAGGGTGTGCCTTTCTTCACAAAGTCCCCTTGGGTGAATAACCTTGCTTCGATGATCCCCTCGACTTGAGGGCGTATTTGCGCAATTTTGATGGGATTTACGCGCCCTTGCACTTGCTCATACAACGCCGTAGTCGTGGATTTGGCAACAACAGTAGAGAGTTTTACAACCTGAGCAAATGCTGCCGGACCTTCTTGACTGGCTTCTTCAGAAGCGGAAGATGGATTGCACCCTGTAGTTATAAGAGCGGCGGCAATCATCACCGCAACCAAAGACTTTCTGTACATGTTTCTTTCTCACAATCAGATGACACGTTTTCGTCACTTAACTTGAATTCGCTCCCAAGGATGGAGCAGTGTGAGAACGGAAACTAGCAGCGGCTTGGTTAAGACAGGGTTAAGAGACCAAGCAATATCAGGCAATAACGTAAAGAGGGCGACATGCGTGTGACTTTTCGAATACCTTAAACGCAGTTACACTACGCCCTCTTTTCCTTTTCTGACGCATTCCCATGACTGACGCTGATATCGAGCTGCAACACCTTTGGTTAGAAGTCCAAGCTGAGCGCTGGCAGAACCTGTCACGCTTTTTGTTTAGCTATTACTGCTACAAACACAACCTCGTGAGTAAAACCAATAAAGTATGTTGGGAAACTGCCCGTGCTTCACTACCTTGTTCTAAGACAATTACCGAGCGTAAACATGCGGTTATCGAACCATTGATACCAGAAGATACGGTCGTTGGACTATTAAAAACCATCAGTAAAGATGGCGATATGAGCTTTGAAATAATGGCGAGCACACTCGACACATTTTTGCGCTATGTTGTGATCAGCAAACAAGAAAAATCCCAGCTAAAACCCAACATGCCGGCAAGCTGGTATCAGCTAGAGAACAAGCCATTAATGGCACGTTTTGAGCTCGCGGGTATTGTCATTTAAGGTACGTCGATGCAATTACAAACCCTAGGTAAAGGACGCTTCGAGGCGCAATGGAGTGAAGACAAGCATCTCATCGAAAAAACGATCCGAGATTGCATCTGTACGCGCCGAATTTTTGATGAAAACGAAAAGCTGCTCACCCAAGGTGAGCATGTCGAAAACTTATATCTGGTCGACTCTGGTCGTATTTCTATGGGCGTTACAGCAAGAAACGGCAAAACCTTTCTGCTTGGTACACTTGAGTGCGAACAACAAGTCTTTGGTGAGATGGAATTCTTTACTGGCTACCGCTGCCAAATGGATATCGTTCCGGTAGAACCGGTTGAAGTTGCGATTATTGACGCGCAAAAGCTGCAAAAATGCCTGTTAGAACAACCTCGACTGTCGCTTTACTTTGCCAGCGCCATCGCGATTGATTACCAAGATACGGTGGAGATTCTTTCTCGTCGATTACTTTACCCAATCACCTATAACGTGGCATACGACATCTATCATCAGTATTTAAATGACCTGCCAGTGGATGGTTTCCAAAAGAACTATTTGGAAGCGGAGCGATTTGCCACCTCAGACCGTGTTTATCGCCGCGCAGTGAAAGAGCTTGAAAGCAAGGGCTTTATCGCTAAAGAAAAGAAAGGATTACGTATTCTCGACTTGGACGGACTGCGTAATTTTGTCGAAGAATAGCTGAGTTCTTCAATCGTAAATGAGAAAAGGTCTGCGCAGTGCAGACCTTTTTGTTCTCTTACTTAATTTCATTTAAGCAGTTTGCGTTTGCTCTACTGTCTTAAACTTCATTGAAACCAGCAGCATTGCGACGACTACCGCGTAGATAACTGGGATGGCGTACATCACGGTTTGCAGACCAACCACGCTTTCCATTACTGAACTGATAGCTGGGCTGAACATCGCACCTGCACTGCCGCTGATTAAGATGTAAGACACGTTCTTGCTGGTTGCATTGCGCACAAACGAAACACCGTAAGCGATGAAAGCATTGTAAAGCGCTGCACAAGCAAAGCCGTAACCGTAAGTCAGGTATGACAGCCATTCTAGTTTATCCGTGGTGACGATAACGCTAGTGATCACCATAGCAACAGAGATGATAGTCAGTAGGAATGTCTGAATCTTCATGCGCGAAACAATCACGGTAGAAACCAATGCACCAACCAGAGCGGCAGACCAGTATTGAGTGATGATATTGCCTGCTTGTTCAAATGGGATATCAAACTTCTCTTTCACGAACATTGGTGCCCAAGTTAGGAAGGTGTACAACGCAAGCATACCTAGGAACAAACCTACGCCACCGCTGATGATGCCAAAGTTCCATTCAGATTTTGCTTCTTGCTCAGCGCCGCTTTCACCACCGCATTGGTTAAAGTTGGTCAGCAGAGCAACAAACATAGTTGCCAACGCCACTACACCTACGCTCAGGTAACTGATGCTCCAGTTCATTGCGTTCGTCAGTGCATAAGTGGTGATCAATGGGAAGACGACGCCTGCAATGTTAAAGGTCGCGTCTTGAACCACCAGCATGGTGCTTTGAATTTTGTCTTTCCATACCGATACCACGATAGTACCCGCGATACAAAGACCGACACCGCCGCAGAAACCAATTACGGTCATGCCGAGCATCACGATAAACAGAGAAGGCGCAACGTATAGGCTCAGTGCCGCAGCGGCAATCGCACCGTAACACAGCACGGTCATGCGTTTGATGCCGACTTTTTCAATCAAAAAGAAAGCCGCGATAGTGCCGGCAAGTGCGCCGCCGTTTAACAGCGAGAAAATCGATGCGACTTCGTTAACGTTCGCATCAAAGGTATTGGCAAGCGGTTCAACCAACATACCAAATTGGGTCGCAAAACCCGCCATGATGAAGTTGGCGAGAAAGCTAATTGCGGTGAGTGTTATTTTATTTTTCATAATTCACTCCAAGGGCTCATAGATAGATGTTCTTAGTATTAGAGAGAGCCGACTAACCAGCTCTCAAAGAAAACTTAATTGTAGGGTTAAGCTTTAATCGCAGTTTCTAGCGCAATTTCAATCATGTTGTTGAAAGAAAGCTGACGCTCTTCTGCTGTGGTTTCTTCGCCAGTAATGCAGTGATCAGACACGGTCAAAATCGCCAGCGATTCAATGCCGAATTGGTGTGCCAAGCCGTACAAGCCCGCCACTTCCATATCAACACCAAGCACGCCAAAGCGCTCTAGGGCTGGGATCATATCTTCATCCGGATCGTAGTAAAGATCGCCTGTGAAGATGTTACCCACTTTGACATCTATGCCCTTCTCTTTCGCAGACATGTAAGCGTTGTGCAGCAGTTCAAACGTTGCAGACGTTGCCATATGGTAGCCACTGCTGCGCTTCGCATTCGTCGGTGAATCTGTGCCTGCCGCTTGGGCTAGGATAACATCACGCATGTGAACGTCTTTTTGCGTCGCGCCGATGCTGCCGATTCGGATGATGCGTTTCACACCAAAGTCATTAATCAGCTCGTGACCGTAAAGCACCATTGATGGAATGCCCATGCCGTGCCCCATCACTGAAATGCGCTGACCTTTGTAGTAGCCGGTGTAACCCAGCATGTTACGAATGTCCGTAACCAGTTTGGCGTCATCTAGGTAGGTTTCAGCGATGTATTTCGCGCGTAGCGGATCGCCCGGCATGATAACAGTTGAAGCAAAATCTTCTGCAGAACCTGCGATATGAGCAGTCATAATGTTTTCCTCGTTCGTTCTGATGGCGCAATCATAATGAGGAAGCAGGACAAAATTTCAGGACAAAAGTCCGGTTTGAAAGTACGAGCTCTCATAACTGAGCAAAGCGTCAGTATTCAACGAAAAAAGCGCCCACAAGGAGGCGCATTCGGTCAAAAAAGTGAGTAATTCTTTGCAGAGAAAGCTCAGGGTAACCGCAAAATGGCTTGTTGCTTTAACCAGATTTATTCTTGAATGCCGCGGATACGCACGTTTCGTCTGCGTAGTATTTCTAGCGTGATGAGTAGACACACCGACATAAAAATCAACAGTGTCGCGACGGCAAGTATGGTCGGACTGATTTGCTCGCGAATGCCAGACCACATTTGTCTTGGTACGGTTTTTTGCTCCGCCCCCGTTAAGAACAACGCGACCACCACTTCATCAAACGAAGTGCCGAAAGCAAACAAGCCACCGGAGATCATACCCGGACGTATCAGAGGGAAAGTCACATGCTTAAAGGTATATAGCGGATTAGCTCCAAGGCTAGCAGCGGCTTTAACTAAGCTGTGGTCAAAACCACTAAGTGTTGCCGTTACCGTGATCACCACAAACGGTGTACCAAGTGCAGCGTGAGCCAAAATGATGCCGATGTAAGTCTGGGATAGTCCTAAGCGCGTATAAAAGAAATACATAGCTGCCGCCGAGATGATCACCGGAACAATCATTGGCGAGATCAGTAGCGCCATAATGGCATTGCGAAACGGCAAATTACTGCTGGCTAATCCTAGTGCCGCTAATGTGCCAAGCGCTGTAGCAATCAAAGTCGCCATCAAAGCGATGAAGGTGCTGTTCTTGAGTGCTAACAACCACTGCTCGTTGGTGAACATCTCTTGATACCATCGCACTGAATACGCCTCAGGATCAAGATTCAGCATGCCCTCAGTAAAGGTAAAATAAGGTGTGGCATTAAACGACAGAGGAATGATGGTTAAAATCGGTGCGATAAGGAAAAACAGCACCAAACCACAAAAAACCAAATACCCAGCGTAGGCAACTCTCTCACCTTTGGATGCATAATTCGGCAAACCCATGATTACCCTCCTACCTTGATATTATTAATGCCCACGACGCGGTTGAACACATAAAACAGCACTAACACCACAAACAACAACAGACCGCCTAAAGCCCCCGCCATGCCCCAGTTCAACGATGTTTGCATGTGATAAGCAATCATGTTGGAAATCATCTGTCCGCTTCGTCCGCCAACCAATGCCGGTGTGATGTAAAAACCGATGGAAAGGATGAAGGTCAGCAACGCGCCAGCACCAATACCGGGTAATGTCAACGGCATATAAACTTTGGTAAACGCCACCAAAGGCGTGGCACCGAGTGAACGAGCAGCGCGGAAGTAAGTCGGACTAATGCCCTTCATCACGCTGTAGAGCGGTAAAATCATAAACGGCAAAAGGATGTGAACCATCGATACCACGGTGCCAAACGTATTGTGGATCATTTGAATCCGTTCCGACGTCAAGCCAGACCAAATCAGTAAGTCGTTAATCACTCCTTGGTTTTGCAACAACACAATCCAAGACGTAGTCCGAACAAGTAGCGAAGTCCAAAATGGCAAAAGAACAACGATCAACAATAGGTTTGCGCGCTTGTCTGGTAAGTTTGCTAGCAAGTACGCTACGGGGTATGCCATTACCAAGCAAATGAGCGTGATTAAGACCGACATCCAAAAGGTTTTAAAGAAAAGGTCGACGTAGATCTGGCGTTTTTCTGGTTGCGCTTCAATTTCACCAAACTCATTCACTTGCATGTCTAATGCCGCTAAATAGTGGCTCAATGTTATGGCACCACTGAGGTTCTTAAACGCCGCCCAATACTTGGTTTCTGCCCAGCGTTTATCGAGCTTAGATAACTCTGTCATCGATGCTGGCAATGACTCAAGGCGAGATAACTTTCTCCCGGTTTTCATCATTAAGCTGCGCATTCCGGAAACTTCAATATTCATGCGATTGGCGATTTTTGGCAGCGTTTTGCTTCGATACAAACCCAATAGCTCATGAGAAAACGCTGTGATCACTTCTGGGTGCGGCTGACCTCGATAGTCCCAGCTTTCCAGCGCTTGAATTGTTTCTGGCAATGCTTGAGGTATGGCTCGATTGTCGACACTGCGATACAGCATTTCTAAGATGGGAAAAGCAAAGGTGAGTAAAATGAAACACACCAAGGGCACTGTAAGCATGATCGAACGAATGGTTTTTCTCCGTTCTGCTTTTTGCAGCTGAGCTTTGAGATCGTGTTCTTGTTCATGAACTTGGCGCTCGATTTCCAATACCGAGTCCAACGAGGTTAGCTCTCGACTCATGCTGCCTCCTCATTGCATTCCGTTTGCGGTTGAGATAGAGGCTGTAAGCAATCAAGGGCGTGACAATCTTCACTTTGCCAGCCGATGCGGCATTGTGCGCCGGGAGTAAGTGAGAGATGGGTGCGATTGTCATTTGGCACTTTGACGACGAGTTTACCCACCGTCTCAACGTCAACCACTAAGCGATAATGGTCACCATGGTAAATCAGCTCACGCAAGATACCGGAAACTTGGTTATCACACTGCTCATCATCAGACTGAAGGATGATTTTTTCCGGTCGAATCGAAAGCGTGGTGCGCTGCCCTCGCTCTGTGACTCTTACCGGTTTCGCATTGAATGCCGCTTTCCCGACCTGCACTTGGCAGCGAGCATCATCTAACGTGTTTACAATACCGGTAAGTTGGTTGTTCTCACCAATAAACTGCGCCACAAACGCATTGCTTGGCGATTCGTACAACTCAGTTGGCGGTGCTAATTGCTGCACTTCGCCATGGTTAAATACCGCAATGCGATCAGACATCGTCAGCGCTTCATCTTGATCGTGCGTCACGTACAAAATGGTGATGCCGAGCTTTTCGTGAAGATGCTTTATTTCCATCTGCATTTGCTCGCGAAGCTGCTTATCCAACGCACCCAACGGCTCATCCATCAACACAAGTTTTGGCTCGAACACCAAGGCTCTGGCGAGGGCGACGCGCTGTTGCTGACCGCCAGATAACTGCTTGGGATAACGACTGGCAACGTGCCCTAGCTCCACCATGTCTAATGCACTTTGCACTTTACTCTCAATGGTTTCACTGTCGAGCTTGCGAACCTTCAGCGGGAAGGCAAGGTTTTCAGCAATGGTCATATGGGGAAAGAGCGCATAGTTTTGAAATACCATGCCGATGTCTCGCTTATGCGGAGCAAGGTTGTTCACCGGCACGCCATCAATATAAATTTCGCCGCCAGTGGCAGTTTCAAACCCTGCCAGCATCATTAAGCACGTGGTTTTGCCAGAGCCGGAAGGTCCAAGCATGGTGACAAACTCACCAGGGGCAATATCTAAGTTAAAATCTTTTACAACCAAGTTGGTGCCATCGTAGGTTTTCTTAACGTGTTGAAAGCTGACATAGTCCTTGTTCGCCGAATTCATGGCTTCCCTCCTCTCACTTTTTTGAACATCAAGAATAAGCAGAGCGTCAGTTAACGCCCTGCTAAGCAGCTTGGTTATAAATTGTATTTAGTTAGGTCTAAACGAGTAGCAAGCGCATGCTCGACCAATTGAATCACCTGCTCACGCTCTGCGCCTTGCAAGATTTGACGAGGGGCACGAACTTGTTCAGAGCCGCGTCCACACACTTGCTCTGCTAGCTTGATGCACTGAACCAAAGTTGGGATGGTGTCTAAACGCAGCAATGGTAGGAACCAGCGGTAAATCTCTAACGCTTCTGCGTAACGACCTTGACTTGCCAACTTGTAAATCGCTACTGACTCTTCAGGGAATGCGTTGGTTAAGCCGGAGATCCAGCCTGTAGCACCAAGCATTAATGATTCAAGCGCAATGTCATCAACGCCGCTGAACACGGTAAAGCGGTCGTCAAATTGATTGTAGAGTTCTGTAATGCGGCGCGTATCCGTGGTGGATTCTTTCACCGCCACAATGCTTTCAAATTCAGCCAACTTCGCCATGATGTCGAGATTGACATCCACCCCGTAAGAAACTGGGTTGTTGTAAATCATAATTGGCATTTCTGGCGTCGCTTGCGCCAAAGTGCGGTAGTAATCAAAAGTCTCGCTTTCTGACGTGCGGTACACCATTGCTGGCATCACCATACAGCCATCAATACCGATTTTTTGAGCGTCTTGCATATAGTCAATCGCTGCAGTGGTGATGGACTCTGCCGTACCTGCTATCAAAGGTACACGACCATTGACCACTTCTTGTGCTGCCTGCAATACCTGACGTTTTTCTTCTGGATACAAGGCGCAGTTTTCTCCTACCGTACCCAAACAGATAATGCCGTTGACGCCATCTTTAATTTGGTTATCGATAACGGTTTGCGTTGCATCTAAATCAATTGACTGATCGTGACGAAACTGAGTACTGACCGCTGGATAGACACCTTTCCATTCTACTTTCATGAACTTCCTTCCCTATATGTATATTGTATGCAATTTAAAAAGGCGAGCAAAAATGCTCAAACTAGGCTGATGCCGCTTTCTTTCAATACCGCTTTTACGGCGGCTAAATCGGCTAAGGCACTGCCCACCGATTTGTATAAGGTGATCGCCTCATCACTCTGACGCGCTCTCACTTCTTTGGCGCAAAGCTGTGGCAACTCTCCTTTAATCTGCTCGGCGTTAAACACGCCCTCTTGGATTGGGATCAGTAAATCCCCTGCTTCCGCTAACACATTGATACGGCTATCGACATACACCAGTGCGCGCTGCACAACTGTCGAGTCACACTCTCGTTTATCCGAATCATGATTACCCACTAAGTCGATATGTGTGCCGGGTAGAACCTTTGCACCATCAAACAGTGGTGTAGCGGAAGCGGTTACACAACTAATGATATCAACGTGTTCAAGAGTCTCATCGACGCTCTCAACCACCGACACCGCAAACTGACGTTCGATTGGCAAGGATTGATACTCTGGCGAAGAGACAATGCGATCAACGGTAGCCATTGCTTTGTCCAAGCTTCGTCCCCAAACATAAACCTGTTTAAGCGGGCGAACTGCGGCATACGCCCACGCAAAATATGGTGCCAAATTACCAGTTCCGCATATCAGCAACCGAGAAGCGTTTTCACGCGCTAGGTAATCCGCAGCTAACGCAGACGCCGCTGCTGTACGCCAGAAGGTCAGCACTTTTCCATCGACCAATGCGACAGGTTGACCGTCTTCTCTTTTAAACACCAAGATTTTGGAAGCCAGCGTATCTTTGCCATGTGCTGGGTTCTGTGGGAAATAGGTAAAAGCTTTAACCGCGATTAAGTCTTGGTTCCATGCGGGCAGCAAAGCGAATGCCTCATACTTACCTTCTTCCAAAGGCATCACTCTTCGTTGGGGAATAGCGGCAGGCTGGGCATAAGTTTCTCGCATGGTTTCAATCAACGACTTCATGCTCAAACACTTGGCAACTTGCTGCGCATCGATAACGTTCATGGTTTCTCCAAAGCAAATAAGGGGGAACATCAGAGGCGGAACTTTTGGTTATCAAGCCCGCCTCTTCAGTGGTAACACTCAACTGAGCTAGCGCTTGGTTAATGCCTAATTAAGCAGCCAAGTGTTAAACTCTTCATTGAGCTCATCGGCATAATCCGACCACCACTCGTCATTAATCAAAAAGGCTGTTTTAAAGTTCTGCGGTGCGGTAGGCAGGTTTGCCAAAATCTCAGGACTCACCTGTGCTGATGACGACTTACGGGTTGGACCATAGGCAACGTATTTTGCTTGGTCAGCTAAAGGCTTGGTACCCGACGAAAAGGCGATGAAATCGAGCGCTAACTTGGTGTGCGCACTGCCTTTTGGAATCGCCCAGCCGTTCATATATCCCATTTGGTGGTCCCAAATAATGCGAAATGGCTGACCTTCATCTTGTCTGGCATTATGGATACGACCATTAAATGCCGAGGCTATTACCACTTCTTTGTCTGCGAGCATTTGTGGTGGCTGAGCACCTGTGGTCCACCACAACACTTGTGATTTGATGGTATCGAGCTTGGCAAATGCTCGCTCGCGCCCTTGTTCGGTCTCTAGCAAGGCATAAACCTCTTCAGGCTTCACGCCATCCGCCAACAGCGCCCACTCTAAGTTACCTTGAGGCTGCTTTTGCAGCGCACGTCGACCAGGAAAGTTCTGCAAATCAAAAAGGTCGGTCAACTTGCTTGGTGCGGCTTTGCCTTTAAATGCCTCTTCATTGACGGCAAGTACGGTCGAAACCACAATCGAATTGATAGCGCATTCGTGAATCGCCCCTTCAATGAAATCTTGTTCTGCTGGCGTGCCATCCGCACCCGGCGGCAAAATACTTGGATTAACAGGCTCCAACAGCCCTTCTGCACAGCCGCGTACAATGTCTGGCTTGTCTAGTGATACCAGATCCCAGCGCACATTATTGGCTTCTACTTGCGCTTTGATTTCGGCTAAACCACCACTGAAGTCTTCTGAGACAATCTCAACGCCCGTCTTTTTGATAAAAGGTTTGTGGTACGCCTCAACTTGGCTCTTGGTAAACGCACCGCCCCAAGACACAATCGTTAATTTCTCTTCTGCGTATGCAGAGGTCCCCAACAGCATTCCTGAAATCAACATCGCCAGTGGTGCTTTCGTCATTCGTGACATGTTTTACTCCTTTGGTCGTTTTCTGGAGGTATCCGGATACGGCTGCTGGACACCTTGTTGTTAAATTTTCGTTAACATTAGCATTAAATATATTTTATACAATATTTAATCTTAAAATTTTTTAAGCGAATCGCTTGAGCGTAAATGGTGAAAGATCAACCGATGGGCTTTTACCTTCAACAAGCTCCAAAATGAGATCGGCGGTGATTGCAGCTTGGGTTAATCCAAGGTGCTGATGCCCAAATGCCAGCAGCACTTTTCCTTCGCAAATCTGGTCAATCACAGGTAACGAATCCACTGTTGATGGTCTATTTCCCATCCACTTTTCTTGTTGCTTTAGTGGATTTAATCCACCTTCGAACATCGCATCGCCTTGCTGATACAGCATCTCTGCACGCTTCATATTCGGGGGAGATTCTACATGCGCATACTCCACTGTCCCCGCTAAACGCAGCCCACTCGCCATCGGCGTCATGATGAATTTTCGGTCGGCAGAGCTGATCGGAAACGGCAACGCTTGCCGTTTGTCATCCATCATCAAGTGATACCCTCGCTCAGCTTGAATAGGCACAGAAATACCAGTTAATTGCTTTACTAATGGCTTGGAATGAACCCCGGCAGCAACAATAATACTGTCGAATGAATATTGACTTGATTCCACCGACACTTGTCCAGACTGACTTAGGGAATCAATCGTTTTATTAACAATGGTTCCACCCTGCTTCTCAAATGCATCATAGAGCTCAATGCAGATGGAATAAGGGTCTAACGTATGTCCCGTCTCAGGAAAAAACACACCATGACGAACCTGGCGACTAAGCTCGGGAAGCTGTTCACGGATGGTTTTCTGCGTCCAAACTTGATACTTCACGCCGTGTTTATTTAGCTCTTCTAGCGTACTTTGATAACGTGCGAACAGCCGCTCGCTTTCAAAGGTCAATAACGAGCCATTCATTTTGATCAGGTCTGTTTTCTCGATGGAATCGAGCAGCTGTTGCCAGCTTTTCACTGCTCTTGAATTGAGACTCTTGATGGCGTTGGTCGAAGGTTCTGTCGACGATGGTTTGGCTTTTGATAAGAATCGGAGCATCCAACCCATAGTGGAAGGGAGATCTTGCCAACGGATAGAGACCGGACTTTTTGGGTTCAATAGCATCTTAGGTAACTGAGGAATAAGACCCGGTGTTGCGAGTGGAAAAACTTGCTCAGTGGCAATGTGCCCAGCGTTCCCTTTCGAGCAACCATTTCCCACGCCATTCGGGTCGAATAGCGTCACCTGGTGCCCTTGTTGCTGCAATTTTAAGCCAATTGCCAAGCCGATGATCCCCGCACCTACTATCGCTATATTTTGATTTCCAGTTTCTTCCTTGACCAACATGAATATGCTCCAAGTCACATTTGAAAAAGCAGATTGTATACAATATATTTTACATCACGATAACATTAAGCCCATTCGATTCAACCCATTTTTTCAGCAAGGAGCGAAAAATGAGACAAGGAACCTTTTTCTGTATCGATGCCCACACCTGTGGCAATCCAGTCCGTTTAGTGGCTGGCGGTGTTCCTCCGCTTAAGGGCAATACAATGAGTGAGAAGCGCCAATATTTCTTGGAACACTATGATTGGATTCGTCAGGCATTGATGTTTGAACCTCGTGGTCACTCCATGATGTCAGGTTCCGTTGTTTTACCGCCTTGTAGTGACAATGCTGATGCCTCGATTTTGTTTATCGAAACCAGCGGCTGCTTACCTATGTGTGGGCACGGCACGATAGGTACCGTCACCACAGCAATTGAGAATCGGCTGATCACACCAAAGGAAGAAGGTCGTTTGATCCTTGACGTCCCTGCTGGACAAATCGAAGTGCATTACCAAACAAAAGGTGACAAGGTCACGTCGGTTAAGATCTTTAACGTTCCTGCTTACCTTGCTCACCAAGATGTCACCGTTGAAGTAGAAGGACTGGGAGAAATCACTGTCGATGTTTCTTATGGAGGCAACTACTACGTGATTGTCGACCCACAAACCAACTATGCCGGTCTTGAGCACTACTCACCTGATGAGATTTTGATGCTCTCCCCCCGAGTACGTGAAGCGGTTTCAAAAGCGGTGGAATGTGTGCACCCAGACGACCCAACCGTGTGTGGTGTTTCTCACGTGCTTTGGACAGGTAGCCCTACTCATGAAAACGCAACCGCTCGCAACGCGGTGTTTTATGGCGACAAAGCCCTTGACCGCTCCCCTTGCGGCACAGGCACCAGTGCCCGTATGGCGCAGTGGCATGCCAAAGGCAAACTCAAGCAAGGTGAGGACTTTGTCCACGAAAGTATCATCGGCAGCCTGTTTAACGGACGTATTGAAGGCGTCACTGAAGTGAACGGACGAGCAGCTATTTTGCCTAGCATCGAAGGTTGGGCGCAAGTGTATGGACACAACACCATTTGGGTGGATGACGAAGACCCATACGCGTATGGATTTGAAGTGAAATAAGGACAGTAAGGAATCACAATGAACCCGCAAACCGACAACGTTTTTTACGCTACCAACGCCTTTACCGGTGAAACGCTTTCCCCTGCATTTCCTGTTCATACGGAAGTTGAGGTCAATCAAGCCGCTACTGCAGCGGCAAAAGTCGCACGCGATTTTCGCCGCTTAAGTAACAGTAAGCGTGCTAGCCTGCTTCGCACGATTGCCAGTGAATTAGGGGCAAGAAGTGATGACATTATCGCCCGAGCACATTTAGAAACGGCGCTTCCAGAAGCACGTCTGACAGGAGAAATCGCTCGCACAGCGAATCAACTTCGCTTATTCGCTGACGTAGTCAATTCTGGCAGTTACCACCAAGTCATTCTTGATACGCCGGAACCCGCTCGTACCCCACTACCTAAGCCTGATATTCGTCGCCAACAAATTGCACTTGGTCCTGTCGCGGTATTTGGTGCATCCAACTTTCCGTTGGCTTTCTCTGCTGCTGGTGGAGATACTGCTTCTGCCCTAGCGGCAGGTTGCCCGGTGATTGTAAAAGGTCATACGGCGCACCCAGGTACAAGCCAAATCGTTGCAGAGTGTATCGAGCAAGCGCTGAAACAAGAGCAGCTACCCCAAGCAATTTTCACCTTGCTGCAAGGAAATCAGCGTGCTTTAGGACAAGCTCTAGTCAGCCATCCTGAAATTAAAGCGGTGGGCTTTACTGGATCGGTTGGTGGTGGACGCGCCCTGTTCAACCTAGCGCAGCAGCGACCTGAGCCAATCCCGTTCTATGGTGAACTTGGTGCGATTAACCCGACGTTTATTTTCCCTTCTGCAATGAGAGCCAAAGCAGATTTAGCGGATCAATTTGTTGCTTCAATGACCATGGGATGTGGACAATTTTGCACGAAACCTGGCGTAGTGTTTGCGCTGAACACACCGGAAACACAAGCGTTTATTGAAACCGCGCAAGCCCTTATTCGACAGCAATCTCCTTCTACTCTACTTACTCCCGGAATCCGTGATAGTTACCAATCACAAGTCGTCAGCCGAGGTTCTGACGACGGAATTGACGTCACTTTTTCTCAAGCGGAGTCCCCTTGTGTTGCCTCGGCTCTCTTTGTTACAAGCAGTAAAAACTGGCGCAAACATCCTGCGTGGGAAGAAGAGATTTTTGGTCCACAATCGTTGATCGTCGTTTGTGAAGATGTGGCAGATATGCTTTCGCTCAGTGAAACTCTGGCAGGCTCGCTAACCGCGACAATTCATGCAACAGAAGAAGATTACCCACAAGTATCGCAGCTCATCCCTTGTTTGGAAGAGATTGCCGGACGACTGGTATTTAATGGCTGGTCGACAGGCGTAGAAGTCGGTTATGCCATGGTGCATGGCGGCCCTTATCCCGCATCGACCCATTCGGCTTCGACTTCTGTTGGTGCAGAAGCCATTCACCGCTGGCTACGTCCGGTGGCTTATCAAGCGTTACCAGAAAGCTTACTGCCCGATTCGTTAAAAGCAGAAAATCCATTGGAGATCGCGCGCGCAGCAGATGGCAAAGCAGCTCACAGTTAAGTCATTGGCTCAAAAAGGCACCAGTTGGTGCCTTTTATTTCACGCCACATCTCAAAACCTTCGCTTGCAGTTGGCTTAATCCAGAAAAACAATAAACTAAAGAAATTGGATACAATATTTATTTTTGACGGGAGACTTCAATGTCACAAAAACCTGTTTTTAAGACCCGCACTCAACTGGTTGAGGAAGCGATTCGAACTCAGATCCTTAAGGGCGAGTTAAAAACTGGTCAACCTTTACGTCAGGACGCGTTGGCAAAAGAGTTTAATGTTAGCCGCATTCCCGTTCGTGAAGCGTTAGTGCAATTGGAAGCACAAGGATTAGTGAGTTTTGAGCCTCATAAAGGGGCAACAGTAACCGAGCTCTCTCCAGATAAAATCGACGAGTTGTTCGAACTGCGCGCCGTAGTGGAATGCCACATTTTAGAGCGTGCGATTCAGAACATGACTGACGAAGATCTCGAACGCGCACGTAAAGTCCGTGAACGTTTTGAAGCGGTAGTCAACAGCGGCGATGAAGTAGAAGAATGGAGCAACTACAACTACGAATTCCATAAAGCGCTGTATGCCCCAGCAAACATGCCAGAAACCATGGATGTGATTTACAGCCTCAACACTAAGTGCGACCGCTACATTCGCATGCAACTGCTGTTCACGACGGGCATTCAAAAGGCAGAGCAAGAGCATTTGACCTTGTTCGAAATGTGTCAAAACCGCGATGTGGACGGCGCTAAGTATCTGCTGAAAAAACACATTTTGGAAGCTGGTACCGCCATTCGTAACTTGTTGTTGGAACAACAGAACACATCAAAATAAGCCCAGCAGTTAAGGTGGTGTTAAGAAATGAATGTCGGACCTAAATTTCTATTAGCGGCGCTGCGACAAAAGATCAAAGATGAAGGGCTGTGCTACAGCTCTTTGTCGGAGAAAAGCGGTATTCCCTTGTCGAGCATCAAACGCCACCTGCATAATCCTTCTTTGGGCTTGGATAAAATCCTTGTCTATCTCAACTATTTAAACACCGATCTTATTGAACTAGCCAACCTCGCCAATCAGCTTCAGCATGAGAACGAACAAATGCTGACTGAAGAGCAAAGCGCGTTATTTCTTGAACACCCCTACCTTCTCGACTTTATCTATATGGTGACGTCTCGTAACCTTGCTCCGAAGGATATTGCAAAAACCTATCAGCTATCAGAAACCAGTCTGCGCTTTTATCTGCGCATAGCGGAAATGCTAGGTTATGTTGAAGATTTTGGTGATGGGTTGTTCTACCGTTCTGGGCGACGCTTTTTGATGGAAGAAGGCTCTGAACTCGACTCATTATTTCGTGAACGCTTCCAAAAAGAATCCTTATCTCACGAGGTAAATCCGGGGATTTGTGTCGGTCGTATTCGTCTGACCAACGCACAGCGCCAACAACTAGAAGAAGAAGTTTACAACAAGCTGGTTAAGCTCAATGCGATCAATACTTCTAATGATGATGGTGAACTCACCAACGTATTAATGCGTTGTACTCCAGGAGCACAAATTTTCTTCTCTGACGGACTGCCTGACATTGACGGTGACCTATTAAAATATGTCGCACAACTCACCAATAAAAAAAATTAATATGATTATTATTGAACTTCAATCGATTTTATATTTATTTTCAATTTAATATTAATTATCGAATTTAAAATCGACAACTAGCTACTTTTAATTCACCGCAGCTAATATCGTTTATATCTCGTCTGCGATGACAATATTTCGACCATTGAGTTTTGCTTTATATAAGCACTGGTCTGCTTTGTCTAAGTAATAACGAATATCCAAATTCGGTTCTGGACACTGAGTGAACACACCGATTGAACTGGTTAATATGTGACTTTGAGCACTGGTTTCACAAATAATAGAAAGCTCGGCTGTAGCTTTTCTAAACGCCTCTGCGCGGTTGATTGAGGTTTTATGTTCAGACCCTACAATCACAACTAGAAACTCTTCCCCACCAATTCTAAACACGATGTCATCGAGGTCATTAAAGTGAGCAGACAACAATGCGCCTACTTTGGTGATCGCTTCATCCCCTTTTAGATGACCAAACTGATCATTTAGTTGTTTAAAGTAATCTAAATCAATGGATACAAAGCTGACGAGTTGGTTAGTGTCTTGTGCTTTATTAAGAATATCTGGCGTCATGATATTGAAGTATCGGCGATTGTACAGACCCGATAATTCATCAGTAATAGCGAGTTCTTGCAGCTTTTTATTGAGACATCTCAATTCTTTCTCAGCAACAAAGCGACGATGCTTTTCTCTCACTAATTCAATAGATTGACTTGATACCTCAAAATACATTTTAAGTACAGTATCGGCGACCAAGCCATTGATACCTTGCAAAGTGTCGACAGCATTCACTTTCGCCGTCTCTAAAGAGTCACTCGACTCTAACTCTCTTACTGCCACGCTCATTTTTTTATCGTCGCCAATAATATGGAACACGAGCCAACGCACTAAGAACTGTAGGATGTGCTCAATAGATTCTTGCCAGTTGAGATCTTTCGACTCCGCTTGGATTTTTATGACTTCATCAACAAAAGAGGCATGGCTCTTCTTATGCTCATCATTCCAAATATCATCAGAAAAGTATTCACTCCATACACTTTCTTCATATGAAAAGTGATATTGAGCATAGTCTTTTAACTCACTAAATACGCCATCTACTTCAATCTGGTCATCATAAATCAACGTATTAGCTAATTTATTCACCAATAAAAATAGATGGTAATGTTGTTCATCAATCTTTTTCATCCCTGTCTCAAAATTGTGATTCCAAGGGAAGATGATCAGTTCGTTATCGGACATCGCTGGGCATATATAAATATTATTTCTTTACTGGATAGTACCCCATGTTATTTTAACTTGATAGCCCTACCATATAATTTGACATAAAGAGAAAATAAACTTGTTATAATTATTAAATTAATGAATTTCTTGTTAAAAAATAGCACCAACAAAGTGGTGCTATTTTTTAATTATTTGAACAGCTTTGCTGGATAACTACTTTAATTCAATCCACGCTTTACGCTGCGATTTGTCCATGTAGGACCAAGCGATAAAACGGCTGACTTTTTGTCCTTGGCTCATTTCCACGATTCGGATCGCTTTTACACCCAACTTTTCAAGTTGTTTGCGCATCGGACGAACATTGTCTTTCTTTGAGATTAACGTGGTAAACCAGAGCACTTGTGCACTGAATGCTTGGCTTTCGTTCGCCATCTTACGGATGAAAGCAGCTTCACCACCTTCACACCATAGCTCAGCATTTTGCCCACCAAAGTTAAGCGCGGGTTTATTGGCTTTTACTTGAGGCGTTTTCGCTTGATTAGCTTGAACCTTCCCCCCCTTCTTACGCTGATTCGCTTTTAAATTATCTAGCTTACGCTGACTGCCCATCGCGGCTTCTTCAGCTGAACGGTGGAATGGTGGGTTACAAGTCGTAATATCGTAGCGATCGTTTGGTTGGATAATACCACGGTAAATATTGGACTCACTGGTTTGTTGTACCAATTCGATCTTACCGTTTAACAAGGCATTACGCTCTGTGATTGCTCGTGCTGATTCAATCGATGTTGCGTCAACATCGCTACCAGTGTAATGCCATCCATATTGAGTCACACCTACGATTGGGTAAATACAGTTTGCCCCTACACCCACATCAAGTGCTCGCACCTTATGGTGTGCATATTTGCCTTTTACTTCACTATCAAGCAACTCTGCTACGCGATGAACGTAATCCGCACGCCCAGGAATGGGCGGACATAAGTAAGTATCAGGAATATCCCAGTATTCAATATCATAATGCGCCGCCAGCAATGCTTTATTGAGCATCTTGACGGCTTTTGGATCAGAGAAGTTGATTGAGTCTTCCCCTTTCGGATTCTTTATCACAAATGATTTGAGCTGAGGCTCTGCTGTGATTAGCTTTTTGAAATCGTAGCGACCTCGATGTGCATTACGTTCATGCAATCCACTTTTGGCAGTTTTGATCATTTCCACATCGCTGCTTTTGTTCGCGGCGTTAGTTTTCAGACCAGTGCTTTTTGCCGCACTCGCAGCTTTTGCTGTTGGTTTATTTTTCACACGCTTTGGTTTGATCTTGGTGACTTCTCTGCTCGGCTTAGACTTCGCCGTTTTTGGCTGAGCTTGTTTCGCGTTGTGATTATTGGTCTTCATTCGAATTCGCTTTTAAATCGAGGTAAATCATAAACAGACGAGCATCAAATTCGAGTTGGTGATACTCAGGCTCCATATAACAGCACAGTTGGTAAAAGGCTTTGTCGTGGTTTTTCTCACGCGTGTGTGCCAGCTCATGTACCACCAGCATGCGTAATAACGCTTCAGGTGCATCTTTAAACACGTTCGCAATGCGAATCTCATTTTTCGATTTCAGCTTGCCACCATGGTTACGACTTATCACGCTATGCAAACCAAGCGCATTGTTTACAGCGTGAATTTTCTTATCGTAGACCACTTTGCTAATTGGCGCGGCTTTCTTCATATAGCGGTTTTTGATCGCTATTGCGTATTCGTAGAGTGCCTTTTCGCTTTTGATTTGGTGTCTATCTGGGTAGCGTTTTTCGAACCAAGGTACCAGTTTACCACTGTCGACGAGTGAACTGACTTGCTCGACAATGTTCTGCGGATAACCTTGAATGTATCGAAGTGACGGATGCATGCGTATTAAGTCTGCTATGACAAAAGAAAGGCGCTAAATATACCTGAGATGAGCAAGAGTTTCATCTTAGGTTATAACCAATCTGATTGTTCACAGTACCTACGCAGCTTTTGCAGTCATATTGAGGAGAGTTTAAAAAGGAGTTACTTGCTGGATAGGAGCATCTCAAGCCCCTACCCAACCTAGAAGGTCGCTATTAGCTATCTACGCGGACATCCCCTGTACCGGATTTATATGTCACAGCGCCGTGTTGTAAATCTGCATAAGAGCAAGTGGCTTCATTACGATCAAAAGTCGTCTTCAATTCACCTTTTTTGGCATCAGCCCCTTTCGCTCTAATGCCATTAACCGCAGTGTTCCAGATATCCATACATTGCTCGACATCTGTCGCTGTTGGGTATTCAAACGACTGAGTGTTGCCATCTTCTGTGGTAAAGAATGATAGTTCTGTACCGTCAACAATCAAGGTATCGGGTTCACCCTCAATTTTATGTTTGCCTGCAATAATCCCAATACTAGCAAGCAACGCACCTGCGTAACCTTCCAGAGTTGCATCTCGCGCATCATCTTGAAGATTTAAAAATCTCGGAGCTGCGGTAACCGCCAAAATACCGAGTAGTACAATAACCACAACCATCTCAATTAAAGTGAAGCCTTTATTTCTCATGTTTTTCTCCGTCGTTATATCGGCTTCCTGCCTGTCTAACTTTCCTTTTTATTGGTTTGCAAATGAATAGCGTTCTGTAATTATTTTAGTGTACTTTATACTATTAAATTATACCAGCGTGCGTACCTTATTTTTAAAATCAATTCGATGTTGTGGCTACTCTTACTTTGATAGATAGCAGGCATTTGTAATGCGGTGTAGTTCCACAAGCTTTCCTTTGTTGCGAAACCTCGCTAAACTTCGCCTCCCGACGATAATGGAGAGAAATTGAATGAAACGTGTCGTTCTTTACGTCAAAGACAAATGCCCGCACTGCAAAGATGCTCAACGTTATCTTGATTCGAAAAATATTAACTACCGCTTGTGCAATGCAAAAATGCAACGCGGACGCAAAGAGCTCGATGCACTGGGGGCTCGTTCTGTACCTGTACTGAAGATTGGCGATCGAGTCATGATTGGCTGGAATCCAAAGAACTTTGAAAAAATGTACAGCAACTAAGTGACATATTAATCAATTTGTTTGATCACTTAGTCACGTTATCTCTACCCTAAAGAGCTTCTCCAAAGAGAGGCTCTTTTTCTATCTGCCCGCCCTATTTCTTTGTCTGTCGCTCTTATTCAAACCACTACTCTGCAAAATTTCCGAATGTCGCATAATGGCAATTTTTACTTCCTTACACATTGTATTTTAACGCTCAAACGAACTGGTCTCAGTTTAATTCGCGCCTAGCTTGCGTCGATGGAGAACTCTGACCATCTTTCTTCATCATTAGTGAGTGTTTATATGTCAGAGACAGCAGCAGAAAACCAAGTAAGCCAGACGCCGAAACCGGTTAATAAGGTCAAGCGCACAACCAATGCATTATTGGCACTCACTATGGTGTCCATTGGTACAGCGATAGTGGCAGATCGCATCATTCCGACAACCGATAATGTCCGTGTGGAAGGCAATGTCGTCTCATTGATCCCACAAGTTTCTGGCCAAGTAGACAGCATCAGCATTAAACCAAATACCGAAGTCAAAAAAGGCGATGTGCTACTGCAAATCAATACCACCGATCACCAGATTGCGGTCAAGCAAGCAGAAGCAAAGCTCAAGATCGCAGGACAGAATGTTGGCTCGCAAATGGCAGGTGTGATGTCAGCACAAGCTCAATTGACCACCGCGCTCGTGGCACAAGAAAATGCTAAACGCCAAGGGCAACGAGTTTTAGCCATGGCAGAAAAAGGCGTGGTTTCAAAATCAGATGCAGATACAACTCGCGCAGCCATTGATAAAGCGAATGCCGATGTCGTTAACGCCAAAGCGAACCTAGAAAAAGCAAAAGCTCAGGTGGGAGCGGCAGGTGAAGAGAACGCTCAGATCCAATCGGCTTTACTAGAACTGCAACAAGCGCAACTGAACTTATCACGCACGACAATGCGAGCACCTTCTGATGGCGCTGTGACCAATTTTAATTTGTCGCAAGGTGCTTATGCCACGGCAGGTTCTCCCTTGATGACGTTTGTTGAAAGCGACGGTTTATGGCTTGAAGCCTTCTTCCGCGAAAACAGCATGGGCAACATTAACGCCGGAGATAAAGTTGAAATTGCACTCGATTATGCTCCCGGACAAACCTTCTCTGGCACAGTATCTTCCGTAGATTTAGGGGTTGCATGGGGCGCGAATAATCAGCCAGGCACCTTAGCCACCGTGAAAAATCAAAATGGTTGGCTGCGCGATACACAACGTATGCCCGTGACCATTAAGCTCGATGATAAACATGCGGCTGACTTCATGCGCATCGGTGGACAAGCAGATGTGGTGATCTACACAGAGAGCAACGCTCTATTTAACTTTCTGGGTAAGGTTTGGATCAATCTAGTGAGCGTGTTCTCTTATGTTAGATAGTCTGACTCAAGCACAAGAACGTCGAATACTGCGCTATGTTGTCACCGTAGGTTTGGCTACTTTTATCGCGTTATGGTTTAACTGGCCTTTGGCATTTTGTACGCCTCTTTTGACGGCAAAATTCATCGTCGATAAACCCCAGTTTCATATCCTGCATGTCAAACAACTTGGCTATGCGTTGATCTCCACCGCGGTCATTGGCTTTTTGGTATCGAGCGGCTTGCCAGAGTACAAAATAGGTTTTCTGGCTGTACTGTCGTTGGGCATGTTGTGGAGCTATTACCTATTTACCGATCCAAAATGGGTAATGTTTGCCACTTTCTTGATGATTGCCCTGATTTTGATTCCATCGGTTACCATTATAGACAAGCAAGCCGCGTTAGACGTGGGCATCGGTTTTGCGTTTTCTGGTATCGTCGCCGTAGCGCTTTACGGGGTGTCGCATGTTTACTTCCCAGAAGAGAATGCGACTGAATTTGCTGGCTTCCCTCCCTCCCCTCTAACTCAAGAAGTTCGTTGGAATGCTGCGATTCGAGCTTGGATGATGTCGTTTCCCTTGGTTTGTTTTTATTTCTATTTCCAACTGTCACAAATATTGCTCACCGTTGCGTTTGTCATGCTGCTTTCTCTGATGGCAACCAGCGACAAAGCGGGCAAAACATCATTGTTTTTTGTTATCAGTAATGTGTTAGGAGGACTACTCGCTTTCGCCGCTTTCGTTACCATTTCTCTGGTGCCAAATATGTACATCTACATGCTAGTGATGTTGGTGGTTATTACGTTACTTGGGACCAAGATTTACACCGAGCCCGCCAAAGCCCCAGTCTACGCCACTGCATTTACGGGCTTTATGGTGTTAATGGGTACCTCCATGAGCAGCGGTGCGCTAGACGATAAGTTTTACGTTCGGATATGGCAGTTAGTGTTGGTCGTTGCCTACATGGTATTTGTGACCTATTTCTTCGAATCTCGCGACAAGAAGACCGCGTAGTCGCATTAAGCTTGGGCACTTTATGCTGCTCAAGCTTTCATCACTATTGTCGTAAACTGGCAATGAATATTTCATTAAATTGGTAATCTCATACCTTCCATATTGTTATTCACTGAAGGATGGGAAATACGCCATGCTCGATTCACTCGCTCAAAAATTCATCCCGCCAAAGCCTTACCTTGTGCTAGGCAACCGCATGTTTTTGCTTTCTATCGTGCTGCTTATCATCAGTGCGTATTTTTATGATGTCGGAGAAGCTTTTGTGGCGGTGGAAGTGGGAATCATCCACTACCTATACAATCTCAAATTCAGTACGACAAAAGACACCCTACTAGGTAGCCTCCATCCTTTGGTCATGACATTAGTTGCGGTACCACTTTCCATGGTGCCTATCACTTATGCGCCTTTTACTAGTGCGCTGTTTGCCTTCTTACTCGTCATAACAGAGCGCGATAAACACCACCAAGGAGTACCAAAGTACATTCTGCCGCTGACGTTTATGTTGTTATCGATGATGATGCCGGTAGATATCCCAGCCACAGAACTTATGCTTCAACGTTCAGTATCGGTTGTGCTTGGCATCACTGTGGCGATCATTGCTAGTACGCTGGTTTGGAAAAACGCCAACACCCAGAATGGCTCGATGAGCACCACACATAAAATTAGTCGTGTTGATCTCAAGTACTCCAGCCGCAAGGCGCTAGGGATTGGCTTGGTGCTGTCGTTAGGTATATGGAGTGGCACAGGAGCCGTTTTAGGTGCTTACCTATTTATGATGATCCACAGCCCGTTCAGCAAAGATTTAGCACCGAAAGCTTGGCAACGCTTGAACGGAACCTTGCTTGGCGCATTAGTTTATTTGCCTGTGGGGTTGCTATTGGGCTCGTTCAACTCCGACATGGCAATCACAATAACCATGTGGGTTTTAGTCATCGCTTCGCTTTACGGCATCCTTGTGTATCTCGAACACAACTACACCATTGCCACGGCTTGTATCATGCTGCTTATTCTTACTGTATCGGTAGGTCCTTTTAATCCGGAAATGGCAGAATTGATCTTTTCGCAGCGAGTATTGTTCACCGTAATCGGTGGCGCTGCCATGGTGGCTCTTGGGGTTTTGATACCACTTAATGAGAAAGAGATAACTGCATAAAAACAAAAGCCTCCCAATTAAAGGGAGGCTTTCCATTGAACAGTTTGGTTTTAATTGGATACGAATCAAATATACCGCTTCACAAAGTCAATGAAAGTACGGTCGGCAATGGATAGATAGCCTTGTTTTCGCCACGCGAGTGCAAGGTCGAGCTTAACGCTCGGTTCAAATGGAATACCCACCACACCCTGTTCATGTTGTGTCACCAGTTCTAGGAGAGCGGTAATAGCAAATTCTTGTTTAACGATACTCAGAATGAGCGGCAGCAAGTTGGTTTCAAATGAGGACTTCATTGTAAAGCCATGCTCTTCGCTGACGTGGTCTAAGAATTCTCGGTGGAAGTAGCCATGTTGGAACATCACCAAATCATGCTCGAAAAACTGATCAAATGTGATGGCACTGCGCTGAGCTAAGTCATGTTCCGGAGCCACAACGGCGACCATTTGGCTAGTAAACAAATGGTCAGTTTCTAAGTCTTCTGGTACATCGTCACAACTGATCACGCCAATATCGAGCTGTCCATTAAGTAACATTCGGCGGATAGACTGAGTACCCGCCTCCACCAGCGTCAGCTTTAAATCTGGATACTGGCTCTTAAACGCCATGACAATTCGAGGGAAAAAATAGCTGCCCATCATTGAAGGCGTACCAAGGCGCACTTCCCCTTTGGCTAAACCTTTGAGTTCATCAATTGCTAACTGCGCATCGTGTAACTGCTGAATTACTCGCTTAGCGTGAACCAACAGGGTTTCCCCTTCTTTGGTTAAGCTGATTTTCTTTTCTTCTCGGCGAAACAGCGTCACGCCAAGAGACTGTTCGAACTTCTTAATTGAAATACTTAACGCTGGCTGAGCAATGTGCAAAGCCTTAGCTGCATGAGTAATGTTGCCGTGTTCCGCGACCGCCAAAAAGTGTTTGAGTTGTTTCGATTCCATTAGATCAAAAATATATACCAACCATATTTTTAATATATTTTTTCAATCCACAACTAACTGATAGATTGATCACAGTTTCTTTATATTTGCTCGCTCGCATTAGGCAGGACTCATGGTCAGTTTCGGTACTCCGGAATACAAACGCATTACGCTATCTCTGGCGCTCGGCTCATTTTTGGTTTTCTCGAACCTTTATCTCCTTCAGCCGATGCTGCCAAGCTTTGCGGCGCACTTTCAGATCTCGGAAACGCAGGTCAACTGGCTATTCGCCGCCACCACACTGGCTCTCTCCTTTAGCTTGGTCCCAATGGCTGTGCTCTCTGAGTCGATTGGGCGCAAACCTGTAATGATGTTTGGTCTGTTTTCGATCCCTGCGATCTCCGCATTAATGCTGCTTGGCGATTCGTTTTTGTTCTTAGTGGTTTGTCGCGCTTTGATCGGTGTTGCGCTTGCCGCGTTTGCAGCTGTTGCCGTTGCTTATATGGCGGAAGAGCTAGATAAACACGCATTTTCAATGGCGATCGGTACTTATATCGCAGCCAATTCATTGGGAGGGATCGCAGGGCGTATCAGCGGAGGTTTGTTGGCAGACAACTTCAGCATCGACGTCGCCATCGAAGTCATGATGCTATTCACCCTTATCGGTGTGGTCAGCGTGCATTACTTGCTGCCAAAACAGAAAAACTTCACCCCTTCTTCGAGCAGTTTAAGGCATCACAATCGAGCTATTATCGGACACTTCAAAAATCAACGTGTGTGGTTCGCTATGCTAATTGGCGGTTTGAACTTTGCCTTGTTCGTTAATCTTTATTCGGTAATGGGATTCCGCTTGGTTAGTGCACCACATAATGTGCCTGTCGGGTTAGCTTCTCTCATCTTTGTTTGCTATTTGGGTGGTACGTTTTCTTCCCGTTGTGCCGGACATTGGAGTAAACGCTTTTCACCGATACTTGGCATGTTTTTAGGCTCTATCGTCAGTATGGCTGGCATGTGGATCGCAGTAATTGAAAGCATACCTGCAATGTTGGCAGGTTTGTTATTGATCAGCTTCGGTGCGTTCTTCACTCACACGCTAGCCTACGGTTGGGTTGGACAAAACGCAACACAAGCAAAAGCGACGGCGACCGCATTGTATCTCGTGCATTACTATATTGGCGGCAGTTTAGGTGGATTCCTATTGCTCTATTGCTGGCAAAACGGCGGTTGGTCGAGTGTACTAATTGGCGGCAGTGCACTGTACATTGCCATGTTCGCTGCTATCGCATTCTTAAAACACATTACAGAGCGAATTGACGCTGGCGATAATGCAGATATAACTGCTTAGCAAGGCGTTAAGCCCTATTGATTTTATGTTGTGGCGTTGGTCTGCTATGCTTGCGCCACATTCATAAAAGCAAGAAAGTCGTATGCCAACGCGCTCAACACAAGAATCACCAAACACCGATATCAATGCGATCACAGAGCAAGTCGATCAATGGCTCAATGATGTCGTGATCGGGTTAAATCTCTGCCCGTTCGCCGCTAAGCCACAGCGCAATAAACAAATCAAAATCTTCGTTAGTGAAGCCTCGCAAGAAGAAGCTCTACTTGAAGACATTTTGCTGCAACTGATCGAACTCAGTAATACCGAGCCAGAAAAACTGGAGACAACCTTGGTTGTGGTTCCAAACATGCTGCAAGATTTCTGGGATTACAACTTCTTCATTGATTGGGTTGAAGGCTTGATCAAACAGCAAGATTGGGAAGGTATTTTCCAAGTTGCCACCTTCCATCCTGATTACTGTTTTGGCGGTGCAGAACCAGAAGATGATGAAAACCTGACGAATCGCTCTCCATACCCAGTGTTTCATTTGATCCGTGAAGAGAGCATGGAAAAGGTACTTAAACACTACCCTGATCCAGAGTCCATTCCAGATACCAATATCGCACGTGTCTCAGCGCTTTCAGACGAAGAACGTAAGAAGCTCTTCCCTTACCTATTTCGCTAAGACTCACTCCCCAAGAGACAGAATTCTAACCAGTTAGAATGGGATCGCTTGGGGATTAAAGTTCGGTTTGATATGATTGCGACTTCAATCGATTCAATGGACATTAGAATGCAACTGTCAAAGCTAACCCAAGAGATTTTTGATCACCTATACCGTGACATCACCGAGTTCCGTAGCACTTTCGACCTACCAGTGGCGGATGTTGCAAGCCTAGACGCACAAGCAGATACACTACACACTTCTCTTGCGATCGAAGAGCTTACTGAACTAGCGGAAGCGGATTGCAAAACCGAGCAAGCAGACGCAATCATTGACAGCGTTTACGTTCTAATGGGTCGTCTAGTACACCTTGGTGACAGCAAAGTTGAAGATAACCTAGCGATCAGCTACCTGATCGATCTACTGCTTAACGTAGCGGTGAACCGTGGTATCGACTTTATCCCTTGCTGGGACGAAGTGCACTCAAGCAACATGAGCAAAGTGTGCCGTAACGAGCAAGAATATGAAGAAACAGAAGCGTTCTACGCTGAACAAGGCATCAAGCTGATGGCGGTTCAAAAAGGCGAATACATCATTGCGAAATGCGCAGAAGATTTTGTATCTGAAGGCAAAACGGTACGTAAAGGTAAGGTTCTAAAATCGGTTTACTACCGCCCTGCAGACCTTAAGCCACTTACACAGTAAGTCGCCGATTAGGCACTACAGATAAAATTCAGCGCCCACAATACTCGATATTGTGGGCGCTTTTTATTCTGAGCGTTCTTGATAAACAATCAACTTTGTAAAGCCCTAGCATTGATGTGTTGACTTAACCGCTGATAAAGTGCGATGGCATCTATTTTGGACGCTATGTTGCCTATTGCACATTGGTAAGCAAGATCAATATCTTGATGTTGATTTGGGTAGTATTTTCTCGCTACTTCGACACATTCAGGCAAGTTGATATACCAACTGCCGTCCTTCTCAGCGACAAAATAGTAGGCAGCTCTTATCAACTTCTTACCAATCACTTTTGCTACCGCTTTGTCACTCATTTGCGCAAAACGACCACTCATTTGCTCCAAAAAAACCGCGAGGTCACTATTGAGAGCTTCAGCGATTTCAAAGCTGGGTTTATGTGACACAAGCTCTTTTGATAAATCATTTCCCCAAATGCAGCAGCAACAGTGTTTGAGCCAAAATTGCCAATGGTATTTTTCTTTTGGGTCTAGAACACGATGACGCTCACCTGGGTCAATATCAAGTTTGCTTATTTGCGGATAAGCTTTGGGGATGCTTGAAGACAGTTTGTTGAATATGCCCAGTTCATTTTGACTCACCGGTGCGGTCAGTATTACGGAAACATCGAGATCTGAGTGCCCCAGCATTGCTGTGCCTCTGGGAACGCTGCCGTACAAGTAGATACCATCTATTTGTTTTGGAAGTTGCGTTATCAACTCACCAACAACGACCTCAACAACTGGTTGGAACTCTATTTGAATATTTTCTGGTGAACAGTCATTGCGGATAAAGCCCTGGGCATCGAGACCATTATCTCGCTTGTGCATGGCGAATCTCCATCATAAAAGGAATGCTAAATTCAAATACCAAGCTTTTCGACCAATTTGGCAAACGACGTTTCGATACTGTCTGCTGCCGTATCAATCTTGACGACTTCCGTCTTCCAAGCCTCGTAGTGACGAGCTTTTACTTGTTGCCAATTCGGTAGCTGCAGGTTCTCAACTTCATTCTTACGAGAATCAACACGTTGTTTATGCTCATTCTCATCCGAGCAACTTATCTCTATGTTAACAAAGTGAGCGGACATGCTTGTTGCCACTTGCTGCCATTCATGCCGTGTAAGCTCTATGGGGTTACAAGAGTCAGCGATACAACTCAACCCAAGTTCAAGGTTATCTCGGATGATCCGGTAACTTAGCCGATAACCCTCACCTTCAACCTTGAAATGACACAAATCACGTAGGCCTTGCTCTATAGTGTCGACGCGTACATACATCGCGCCAACTCTTGCGGCTAATAGCTTTGCTAACGTCGACTTACCAGACGCAGGAAGACCAGAAAAAATGTACAAGGTAGGAATCGTCAAATGAACTCCTTCTCTATTAAATCCCATAAGCTTGAAATACATGATTCAAAAGAATGATGCTAAAGAACATCAAAGCGACATGCCAAACATTCGTCACCATCAATGTACTCTGCGAACCAATAATGGCCATCTTCCAATTCTCGATAATTGACCAAAGTATATGATTTGGAAAACCGATATTGCAATACAATGAGCTTATTGCATTTTGGCGGCCAACTCGTTGTTTCAACAATTAAATTGTTGTTTTTCAGCTCAGATTTAAGGATCTCAGTTAGAAGGAGACTTTGGAACATACTATCGGTCCTCAAAAGAAGTGCTAGCTCTCCAACAAGAGAAGAAACTTACAGCTAAATTTACCCGCAAAATGCCCTACGATCAGGTTCTGAATCACATTTGCCCTCTCTGGCATAAAACACTTCCCATTTACTGCCTGAGTGGGTTAAACAGCATCTCTCATCCGCTATACCGTTTAGCGTGATAGAAGCCGTGTTGAGGTTAAGTACGTTGACGCGTTTTAAAAAATGAATCTATCCGCATTTAAGTAACACTACTCAACATTTGGTTCGGGTAAAACAGGTGGCGTACTATCCATGTAGGTTAAGAAGTTTTGCCAAATTTCGTGAGTTCTTTGTTGAGTTAAGTGAGTTTCGCAGGAAATAGCCATCACGCCACGAATTGTCCCTTCACGCCACTGCGTATATACCGAATCACAATGCGACGTCACATACGCTTGCCAATCTTTTTGTGCAACTTGAATCGCTTTAATCAGCTCAGGATCATAAGAATTATGTTCGAAACTCGTTTCCAAATACTTATTTAGTTGCTTTTGAGCAGCCTCTAACTCAATGGCTGCACACTGATTAATCTCTAGGGTACTGACCGCGTTATTACAATCTATCGCTTCTTCTTGAGCAAATGCCATAGATGACAAACTCGTTAGAGCCACAATCACGTATTTTTTCATTCCTTTCTCCAAGTCAACGCAAGTAAATTTTCTTTTTGTTCTATGCCATTTCAAAGCTCGCATAAACCTCTTTTAGGTTTCGTTATTGTGCTTACCTGTTTATCTTGATCCAGCTTTTCTTCCGTTTTAACCAAAACTCTAAAATAAGAAAAGGTCTCTTATCTTAATTACGCTCCGAAACGCGGCTCAGTTTTTTCAAAAAAGCAGGGTCGCTTTCTAAAGTAAAACACTTCACAAGTAGAGGCGACGTCTCTTTCTTATACTGAATCTGGGGCTCATAGTTACGAACTAATTCATTAACTTCAACGAATTTATCTGCGGGAATATGGCTCATCTGTACAATACCTGCCGAGATGCTTCTTATATCCTTTAAATCATAATTTTTGTATGAAAAATACTGATATAAACAATTTGCTTGTGCAAATTGAAGCAACGGTTGTTCGACTTTGGGTGAGAGCCCTCTCTCCGCTTGCACTGAAAATGCCAACCCTAAACTTAGTAAAGCAATGAGTCTTATCACTCTTCCTCCTTGTATATTCGTAAAGGCGCAACAAGAGCTGTGTCCTACATGATTTAGTGAATATCCCGTATTTCAATGTGACTTAATCTATTGATAAGTTGGGATGCCATCAAAGTTAACTTTCCTTCGTTAGCTTCAGAAATCGACCTGAGCGAATGCATTACATCGACTCTTAACGTTTCAAGTCCCGCTTTGTCGTTAGTGTCATAGGCGGTAAATGCCATTCCTTCCAACTCATCAAGCCAATTGTCGAATGATTGAGGCTGTTTCGAAAGTAACAATAAGGTGGTGTAAGGGTCCGCAATTAATGCCTTCAGAATTAATGGGGACACCTCCCCAGAAAGCGCTCCATCACGACGTTTCCAGATTTCAGTTAAAGTGAAGATGGTTGGTACTAATGTAGATGGGTTACTATCTTTAAGCGTGGTTTCGATCGTTTGATGGTTATCTATCATCCAGTTAAGTAAAAGATGTATCTCTGAGCTTTTAGCTGGTGATACCGTCGGATAAAGAAGAAAAGCAAAGAGTAATAACCTACTTTTAATCACTGTGGCTAAGCTGACATTAATATGCACCCCCTTACATTATTACCATCTAGTTTTTCGTATAACTTGTTTTCTAAGAGCTGCACTTTTATGTCTTGCTTAACATCTTCAGTGCAAACCTACCTCGCTCGGAGACAGAGTTTGATTTATCTGCTGAAAATCCCTGTGCGTATCTCTTTGCCTTACTACCAAGAGACTCTAACTCTCGAATAAGGAACTCAGCTGCAACTCTGCGAACAATAGGAGAAGCGTCGTGTGCTGAGCGGTTTAATAACTCGGCAGATGAAAGGGAGACACTAATCTGCCGTTCGTAGACGATGGGCTTGAACTGCCCTTCACAGTAACGAATATCTGTCCAAACCCACTCTCGACCATGAGTCCATGTAAGCCGTTTTTCGAAAAGAGCACGAAAAGCCTTGGCTCTTATACAAGGTTGAATAGCACTCTTCGCGATGTTAGTTAGATGCGTATCTAAAATGTTGGTCCGACTTAACTGAGAAAATAACGAGGGCATGGGACCGCAACAAGAGTTCATCAATTTGGCGACAATAGCGTTTGCTACCTGGGGTCTGCTTATTATATTCAGCAATACTTGCTTTTCCGTCTCATCGATTCGTCCCCAAGAGTTCCAATGAACAAGGACTACGCTTGTCGCATTTGCAACGTCTTGAGGATCACTGTGCTTTGCTATCTTCGCTAATTGCTCTTTGGCGGCTTGGCGAACTTGAGGTGCCCAATCATTAAGTCTGCGTAGCGCCATACAAAGAAAAAATGCATTAGGCGCACCACCACACAACGTTCTGAGCGTATTCTCTCGTTTGCGTCCATCAGCACTAATTAAATCCAACCAAGTGCACATTTGTGAAGCGTGTTTCGTGTCTGATACCACTTTTGAAAACCGTGAGCGAATAAGCCTCTCCCAATAGTCAAAGTTTGCTAGTGGTAAATTATCAGTCACACAAACCAGCTCTGTCATGTCTGCGATGACCTTCCCCCGAGCATTCAATGACATAGCGAAGTTGTTGACCGCAGCCATGACCTCAAATTTCTTGCCTGGGAGCCAGTGTTCGAAGCGACCTGCCAGCTCCCCAACTGGTTCACCATCAAATTTAAAAGGTATTTGGTTTCGTTTTCGTAGGTCTTCAGTCTTTTCCGTTAAACGGGCTGATTCTAAATTGGGTTCGTCCATTGAGTTATAGTTCACATGACCATTAAATGAATATGGTTTGAAAGTACCTTTGTTTTGATGTCTCTCATCTTTATGTTTCACTATCAACTTTATAGGCAATTGAGATCAGCCTTCAAATAAGAAATGGCTTAGAAGCGTATAAAAATGGAATCGCTCGAAATATCACTGCAACTGCTAAAATAATCACTTGCACGAAAAGAGTGTTAGAGAAAACGGCTAATTGCAGCTTAGTATTGGCATTGAACATCACAGTCTTACAACCAGATTGACACTTTTTAGCGTGCTCTGTTTGATGTCAACACGGCGGTTTTTAGCTGCGAATTCAAGTTAATCAAAAATCAAATAGGGTCTATCTTCCAATACGACTTTACGAACTTGAGTTTGGAAAACTTCTGCCAAGCCCTCTTCCGTGAGTACTTCATCTGCATGACCTAAAGAATGCAATACGCCGTTATTGAGCAGCAAGACTTTATCAGCGTGTTTAAGCGTTCGGTTTAGGTCGTGGTTTGCGACCAACACCCCAATCCCCTGCGCAGCGACGGCATTAATGAGCTGATATAGCAGTCCTTCTTGGGCAATATCCAGCGGCGCTGCGGGTTCATCCAAAATCAATAGCTGAGAGTAAGGGTTAATTGTGCGCCACACTTGCAAACACACTCCGGCTAAACGGACACGCTGCCATTCACCGCCGGATAATGTCTGAATACTTCGATGAAGCTTGTCTTGCAGTTGTACTAGCTCAATAACAATATTAACGGCATCTCGTACTTTCGCGTCGCTGATATTGGCACCAGTTGGCAATGAAAGTGCTAAGTATTGAAAGACATCAACATTGAATGCAGGTCTTGATTGCTGACACAAATACCCACGGATATGCGCTTGTTCTGAAAGTGGCATTGTGAGCAGGTCGTTATTATCGACAAGTACTTCCCCACTCACGCCTTCACGCTGAGTTAAAGTGCCAGATATCGCGCCAAGTAATGTACTCTTTCCTGAGCCGTTTGGACCCACGACATGGACAACCTCACCCGGCTTACATTCAAAGGAGAGCGGTAGCAGTCGACTTCCCACTGCGATGTGCTTAACGTGCATCATGACTTTTCACCAGCATCCAAATGAAGATAGGTGCGCCGATAGAAGTGGTCATCACTCCAAGCGGCAGCTCTGCAGAATCGAGCAGCAAACGCGCGCCGATATCCGCAAAAACCAATAAGGCTGCGCCAGATATTGCCGACAGAGGCAACAGGTAACGGTTTTCTGTACCAAACGCTAATCGAAGCAAATGCGGTACGACCAAGCCCACAAAGCTAATGATCCCACCCAACGCAACGGAACCACCAACAAGTACGGAGATTGCCAAAATGAGTTTCCAGCGCATCTGATGAACATCAATACCCAGTTGAGTGGCATGGATTTCCCCTAGCATCAACTTATCAAGCGGTTTGCCCTTGCAGCAGAGCCAAATCAGCACAGGTAGCATGACCAAAGTGACGGTGTGCTGATACCAACTTGCACCACCAATGCTGCCCATTAGCCAGTACATTAACTGACGTAGGCTTAAGTCATCGCTAAAGTAGAATGCCCACGTCACAATGGCGCTCGACAAAATACCCAGTGCAACGCCGACGAGCAGCAGCCTTGCAGTAGTGAGATGCATTGCCCTTGCGATACCAACCAATATGACGGTAAACAGCATCGAACCGGCAATGGCAGCCAACATAAAGATCATCGGAGAAGGTAAAACCGGCAAGGCAAACATGGCTAGCACCATTGCCAAACTCGCGCCACCGGAGATCCCGAGAACGCCGGGTTCGGCTAATACGTTGCCAAGCAGAACTTGTAAGGTAGCACCAGAGACCGCCAATGCAGCCCCGATAATGGCGGCAGAAACCAAGCGTGGCAGGCGTAAATCCAACAAGAGCTTTTGCTCAAATGCCGAGAGAGACTGAAAAGGAGAAAGGAATACCTCTCCGACCATCAAATGGATAGCAGAGAGCAGCACGAGAATCACTGACATGATCAAAAGATTGCGTTGCCAGCGTCGTTCCTTGTTCAGGATAAGTTGTTGAAAATCCATAGTAGCCGATAAATACAAACGAGGCTTAACCTTACAGTTAAGCCTCGGTAAATTGCAAATGTGTTCTTACGCTTTATTCGCCGAAATTAAAGCGATATGGCATTAATCGTAGACTAACTCGCCATCTTCGTAGCGCGTTTTCACTTCACACACCATTAATGCTGCGCGTTGACCAATCGCGACGTGGCGGTTTGGGAAAACAACAGCTTCGTTATCGTTCTTCGCCATCAACGGTTTGTCACCATCGTGACCAAACACTTCGCCGTGAACGAATGAGGTGAAGTTCTCGACGTTGTCATCAAACATGAAATCGAAATCTTCGTGCAAGCGCACAATCGTACGACTAACACGGTACTTGATACATGGTTTAGACAAGTGCTCCGCTTTCGCCTCTGCAATTAGGTTACGCAGTGACAAATCGAATGCTGTCAGTTTGTCTAAGTCGTTTTCACCAATGCGAGCCACACGACCAAGTTCCATCGTCAAAGCTTGCGCGCCGTAGTTCTCTGCACTGAACCAGCTGAATGTGCTGGTTGGCGAGTTAGACAGTAGCACTGCTTCAATATGTGCACTATCGAGAAAATCAATCAAGGCTTTGCTTCGAACAGGATGACGCGTTTTCGGACTCACCGCAAAGGTGTAGTGCTTTGAATCACGGATCGCACAGTGCAAATCTAAGTGCCAGCGTGTTTCCGCTGCCGTATCTTGATAGAAATCTCTCACTAACAATTTGAGGGTATCAGCAATCGCAAGCTCTTTGGTCGGCTCGTGCTCTTTCTCATCAAACAGTCGGTTAAGGTTTTCTTCTAAAAATCGCGTGTGCGCCAGAGTCGATTCTGGGTGAGCGATAATGAATAAGCATCGAGCCTCGACTTTCTGGAAGCCAGATTCGATGTCTTTGATAATTGAATCCACCAGCTCCATCGGTGCGGTTTCATCCCCGTGGACACCACAAGAGATGATGACGTTCTTTGTTTCCTGAGTGTATTCATCAGGAATCACTTCTAGCACACCACGCTGATAGAGTTTAAGTTTTACACCATTAGACAGCACCTGCTCCGCTGGCGCGACATCAATATGAACATCTAACGTGTCAGTTAAAAACGATTGGCGAAAGAGAGACTTCGTCATGCGTTACTCCTTAATAGCACGGCGGGTATGTTAATAAATTGTACAAAGGATTTTTGTTGTTGCGATCCCACTTATGAGTAGAAGCCGCCAAATTTATTTAAAATCCCATACCTTTTCGCGCCATGCACTCAAATCAAGCATTGAGGCGTTTATTTTTTAAACAATTACAAAGTGTTAGGGCTGTGAACTTTACCACAGCCCTAAAGAAGATCATTATGATTTGATCAACTTTTAGCGTTTATTCACCACGTTGTGCGAGTAAACGTTCAAATTCGTCTACTTTGTCACGAACTAGCTCTACACTCTGCTGCCAGAATTCCGGTTGCGTCAGATCCATTGAAAGATGCTTGTCTACAACTTCTTCAGCCATCATGTTGCCAGTGTCACGTAATAGATCTACGTAATCGTCGTAGAAACGCTCCCCTTTAGCTTCACGTTGAGCGTAGATACCTTTACTGAACAAGAAGCCGAACAGATATGGGTAGTTGTAGAAGCTCACCCCAGAGATTGAGAAGTGCAGTTTGCTCGCCCAGAAATAAGGGTCAGCCTCGCTCATCACATCGCCATACCAATCTTTCCACGTTTCTGACATCAACTCACAGAAATCATCCGCTGTCAGTTCGCCCTCTTGGCGACGCTCGTAGAAAGCTTTTTCGAATTCGTAACGAACTGGAATATTGATCATTAGCGCCAACGCCGAAGAAAGCTCTTCCCACAGCATTTCGAGCTTATCATCCACACTTTCTGCTTTTGAAATCAGATGATCACGAACGATGTTTTCAGCGAAAATTGAAGCGGTTTCTGCCAACGTCATCGGGTAGTACGTTTGGCAAAGCGGCAAGTCACGAATCACCCAGTTGTGGAAGGCATGACCAAGCTCATGAGCAAGCGTCATCAGGTCTGAGCGGCTACCACTCCACGTCATAAACACAAGCGGCGTACGCGTCGCTGGCAGCTTAGTACAGTATGCGCCAAGGCGTTTGTTGGCATTAGGCGCGGCATCGATCCAGCCGTTTTGTACCATCATGCGGACAAACTCGGACATATCTGGGTTCACGGTTTCGAACGCTTCACAAATGACATCGATTGCTTCATCAAATGGATAAACTTTCGCTTTGCCACTCAAAGCAGGCATCGCAGCAAGATGATTCCATGGTTTCATCTCATCCAAACCATGGACCTTCGCCATTAGCAAACCGGCTTTTTGACCAATCTCACGGCTGTCTTTAGCGACTTTCATCATGGCATCCAACGTTTCGGCTTTGATTCGGCTGCCATGTAAGCTTGGATCAAGGAAATGAACATCACGTTTGGTAGAACGCTTTTTGTTCTCTGTTAAACGCCAACCTGAAAGCGCGTTAAGGATAGAGGCAAAAGACTCTTGGTGTGTCGACATCGCCTTCTGAACACCACGCCATGCAGCTTCTTGGCGATCAAATTCAGAGCCGTAAAGAATGCTTGCTGCTTGCGAGAAGCCAAGCTCTTCACTTTCACCATCAGCGCAGTCAAGCTTCACTTTCAAAGAGCCCGTGAGGTTGTTGTATAACTTACCCCACGCAGATTTTCCATCCACGCTCATTGCTGCTAATAGCTTTTCTTCTTCGGTGCTTAAGCGTGTGTCAGCCAGTTTGCGAGAGTTTAGGATTGAAAACGCCTGACCACTGATGTCTGGATTTTCATGATCCAAAACGCGAGTAATGAACTCTTCATCAGCGTGAGTCAATTTAAGCTCAAACGCACTGTAAGCTTGAGAAAGCTCAGAGAAAATACGCGTCATACGACCCAGCAGTGCTTTCGCTTCTGCATTTGTCGCATCCACTGACGCGTAACAGTTTGCGAAGTTCGCAATAGTGCCAGCCAAACGGCTTGCCGCCTCGCTGGTTAAGATTGCGTTTTGCATCACTTCAACAGAGTTACAATCAGCAGACTGTTTATTGAGTAGGTCAATGCATTGCTCTACAAGGGCAATGTCATCTTGAATTCGTGGGTCAGCGAGATCGTTATAAACGATGGATAAATCCCAGCTAGGAGCGGTCATTTATGGTTCCTTTTGATGTAATCGAGCCAGCCCTTTTCTCTCTTAAACTCGGTAGAGATCCAAGCGTTGGCTACTTCCGTGACTAATTTTCAAATAGTGGTACGCCTATCGAACGAACTGAGGCGTAAATCTGATCATCGATGGTAATTGTTATATGTGTTACTGACGCATTTCCTATCGCTAATGTCGAATACCATCGCGGATTGCGCCAATCTACACCCAATACATGGGCAAGAATCATTCTAATTACGCCACCATGCGTGACAATTAGCAAGTTGTCATTGATATCATTAATGATTTGAGACCAAGCACAAGTTACACGATGAGAGAAATCATCCAAGCTCTCAGCATTCGGTAAGGTGTGTTGTGCCGGTGCTTTCCAAAATGCATCGAGCTTATTCCAGTGCTCAGAAAGCATGTCAAATGGGATGCCGTCGAAATCACCAAAATCCAATTCTTTAAGTTGAGGTTCCACACTTAAAGGCAAAAGTTGCTGCTCAGCGAGTATCTCAGCAAGATCGTGACAACGTGACAAGGGAGAGCTGATGATCCCTTCTACTTCTCGACCCGTTTGTTGCCAGGCTTGAGCAATTTTGCGTTGCTCTGCTTCATCGACTTTTAAATCGGCTTGTCCGTGTAAACCTGGGGCTGCGTTCACTTTCCCGTGTCGCAGTAAATAGATATTCAGCGTTTTCATCTCTTCCCTTCCTGTGGTTTGAGCTCAAGTGGCAAGCCCGCAGCAACAAACGTGACTTGCTCACATACGGTCGCCAGTTTTTGATTCATCCGTCCCGCATTATCAACAAAGTAACGACTAACGGCGCCGAGCGGCACAATACCCATCCCGACCTCGTTAGAGACAAAAATTAGCGTCGCGTCAGATTGTGCTGCCGCATTCACCAACAACTCAATTTGCTCCTCTAACCGCTCATTACAGCAGTCATCACCGAGTTCAAAGATCCAGTTGTTGAGCCAAAGCGTAAGGCAGTCAACTAGCACGACATCTTGAGACGAAAACTCACAAATTAGCTCAGGCAAGTTAAGCGGACATTCATACTCAATCCACCCAGCCCCTCGCTGCAGTTTATGATGAGCAATGCGTTGCTTCATTTCTTCATCAAAAGGCAATGCCGTCGCAACATAGTGAAGCGTTCCGTTTTTATTTTGTGCCCATTGTTGCGCCCTGCTCTCTGCTAAGCTCGATTTTCCTGAGCGCGCACCACCTAGAATAAGTTGCTTCATAATGAATGACTAAATGCGATAAGAGTGAGATAAACAAGCAACTCTGCAAGCTGCTGCGCGGCACCAAGGCAATCGCCAGTAAATCCGCCGATACGTTTGGTCAGCCAGCGTTTAAAGCCCACACGAAACAGTGTCAGTACCAATAGGATAACCACTGCCTGAGTCACACCCAGTAACAACGCTACAACCCCACCAGTTAAGAGCAGTATCGCGACTTCTAAGCTCGATTGTTTGTTCGCTAACGGTTTACTTTTCGAGGTATCTGCGTCACTAACGTAAGGCATGTCGTATATGAGAGTGGCAGCAAGTGCTCGGCTCACGGTGTACGCCACGACGATCATCAGCCAAAACTGAGGCTCATTGGCTAACTCGCTCCAAAATACAAACTTCGCTAACAGCGCCATCATTAGCGTTGCCGCTCCGTACGTCCCGATGCGGCTGTCTTTCATGATGGTTAAGCGGCGCTCTAACGTCATACCACCGCCAATGCCATCCGCCATATCCGTTAAACCGTCCTCATGGAACGCGCCGGTAAGCAGAAGGCTAAATGCCATGGTCAACACGATGGCAACTGAGTTTGGGAACAACAAACTTGCCAGTGAAAATACAGCTGCGCACAGTAGTCCTAGCAACACACCGACCAAAGCAAAGTATCGCCCTGCTTGGTTCATGCGCGTTTCACTGTAAGGTAAATCTGCGGGCACTGGTATACGACTAAAAAAGCTGACTGCGAGCAAGAAAAGCTCACTCTGATAGCGCAAAGAACGAGTCTCTGAATGGAGTGTATTATCAGAAGCAGACACTAAACCGTCACTCCCGCACACTCAAAGCTCGCCATGTTGTTGTAAAACTGAGCCGCCGCTTTTACCAGTGGCAAAGCAAGCGCTGCTCCGGTTCCTTCACCTAGACGCAAACCAAGGTCCAAGAGAGGCTCCGCTTGTAGGCATTCCAGCACAAACTTGTGCCCATTCTCTTCTGAGTTATGAGCAAACAACATGTAATCTCGCGTCTCTTCATCTAATAGAGTCGCGACATAAGCAGCTACAGATACGATAAATCCATCAACCAAGACTGGCGTTTTGTGGCGTTTTGCTTCTAAGAATGCGCCAATCATTTGCACAATTTCAAACCCACCGACTTGAGCCAGTGCGCCTTTGGTATCAAGGTCACGACAGCGATTCACACCTTGTGCGACTAGCTTGATCTTACGGTTTAGCTGCTCTTGAGTAATGCCCGTGCCATAGCCAACGCAATGGTCGACTTCCAATGGACTAAGCGCAGTTAACAATGCCGATGCCGAACTGGTATTGCCAATCCCCATTTCACCAAACATCAATAAGTTCGAGCCATTAAGAATCGCCTGCTGCGCGACCTTTGCACCATATTCCAAACCTAACGCGACTTGTTCTAGTGACATCGCCGTTTGTTTAGCGAAGTTTGCCGTGCCATTTCCCAGACGTTTCTCAATCAAGTTGGGGTGATGTTTAAAGTTAGGAACTAAGGTATCGATCGGTGACAACATGCCACAATCAATGACCTTAAAGTCAATTTGGTTGAGATCGCAGAAACAGTTAATAGCAGCGCCACCAGCGAGAAAATTCGCCACCATTTGTTGAGTCACAGCACTTGGCGCAACGCTCACCCCTTCTTCTGCGATACCATGATCACCAGCGAATACCAACATGGTTGGTTTGCGAATTTCTATTGTTTCAACCGATTGAAGCTTATCTTGGCTTTGAATTAACGCCAGTTCTAGCGCCACTTTTTCGAGCAAACCAAGAGCGCCTAATGGTTTGGTTTTGTTATCAATGCGCGCTTGAATTTCTGAGGCAAAAGAGCGATCCATGATGATGATTCCTTATTCTTTATTTTGGACGAGCGACAGAAAAAGTTTTTTCTAACGTGGCGTATTCATTACCACCCAACCGAGCTAATGGGTCTACAGCTAAGGCATCAACTTTTAAACGGTCACCCTCCATGGATATGACCCGCTCATCGACATAAATGTGTTCAATCTCTGCAAAGATTAAACTTTGCGGTGTCTCCCCCATCTCTATCACTTCATGCAACTTACAGCCGAATGCAATTGGCGCGCCCTCTAAGCGTGGTAATTCGAAACCTTGGAAATCAACCGTCTCAAGTTGAGTCGTCTCCAGTTCAGATTCCCCATGTTCTAATGTGGCAGAGGATAAAGTGACTTTATCCGCGAGATCGCTGGGTGCAATATGGATAACCAACTTACCGGTTTCTAATGCATTTCGCGTGGTGTCCTTTATGTCCCCATTGGGCTTTTTTCCCACAGAAATCATCAATAAAGGTGGACGGCTAGAGACCGCAGTAAAGTAGGAAAATGGCGCTAAGTTGAAGTTTTGCTCACCTGAGTCTGTGAGCACCCAAGCGATTGGGCGAGGAATGACAGTTTGAGTCATCAAATGGTACACCTGCGTTGGCGCAAGCGTACTGAGATCTATGTTCATACGACGTCCTTGGTCTTAGAAAACCGCGAGAGAAATGAGACTCCCGACAAATTGAGAGAACAAGTGTACCCCTCTCCCGTGCAATTTCATCTGATTTTCTCTTTTTGACAGCGCTTTTTGTCAATTCGACAGTCATATTGATAAAAATGTTATTTCAACCTGCTCATTTAGCGATAGAAGAAAAACAAAGTCGAGCAATGAAGCCACATATGTAAACAAGATAACCTTTCTTTTAAGAGGTAAGACCGAGAGTCAGCCCACCTATCGAAACAGGTCTATATAACTGAATAATAAATAATTTTAATTTCCATTCGTCGATTTAAAATGATTTTTTGTTCCTTATAGGGTTGTTAGATTAGTTCCGATTTACCCACAACATTCCAATGTTGGCACGAGTGATGCTATTCAGATCTTGTCCCCGACATAAAGAGTGAGAAACCATGTTTGCCAATCAAAGTCGTCGCCCTGCTAAGAAAGGCAAGCCCAACAAACAACGCCCATCGCGGCAATCCATACCCTTATCATTCTCCTAGGAAAAAAGACCCGTTCGTCCCGCGGGTCTTTTTATTTGCGGGTATTTTATTCGCTTAGCTTTCTATACCCAAGTAACCTCGAGATGCTAGGTTCACTGAGTTCGATTGATTAAGTGTCATACATTAGCTACCTGACTGCAGCTTCGTGGAAGAAATGCGCTACAATAGCCTAAGCACTTGTTCTTAAACAGGAAGGATACAATGGGCAACGATTCAAATGCATGTGTGATTATTGCAGGTGGTACAGGTCTTGTAGGGAAAGAAGTCATGGCTAAACTTGTCTCACAGCCTAGCATCGAAACGCTATATTCTCTCTCCCGCCGAACGATCACTGGTATCGAGGATCCAAATAACAAAATTGTCCCATTGTTAGACGCGGCGCTCACAATCCACGATTGGGACGATCAGCAACCGATTCCACGCGTCGGTTTTATTTGTCTCGGCACCACATTAAAACAAGCTGGCAGCAAAGATGCTCTGCGAAAAATCGACGTCGAATTGGTATGTAAAGTTGCTCAACAAATGAAGATGATCGGTGTAAAACGCATCGCTGTGGTTTCGAGTCTAGGCGCAAAAGCGTCTTCTTCATCCCATTATCTAGCTTGCAAAGGACATATGGAAAAAAATATCGAGAGGATGGGCTTTGAAGAAGTGGTGTTCGCAAGGCCCGGACCTCTGGTCGGACAGCGAGAAAATCCTCGTACGGATGAAAAGGTTGTTCAGACACTTTCTAAGGTAATTCGTCCGCTTATGCTTGGTAAATTGGCGAACTTTGTACCCGTTCATGCTCAAGACGTAGCCAAAGCGATGATTTATCAAGTTTTCAGCTATCAAGAAGAAAAAGTCATTTATTTGCATAGAAAGGATATGCTTGATCTCATTAGGCACTATGATTGAAAAATTTCGCCTAAATATTACGCTAAATCAGTCATCAACGAGAGTCGAGTCGCATTTTTATATTCATTTTAGATCTATCTAATACCTGTTAATCATTTTTAAAGTTATATCCCACTCGGTATCTTACCCAACCAGTATATAGCTCCGTATAAAATTTAATCAGCACTTCTTATGCCGATTACTAAGGTAAGATTATGAATTTCGCAGTGGTTGCTTCTCTGGCGGTGTTTATCGCCATATTAATGTTCCTTTTTAACCAACAACAAAAACAAAACACACTCTCGCGTTTGGTTTTAATTGGCTTGGTTACGGGCTCTCTTTTCGGTCTTGGACTGCAACTTATTCATGGCGAAGGCAGCGATGTCATTGGACAAACACTTGAATGGGTCGGCATAGTCGGCAGCGGTTATGTTGGTCTGCTTAAAATGGTGATTATGCCTTTGGTATTGATTTCCATGATTTCCGCCGTTGTAAAGCTAGAGAAAGGCGGTTCGCTGGGTAAGATCTCTGGTCTAACGATTTCTGTTTTGCTGGTAACAACAGCCATTGCTGCCATGATCGGTATTCTTGTTACGACTACATTTGGTTTGTCTGCCGCTGGATTAACTGAAGGTGCACGTGAAACGGCTCGTATTGCCGTATTAGAGAGTCGAGTAGAATCAGTAAGCGACCTAACGATTCCTCAGATGTTAGTAAGCTTTATTCCAACTAACCCGTTTGCCGATCTTACCGGGGCTCGTTCTACATCGATCATTGCTGTGGTTATCTTTGGTGTTTTAGTCGGTATCGCTGCACGTAAAGTGATGGCAGAAAAAGAAGAGTTGGAATCTCCAATTCGTACTTTTGTGGAAGCGGCACAATCCGTGGTTATGCGCCTGGTTAAGATGATCATGGCATTAACGCCTTATGGTATTGCTGCCCTTATGGCGAAAGTGGTCGCAACATCAAGTGCTGCCGACATTTTTAATTTGCTTGGCTTTATTGTTGCGTCTTACGTTGCAATTGCACTGATGTTCCTTGTTCATGGTCTACTTGTTTCTTTTGTCGGCGTTAGCCCTGCTGAGTACTTTAAAAAGATTTGGCCAGTACTGACATTTGCATTCACGTCACGCAGTTCAGCGGCAACGATTCCACTTAACGTTGAAGCACAAATCACCAAGCTAAACGTACCACCAGCAATTGCGAACTTGTCAGCGTCTTTCGGTGCCACTATCGGTCAGAACGGCTGTGCAGGTATCTACCCAGCAATGCTTGCGGTAATGGTAGCGCCAACAATGGGTATCGATCCTCTAGACATCAACTTTATTCTGTCACTGATTGCCATCATCACGATTAGCTCATTTGGTATTGCCGGTGTCGGCGGCGGCGCAACCTTTGCTGCCCTGATTGTACTGCCTGCGATGGGCTTGCCTGTGACAATCGCAGCGCTACTGATCTCTATCGAGCCACTAATTGATATGGCGCGAACTGCACTTAATGTCTCTGGTGCAATGACTGCAGGTACCATTACCAGCCGATTGTTGAAATCCACCAACGACAATGGACAGTTAGAAGAACAAAAAGCGTAGCTGTTCTCAAAAAATAACTCTCAGTTTGAGCCGATGGTTTCTCCATCGGCTTTTTTGTATTTAAGCGCACCAAAGTGAAGAGTCATCCCCTTCCTATCTTCTCCAATTAATGCCTTACTCCCTACTCGCTAACTGTCTAAACTGATTTATTGAGCAGCATTGTTATGATATAACATTTCACAAATATCAAAATGAACACAGATAACATCGGAGGTAATGTCATGAGTTCAACTTTAATCGAGTCCACTTCAACTGAGGCTCTTGAATGCACACTTCGAGCGCCGTGTTTCAGTTCAGGCGAAGAGCCAACTGTGTTAGCGAACATCTATCAAGAAGACATCAATATCGCAATCTGGCGGCGACAATTCGATCAACCGCTTGCCGATGCCACGAATCGGTTTATCACCTCCCACCCTAACTTCAATAAATCGCTGAATGTATCTCCTGAAAATGCTTATGAAGTACTGCAATACGCAACCGATGGGCAGGCGCCGGATGTATTGTTGAGAAATATCGTGGAGTTAGTCGACATGTTTTGCTATTTGTTTGAGTTAGAAGACGCAGGACTGCGCCTAGCGACACTCAATAGCGCGATGTGTCCCCGTTTTCACGTTGATCAAGTCCCCTGCCGCCTAGTCACTACCTACCAAGGCATTGCGACTCAATGGATTGCTAATGACGTACTTGATCGCTCAAAGCTCGGTCGTGGTAGTCATGGGCTTTCGGATGCAGAATCCGGCTTATACAGAGCAGAATCAGATATCAGCCACCTTTCTGTTGGTGACGTTGCACTGCTAAAAGGTGAGCGTTGGATCGGAAATGAAAACAAAGGGCTGGTTCATCGCTCGCCTAGTATCCAATCGAATCAAGCTCGTTTGTTGCTGACATTGGATTTTGGAGCAACCAACTAGTAATTAAATAGGTATAAAGACAACCAATACCTTGACAAAAATAATAAAATAAAAGTGTTCGATACTACAACGTTGCTAAACCAACTATCCTTCTAGTTATTTCCACATTATATCCCATCAAAACGATGGCACGTAATGCTCTCAGAGGGAGAGGTATTTCCTATTACTTGTCACAAATCAATATAAATCTTAGCGAGGTAATAACAACGGTTTAGGAAATTACGACACTATTATGTAATAAATCAGTTATCTCTTATAAAGATAACTATCATTTAAATAAAAGAAAAAGTAACTGTTCCCTCAATGCAACACTGTGTAACGTTGTTTTTACTCCTGTCTATTGATATAAAAAATTAAGGATTATATG